>CACXKY010000033.1 GCA_902768325.1 Fibrobacter succinogenes
TGATCTTGAACCTCGCCATCGGCCAGGGCGAACTGGTGACTCCGTTGCAGCAGGCCGTTCTGGTCGGTTCCCTGGCGACGAACAAGGGCGTTTACCGCCCGCACCTTATGAAGGAACTCCGCGACGACAACGGCACGGTGGTGCGCCGTTACGAGCCGGAGATTATCAGGCCGGGCAATATGAAGCCCGAAACGCACCGCATTTTGATGGCCGCCATGGATTCCGTGGTGAACCATCCGGGCGGTACGGGTAAGCGCGGGGCGATTCCCGGCATTCGCGTGGGCGCCAAGACGGGCTCCGGCGAATGGAAGAAGGGCGCGAAGACGCACGCCTGGTATGCGGCGGTGGCGCCCCTGGACGACCCGCAGATTGCAGTGGCCGTCATTATGGAAGCGGCGGGCGGTGGCGGAGCCGTTTCCGGACCTATTGCCCGGAAGGTGATGATGGCGTATTTCGGCAAGGAAGACGAGGAGAAGAAATGAGTTCCGGACGTTTCTTGGACAAGTCGTTGAAGTTCGACTGGGTTTTCTTGCTCACGACGTTCGCCTTGATGGCCTGCGGCATTGTCCTGGTGTATTCTGCGACCGCGAGCGAAGATGTCGTTTTCTACGAATCCTTCTGGTTCAAGCAGATTATCTATTTCGTGGGCGGCTGCCTTCTGGCGACGGGAATCGTATTCCTGAAGATAGATTGGCTCAAGCGCTTGACAGTCCCGCTTTACGCGGCTTCGCTGGTGCTGCTCTGCGTGGTGCTGTTCTTCGCGGGCGATGTGGTCAAGGGTGCCGGTCGCTGGATTGACCTCGGTTTTATTAAGCTGCAACCTTCAGAATTTGCAAAAATCGCTTACCTGCTCACCATCTCGTACTGGCTTTCCAATCATCCTGTTAGTTTGTTCAAAATCAAGACGTTCGTCGTCCCGTTCTTCCTCTTCATCGTCCCGTTCGCCCTCGTGCTGAAACAGCCGGACTTGAGTACCGCATTGGTGTTTATCGCGGTAACGTACGTGGCGTTTTTCTTTGCCGGCTTTACGCTGGTCGACATGTTCCTCATAACAAGCCCGCTCCTTTCGGTGCTGTTCTCGCATTCGCAGACGATGGTTTACCAGGTGCTGTGGGGACTCCTGATTTGTGCGGTCGTGTTCGCCTTGATGCGTCGCCGCCTGCCCAAGGCGCAGACCATCTTCTTCTTGCTCACGAACATCTTGGCCGGGTATGCGAGTTCCATGGCCTGGAACATGCTGGAACCGCACCAGCAAAAGCGCGTGAATACGTTCCTTGACCCCATGAGTGACCCCTTGGGTGACGGTTACCAGGTGCTGCAGTCCCTGACGGCCATCGGTTCCGGCGGCCTGGGCGGCAAGGGCTTCGGTAACGGAACCCAGACGAACCTCTCGTTCCTGCCCGAAGAACATACGGACTTCATCTTTAGCGTCCTGGGCGAACAGTTCGGCTTTGTCGGTTGCTTTGTCATCTTGTGCCTGTACGTCATCTTCTTGTGGCGAGCGACTTCGACGTGCAAGCTCTATTCCGACCCGTTCATCACGCTGATCATCATGGGCTCGTCGACCATCTTCCTGTTCCATATCTTGGTGAATATCGCGATGACGGTCGGCCTCATGCCGGTGACGGGGCTTCCCCTGCCGTTCCTTTCGTATGGCGGTTCTTTCGCCATGACGTGCATGGTCCTTGTCGGTGGCATTATTTGCATGCGCTACCAGGGACGCCGCCAGTAATTTTTTCAAAAAAATCGGAACGATTTCCGGAAAAATCCGTTTTATAGGAGAAAGGCGGATTGTATATGGAAATTGCTCGTCGTATATCGAATTTCTTGTTCGGGATGGAATGCCTGGGTTGCGGGACGTCTTCGGAACGGCTTGACCCCTGGCTTTGCCCTGCCTGCCGCAAGGCGCTTGTCGATGGAGGTTGGGAACCCAAGTTCCCGAATGCGGACACCTTGAGCCTGTACCCGATGCAGCCGTTGACCCGGCGGCTCGTTCATGCGCTCAAGTACGGGAGCATTCCCGGCATGGCGTCGTATATGGTGCGGCAGTCGTCGCTTTGCAAGGGCGGCGATGCGGTCGACTTCCTGTCGCCGTATGCGAAACCGTTTTTCTTTGTCCCTGTGCCGCTCCATAGGGCGAGGTACCGCGAAAGGGGCTATAACCAGGCGGAAAAAATTGCATCGGCTTTTGCCTTGGCGACCGGCGGCCGGGTGTGCCGGTGGCTCAAGCGCAAGAATTTCCATGTCTCCCAGACGAAGCTTTCCCGGAATGAGCGCGCCTGGAATGTCGTGGGGGCATTTGCCGCGAACTTGCCGGCGCGCCTCCCCCTGAAGGGGACGGTCTTTGTCGTAGACGACGTGTTCACGACGGGGGCGACTACGGGCGCCTGTACAAGTGCGCTGGGCAAGGATTTCCCGCTGCCGGTAAAAGTATGTACGCTGATATACGACGAGCCCGCGACGGCTAGGATGGATTTCGTGGCGGATTGCCGTATGGAATGGGATGTTTAATATGGAGTTCCGAGTTCCAAGTAAAAAAAGCGGGCTTCGAGATGCTTCTCGAAACCCGCAATTCTAATAACTAGTAACTATTAACTAATAACTGGCACCGAAGGTGCCGAGGTAGCGGAGGAAGAGGGACTCGAACCCCCAAGCCTTACGGCGGCGGTTTTCAAGACCGCTGACTTACCAATTAGCCTATTCCTCCGGGACGGAGATAAGATAAAAAACGAGGGCCGTCCCGTCAAATGGTTTTGCATATTTCGCTAGAAATAGCTATTTTTATTGCATGGCTGCGGTAATGGATAATCTAGCCAGCGAATTGGTTGCATCAAGCCTCCCGGATACCGAGAGGGTCCTTGACCTGCTCTTTTCGTATATGCCGAAAATCGCTGCGGAACGCAAGATGGACGGGTTGCTGGTGCTGATGGCTGATTTGGGCCGTTCCCTAGTGCAGGCTGACCGCTGTTCCCTGTGGCTTATCGATACCCAGACAAATGAACTTTGGACCAAAGTAGCGCATGGCGTGGACCAGCTGCGCATCCCGATCGGGGCCGGCTTTGTCGGCTATTCCGTCAAGACGGGCGAAAACCTGCTGGTCGAAGATGCCTACAAGGACGACCGCTTCGATCGCCGGAGCGACGATTCAACCCACTACCACACCACGTCGGTCATGACGGTTCCGCTCCGTGACGGAAACGGCAAGGTGATGGGTGTGTACCAGGCCATCAACAAGAAGGGCGAAAGTGCGGTATTTTCCAGGCAAGACTTGGAACGCCTTGTCTTGACGGCTGTTTATTCCGCCAAGACGATTGAATCGGCGCGCCTGACGGAAGAACTGCAGAAGTCCAAGGAAGAACTTGAAGCGACCCAGGAAGAGCTGATCCACATCCTGGGTGACGTCTCTGAATCCAGGAGCCACGAAACGGGTGACCATATCCGCCGCGTGGCCGAAATTTCGTATAAGCTGGCTCTTTATTACGGGCTTCCGCAGGCAGAGGCCGAACGTATCCGCCTCGCCGCCCCGATGCACGACCTGGGCAAGGTCAGCATTCCCGATGCCATTCTGAACAAACCGGGCCGCTTTACGGATGAAGAATATGCGAAGATGAAGTCCCACGCCTTGGTGGGCGAACAGACCTTGCAGACGTCCAAACGCGAACTGTTGCGCTTTGCGGCGACTATCGCGGGCTCGCACCACGAACGTTGGGATGGCTCGGGTTACCCGAGGGGCCTAAAGGGCGAAGAAATACCCCTGGCAGGCCGTATTTGCGCCGTGGCGGATGTTCTGGACGCCTTGGCCAGTCCTCGCTGCTACAAGCCGGCTTGGCCCGAAGAAAAGATTCGCGAGGAATTCGTCAAGCAGCGTGGGGCCCAGTTCCAGCCGGAACTGGTGGACGCTCTCCTGTCGCATTGGAACGAGATGTTCCAGTATTTCCGCAAAATTAGGACGGAGGCGGAAGCCTTGCGTCAGGCGGCTGCTGTATAAAAATCGTTGAATTGCCAATTTTGGGCGAAAATCGCATAATTCGCCATTTCCTGAAATTTTTTGTTAAAAAAAAGAAAACCCCCGACTTTCATCGGGGGTCTTCGTGGTTCCGATTGGAGTTGAACCAACGACACGCGGATTTTCAGTCCACTGCTCTACCAACTGAGCTACAGAACCATTTTGATAGGCCAATATTAGATAAAAATGTGAGGGTTGTCAAGGGTAAATAGAATATTACCTTGAAAAATGTGCTTTTTTCGCATAATCTGCTAAATTTAAGGATGGATGGTTGAGTGGGTCCAGCAAGTGGTCCTTGTTGAAAACCTTTATTGTGAGAGTAATTATTGTGCGTCAAATAACGAAAATCGAAAGTTCCCTGTTGGCCGGGATGAGCCTGGCTTTTGCCCTCTTGGTCGCCTGTTCGGGAGAAGATGCTTCTTCTTCGGTCGATGCGATTAATGAAAATCCGTTTGTCATCACTACCGATACGATTGTAGATAGGCATGGTGATACGATTATCAGGAATGATACCGGCCGTAAGCAGATTGATACCGTGATGCACATTACGGAAAAGGGCGAAACGCTTTTCGTGGCCGAAACGGTTTACGTGGGACTTGATACAACGTTGCACTGGGTCGGTAACTCCGCATTGGTCATTACCGAAATCATGACGGTTAATTTGGACTGGACCGACGAAGATGGCGATGATGGCGCCTGGATTGAAATTTACAATGCCGGTTCCGAGAATGCGAACTTGAAGGGTTATTCCCTTGTTGAAAATGCCGATAAATCCCGCAAATGGGTCTTTGGCAACGAGGTCATCAAGGCGAAGTCCTTCAGGATTGTTTTCTGCGACAAGAAAAACCACGCTGTAGCGGCCGGTGCCAAGGATACGACGCTCAAGAGGAAGGATGGGGAGGAGTACTACGCCCATTACCGTACGCATACCAACTGGAAGTTGAACAATAAGGGTGGAACGGTTTACTTGATTGACCCGTACTATGCGATTCGTGATTCGGTGGATTACCCTGAACTGAAGTCTGGCATTAGTTGGGGTATTATGGATGGTGGCGTCTGGAAGTTTTTCGACAAGCCGACTCCCGAAGAACGCAACACGGAATCTAAGGCCTATGACGATCTCGTGCCGGAAATCGACATGAGCGCGGTTACGAGCGGTTTCTATAGCGACAAAATCAACTTGAATCCGCCGTCTATGCCCGAAGGCGTAAAGGTACGTTGTACGAAGGACGGCTCCGAACCGACGAGCTCTTCTCCGGAATTCAATGAGAAGATTACCATTACGGAAAGCATGTCGTTCCGCTGTGCAGCCTACAAGAGCGGTTCCCTTGGCCGTCAGGTCATTACGAAGAGCTTCTTCGTCAACGAGTCGGTAAATATGCCGGTGGTGGCTATCAGCGTTGATCCTGAATTCTTCACGAAGCATTACATTCCCAAGAAGGAATGCGGTAGTGCCGACCCGAAATCTTGCCCGGCAGGATTGATGGAAGATGTTGAATATCCGGTGCATGTGATGTATTTTGCTGACGGAAGCAAGTCTTCCGGTCCGGCATGGGAAATCGATGCGGGCATCTCCCTGATGGGCGGATGGAGCCGTGTGGCCGACAAGAAGTCTGTCGCGATTACCATGCACGAAGAATATCAGGATGGCCGCCTGAAATACCCGCTGTTCGAAACGCGCAAGTCCGACTCCGTTTTCAAGGCGTTCAACCTGCGTAACAACGGTAACCGTTTCGTGAGCGACTATATTGCCGATGCCATGGCGGGTGCAATCCTGGAAGGCAGTGGCGTGGATTACCAGAGAAGCCGCCAGGTGGTCGTGTTCTATAACGGCAAGTACTACGGCATCCATGATATGCGCGAACGCTTCAACCGCGCCTATGTAGAAACCAATTACGGCATCAATTCCAGCTCGGTGGAAATGGTCAAGCAGGTTGGCGGTGTCGACAAGATTACGGCAAGCGGTGACGGCAGTATCGATTCTTACCTGCAGATGCTCTATGATATTGCCGATACGACCGTTTCTGTGGCAGAAAACTTCGAAAGGGCCAAGAAGCTTATCGATGTCGGTAACTTTGCGGACTACATGGCTGCCGAAATCTACTACCACAACGGTGACTGGCCGAACAACAACGTGCGTGCTTGGCGTAGCCCGGACCAGCCCTGGAAATTCATGGTCTATGACGTGGACCACGGCTTTGACTGGGCTTGGGGCGTGAACAATGGTGAATTTGGCCAGGATAACAATATGTTCGCCTGGATCAAGAAGGGCGGTGGAAACGATGAATGCGCTAAGCCGGGTTGCTTTGCTGCCCTGTACAACAGGCTTATCAAGAGCGAAGACTTCAAGAGACTCTTCTTGCACCACTCTACGGTGATGTGGGAAAAGTACCTGAACAGCTCCAAGGTTGCCAAGACCATCGACGCGATGACCGCTACGATTCCTTCGTCTGAAATGGATCGTGACCTTGCCAAGTTTGAACGCGATTATGTCAGGGACTTCGATAGGGATGGTACCCATTTGAAGAAGTGGGCCAGCGAACGTGATGACAAGGTTCTTAACGAATACAAGAGTCAGTTCTTTAACAATGGCGAAGGCTCCGGCGAATTGGTCGAGATGACGATTTCCTCGGAAGGCAGTGGCGCCGTGCTGATGGAAGGGATGAAGCTCCCGGGCAGCACTGCGACATCTACCAGCTATAAGGGCAAGTTCTTCGATGGCATGGAAATGGAACTGACGGCAGTTGCGGCCGGTGGCTCGGTATTCAAGGAATGGTCCGACGGCTCTACCGACAACCCGCACAAGATTACCGTGAAGTCCAACCTGACGATTACCGCAAAGTTCAAGTAATAAGCGGTTTGGATGCGGTTTAGGAAATTGCGCGGGCGTAAAACCCGCGCTTTCTGTTTTCGGATTTTTCTAGATTTGTGCGCATGAGAAGTCCCGTACGCAAGATGTTTGATGAAATCGCGAATCGCTATGATTTCTTGAATCATACGTTGAGCTGCTTTCAGGATATCTTGTGGCGCAGGAATTGTTGCCGCGAGCTGAGACGGATGCATCCGGGCAAGCGCCTGCTGGACCTCTGTGGCGGTACGGGAGACTTTGCCGTTACTTACGAGAAGTTCAATGGGAAGCCCGACGTGGCTGTACTCGGGGATTTTTCCTACGGGATGTTGAAGGGCTCCGCGGGCAAGAAAATGTCGGCGGCGCCCGTGCAGCTCGATGCGATGAAGATGCCTTTTGCAGACGGTTCGTTCGATGTCATCTTGAACGGATTCGGGATGCGCAATTTGCCCGATGCAGAAGCGGGACTCAAGGAATCGGCCCGAGTGCTTGACGAGGGCGGGTTCCTGCAGGTGCTGGAATTCTTTTCGCCCCGAGGAACGTTCAACAAGTTTTTTTACAAGCGCCTTGCCCCGCTGTTCATTCCGGTGCTGGGGGCGTTTTTCAGCAAGCGCGATGCCTACGAATACTTGGTGAATTCGGTTCTGCGGTTCTTGCCGGTAGACGAATTCGTCGCTCTTGCCGAAAAGAACGGTTTTGAACTCGTTCACGTGAAGCCGTGCTTTTGGGGCGTGGCGTTCCGCGTGCTGTTGCGCCGCAAGCCTAAGGCCGCAGGGAGCGTAAAATGAGCCGCTATGTTCTTGGCGTAACGGGGGCGAGCGGTGCCATTTATGCGCTACGTACGGCGATGCATTTGAAACGCCTCGGTCATGAGGTTTCGCTTGTGGTGACGGCGCCCGGCCGCGAAGTCGTGGAATACGAAGGGCAAAATGCGCTTTTTGGTTTTGCGGACAAGACCTTCGACGTTGATGATTTTTTTGCGGAATGCGCGAGCGGTTCTGCCGACTATGCGGGCATGGCCGTGGTGCCGTGTTCCATGGGGACGCTCGGGCGTATCGCTTCGGGAACCTCGGACAACCTCCTGGTGCGTAGCGCGGACGTGTGCCTCAAGGAGCGCCGCCCGTTAGTGATTGTGCCGCGCGAGATGCCGTACAACCTGATCCACCTCGAGAACATGGAACGCGTGACTCGGGCGGGTGCAATTGTGATTCCCGCATCGCCGCAGTTCTACAGCAAGCCTGCGACCGTCGAGGAACTTGTAGATACGGTAGTCGCGAAAATTCTGAAACACCTGGGGGCGGGTTCGGCGGCGGACTGTGCCGGAATCGTAAAACCTTGGGAAGGAAATGTTGCCGCGGGCAACCAATAATTATGTTTAAGAAGATTCTAGAATTTGGCCATATGGTTCGCTTTAGCCACTCGCTGTTCGCGATGCCTTTCGCGCTCGGTTCCATGTGGGTGGCGGCGAACGGCTTCCGCGACATGACGGCTGCCGAGACTCTGCGGATAGTGCTGCTCATCGTGGGCTGCATGGTGACGGCCCGTAACAGCGCAATGAGTTTCAACCGCATCGCCGATGCCGATATCGATGCGAAGAACCCGCGCACGGCGAAGCGTCATTTGCCCGCAGGGCGCTTGAGCAAGGCCTCCGTCATCGCCTTCCTCGCGGTCAATGGCGTATTGTTCGTGCTGTTTGCTTGGCTATTGCAACCGCTCGCCGGAATGCTTGCGCTCCCTGTATGGCTGCTTCTGCTTTCGTATTCCTACTGGAAACGTTTCAGCTGGCTGTGCCACTGGTTCCTCGGTTTTGCCATCGGCATGAGCCCGCTTGGCGCCTGGATCGCCATCCGTGGGGAATTCGCAGTATTCCCGATATTCCTGCTCGTGATTTTGATGCTCTGGATGGGCGGATTTGATATCATCTACGCTACGCAGGACGAAGAAATTGACCGCGCGATGGGTCTCCATTCGGTGCCCGCCCGCTTTGGCCGCAAGCGCGCCCTGCAAATCGCTTTCTGGAGCCATGTCGCGATGCTCTTGCTCTGTATCGTGTTCGGCTTTTTCTGGGGCATGGGCGCCCCTTGGTGGGTCGTGACGGCCTTGATGAGCGCCGCGGTCCTCTACATCCATTTATTCCGCAAGTCCGACGATCTCGATGCCATGAATCGCGACTTCTTCTTGGCGAACGTCGCCATAAGTGTTCTCGTGATGGCTGGGCTCATCGTCTGGATTTGTATGGGAGGCGACGTCAATGCCCTTTATTAAGAAGACGAACGGGAAGTTCACTACCGAAGACAAGGTCAAGATGTTCCAGCAGATGGGTTCCGTTGGGGCGGTCCTTGCGCTTGCATTCGTGATTCTCATCGAGACGGGATTCGCCGGTGAATATAAATCGCAGGCCGAGATGGGCCTCACCGCGATGATTGTGGTGCTCGCCGTATCGCTCATCAGCAGCATGTACTTTAAGCGTAAGCTGTAGTTAGATTTCCAAATCGGCGCTGTATACGGTTTCGACCGTC
Organism: Fibrobacter succinogenes; assembly: GCA_902768325.1. Classification (GTDB taxonomy): domain Bacteria; phylum Fibrobacterota; class Fibrobacteria; order Fibrobacterales; family Fibrobacteraceae; genus Fibrobacter; species Fibrobacter succinogenes_A. Next base: position 9,374 of record CACXKY010000033.1, read on the forward strand.
CCGTCGTCGCATTCAAAACGCAGGCTGCCGTCCTCGTTCATATCGAGAATCCGGCCTGATTTTTTTTGTACGCCTGTTCCGCCATCGCGGTTCTCGTCGGTACAGCGGTTGTTCACGACAATGGTGCCCCGCGCTCCGATGAACTGGTCCATCTTACGCCAGGCTTCAATCCAGGGCGAAATGCCGAATGCACGGAATTGCCCTATAGCGCGTTCCAAACTTGCGACAAGCGCCTGCAAAAGTTTTTCGCGGTTTATCTCGTGCCCCGCGATTTCTTTAAGGGTGGTGATGGGTCGCCCGAGATTCGCGTAGTCTGCCGGATCGCTATTGACGTTGATTCCCACGCCCATGCTGATGGCAGGGGTAGGCGCGGCTCCTAGTGCGCTAGACTTTATATAAACTAATTCAGCGAGAATCCCGCAGAACTTGCTCTTGCCGCAGAGGATGTCGTTGGGCCACTTCACGGTGACTTTCCCGATGTCTTGGTTGCCGCGGCCCTGCGCGTTGGCCCCTTGTTGCAAGTCGCGGAATACCTCCGCGAAGGTAAGCGCTGCAACTTGCGTAATCTGCGGACTCTTGCCTAGGGGAATCCCGTCAAGCGGAATCAAGATGTTGAAGTAGAGGTTAAGCCCCGCGGGGGAGGCCCAGCTACGTTCGTGGCGCCCGCGCCCAGACGTTTGCATGTCGGCGACAATCAACGTGCCCGGGGCGATTTCGCCGGCGGCGGCCTTGGCCTTCATCAGGCTGTGCGTGCTGTCGAGATTTTCAAAAAGAATAGCGGGGGAGTCCCCAAAGCCACTCAGGTTCCATTTCAAGAAATTGCGTTCTTTCGAAAACATGGTGCAGGGCAGGCTCAGTTTTCTTCTTCCTGCTTTTCCTGCAGTTCCTTGAGGGCTTCCTCGGGGAAGATGACGAAGAACTCGCGCTTCTTGTCTTCGAACAGCTGCAACATGCGTTCCTGTTCGAACTGTTCGCGGTCGATGTTCTGCATAAAGAATTCATCGCGGGCGAAGTCGCGGGTGGTCATCAGTTTTTTCATGTCTTCCGAGAGGTCGACATTGTCCCACAGGATATAGTAGGACTGGACGTCCAAGCTTCCGAAGATGTCCACGTTGAGCATGACGGAATTGCTCTTGCTCGAGTCGACCAGTTCAACCCTCGTTTCGCGCTTTTCGGGGCGGAAAATTTCCACGTCCTTGACGGGCTTGGTCAGGTCGGCAGATTCGTTATCTGCCCATGCACCGGACACGAACGCAAGCGATAGGACTGCGCTCCAGGCAAGGGAAGGAATTGTCATTTTTCTTGGCGTCATACCCTTAATATAAATCTTAGTTGTCCAAAAAAGTAGTTTTTGCAAAAAGATGTGAGTGAAAATGCCCAAAACTGTGCTAAATCGCAAGTGGCATCCAGGGTTTTACCACATTAATGGACTCCAGTTTGCCCTGGAGCTTGCGGCGGATGGCTGCGGCGGCAATCATCGCTCCGTTGTCTGTACTGAGACTCCGGTCCGGGATGCAGAAACGGATGCCCTTCTTGCTGCAGTAATCTTGCAGCCGCTGACGTAACCAGGCGTTGGCGCTCACGCCGCCCCCGACGACGAGCGTCTTCATGCGGGTTTTCTTGAGCGCGTTGATGGTCTTTTGGACAAGGCTGTCGACGATGGCGTCTTCGAGGCTTGCGCAGATGTCACCCAGGTTTTTCTGGATGAATTCCGGGTCGTGCGTCTCGGTGTAGCGCAGTACGGCGGTTTTCAAACCGCTGAATGAAAATTCGCAGTTGTCGTGGACGTGGAGCGCCCTCGGGAATTCTACGAAGTGGCGGTTGCCGTTTTGCCCGAGCCTACTGATAGTGGCGCCTGCCGGGTACTTGAGGCCGAGCAGCTTGCCGCATTTGTCGAACGCTTCGCCGGCCGCATCGTCGCGGGTACGTCCGATGCTCGTGTACTTGAACCCCGGTTCTTCCATCACGAGTTCCGTGTGCCCGCCCGAAACGGTGAGCGTCAGGAACGGCGGCTCGATATCGGGGTTGGAAAGCCAGGCCGCGGCGAGGTGCCCTTCCAGGTGGTTCATGCCGTAGGCCGGAATCGAAAGGTCGCGGGCGAGGCCCTTCGCAAAACTTGCGCCAACGAGGAGCGGGCCCATGAGTCCCGGTCCGGTGGTATAGGCAATGGCGTCAATGTCCTTGAGCTCGATGCCGGCTTCCTTGACGGCGGCTTCGGCGATGGGGGCAATCTTTTGCAGGTGGGCTCGTGCAGCGATTTCGGGGACGACTCCGCCATACAGGGCGTGTTCGTCTATTTGGCTGTAGAGCGGGTTCGAAAGGACTTTAAGAGGTTCGTCTTGCAGTACGGCGCAGGCGGTCTCGTCGCAGCTGGATTCGATTCCTAGCCAGATCATTCGTCGTCGTCCTCCTCGTCTTCTTCTTCACCGTAGTCTTCGTTGCGCTTTTCGACCACGACGGGCTTGACTTCCTTGCGAACGAGGGAGATCTTGTCCGGAATCACTTCGATGGCCTTGATGGACATTTCGCGGTTGATACCGGGGGCGAGTTTGAGCTTGACGGTCGGCGCTAGGCTATCGACGTCTTCGATGGCGAAGCGGTTGTATTCGATGAACAGTTCCAGGTTGTCATTGGTGATGGAATCCAGGATGGATTCGCCACTGGTAATCTTGACGGTCACGGAGTCGGGCTTGAGGCTTACGAGCGATTTGTCGTAGCGGCCGATGAGGTGAACGGGAATGCTGGTGAATTCCTTTGTGGCGACTTTCTGGACGTTCACGTTGATGAAAATGCTGGAATCGCTAGGCGTCACGTAGGCGGGGAACTGGCTGAAGTTGAGCGGCACCGAAATGGATTGGCTCTTCTTGAGCGTATCGAAATGGATGGAATCGGTCGGTATTTCGAAAATGCGCGTGAGTGCGTTGCGGGCGCCAGAAACGGAGACGAAGTTGGGCGAAAGTTCCGGTTCGTCGGCGAGCAGGTAGCCCGGTGCCGTGCTGAAGGTGACGTTGGAATGGATGGGGATTTCCCTTTCAATGCGCGTGTCGAGTTCAAGGTCAATGAATAGCAGCTGGTTGTCCGGTTCCACGAAGCGGATGTTCGGGAAGTTCGGGGCGACAAAGTTTCTGGCGTAGATGTGCTTGCGCGAAGATCCGAGTTCGGCGTCTTGCAGGTCGATGACGATGGAGGCGACAGAGGAATCCCCGAGGTTGATGCGGCTACGCATACGCATTAAGTTGAACGCTTCGCCTTCGACCGTCACGGAAATTGTCTGGGGAGGCTTGGAGGCGACCGCGAGCATTTCGGGTAACTTGACCAACCTGACCGGGACGTCCATCGTAATCTGGAACGTGTTGAAGGACATGACGTACAGCCACAGCGCGATGGCGAAGATGAATGCCGTTATCTTTAATCCGAGGTGTTTCATAATTGCCTTGTAAAGAACCCCTTAAAAAATAATTATATTCCAGACGTGTTCGGACAGCTAGGCTACTTAATAGCGGAATCTTTCCGCGGTTGGAAACAGCAACGCACGGTTATTCTGCCGTCGCTCATCACGATATTTCTTTGTTCGTTACTGCTGGCGTCGTCTTTGGTGGCGCTTTGCGGCGTTGTCCGCCTACTGGAGGCCGAAAAATCCCTCTATTCCGTAGAAGCCTTCCTTCCGGGCGAAATCCCCGCAGATTCTGCCGCCGTCATCAGGCACGACCTGGAACGCATGAAGCATATCGATTCGGTCGAGTACGTGAGCGCGGATTCGGCCCTGGCCGACTTCCGGAGGCACTTTGACGGAGAAATGCTGGAACTGGTGGAAGGGAACCCCATCCCGCCGTTTTTCAGGATCCGCCTGGACGAAGAAAGTTCAAACCCGATTGACCTTATCGATGTCCGCAATGCGGTCATGCGCATCGGAATTTTCGAGGAAGTACAGGCCCCGGTGGAATGGGTCGAGAAAATTTCCGCCTGGAAGTTCAGGATGGTTTTTTGGCCGGTATGTTTGAGCGTCCTTTTGCTCGTGACGCTTTCGCTGATTATCTGCAATTCCGTAAGGCTTTCCCTGTTGAGCCGCAAACTCCTGGTTGAAAATATGAAGTATGCTGGTGGGAGCTACGGGTTTATTGAATTCCCGTTCGTATTGGAAGGCCTTATGCAGGGGCTGGTGGGCAGCGGTGCCGCTTCGCTGTTGCTGCTGGTGCTTATGAATTCTGTTACAGAGGCGCTTCCGATGGTCGGGGCGTATATGGAAGGTGCTGGCACCCTGCTGGTGCTGGTGGTCTTGCTGGTCAGTGCGCTTTCGGCTTATTTCAGTTTCCGTACGGTCCGAAGCTTCCTGCATGCGACGCGGAATGAACAGGTAGGGTGATGTTGTCGTTCCCCGCCCGCCTTGCCGCCTTGTTGCTATGCCTGTTCGTGGGCATTTCCCTGGGGGCCCCCAAGAAAACCGATGCGCAGATCAAGGAACAGAAAACGGCCTTGAAAAAGCTCGAGTCGGACCTCGCCAAGAAGCGTAAGGAAATCGCACAGCTCGAAAACGAAGAAAAAGGCGTCCTCAATACGATATCGCTTCTGGACCAAAACCTGAACCAGACCCGTACCTACATTACGGAACTTTCAAAAAATGAAACCCTTGTCCAGCGCGCCCTGGAACAGTTGGTGCACGACATCGATTCCCTGGATGCCAAGATTGAAAGCCGCAAGGCGGTGATGAAACGTCGAGTAAGAACGTTGTATGTAAAGGGCCGTGATACGGAAGCGCGGGCCCTCTACAGCCTGCTTACCCAAGAAGACAATCCGGAACGCCAGGCCTACTGGGTCCACCGCATCTTGAACCAGGACCGCGAAGAAATCTTGACGCTGACCCGGATGGTCAAGGAACGCGATGAGATGCGGCAACAGCAGGCCTCCCACCTGGTGGACCTTGCCCAGTTGCGCAGCAAGAAGGCCGCCGAGGAAAAGGGCCTGGTGAGCCAGATGAGCAGCCAGGAAAAGATGCTCCTGAACCTCAAGCACGACAAGGCGATGCAGAGGCGCGCGTTGGAAGAGTTTGAACGGAACCAGAAGACGATGCTTGCCCTCATCAAGAAACTCGAGGAAAAGCGCAAGAAGGAAATCGCCGCGGCAAAGAAGGCGGAAGCCGAAAAGAAAAAGAAGGCCAAGGGCAAGAAGGAAAAGAAAGAAGTCACGAAGCCGAAGACAACCGTGGCTACGACCGTCAAGGGCCCCAAGTGCATGCCGCTGGAAGGCGAAATCATCAGCCAGTACGGCCTGCAGGAACATCCCGTGCTGCACATCGCCACGCGTAACCTCGGTATCGAAATCCGTGGTAAGCGCGGTAAGTCGGTCCGCGCCGCTGCCGCCGGCACCGTCGCCATGGTCGCCGAAATCGATGGCCGCGGCCCCTCCGTGATTATCGAGCATGAGGGCGGCACTTATTCCGTGTACGGACACTTGCGGTCCATCCGAGTCCAGGAAGGGAAAGAGGTGCGTAATTGCGAAGAAATTGGCGAAGTCGGCGATATCGCGAGCTTAAATGGAATTAAATTGTATTTCCAAGTTAGCGAGGGGACACAAACGGTGGATCCTCTCCTGTGGTTGAAACAAAAATGATTGAATATCGACTGAACGGCCCCGTGTCCCAGGAACGACAGCGCATCCGCCTGATGGCGGCGCTTCGTGAGAATCGCTTTCCGCAAGCGATCTTGATTGACGGTCCTGTGGGCATCGGCAAGAAGGCGCTGGCCATCGAGGTGGCCAAGGCGCTCCAGTGCAGCGACCCGGGCTTGAGGCCCTGCGGGCATTGCTTTGGCTGCAAGATGGCCGTCGACCAGGGCGTGACCGAAAACTGGGTCGTCCCTATGGAAAGCAAGGAAGCCCACGCCAAGAGTGCCGACGAGGTTTCTGCGGGGAGTTCCGCCAAGACGGTCCAGGATTTCAAGCAGGCCTACATCGAAGAAATTTTCAAGAACCCGTACCGCATTGACATATTCAGCGCCGGTGCCGAAATCTCGGTCGGGCTCATCCGTTCCATGACCGCGGCCTTTGCGCTCAAGGGCGACCGCGTCCGTGTCGTCATTGTGGCCGAGGCGGACCGCATGAACGACTCCGCGTCGAACGCCTTCCTGAAAACGCTCGAAGACGTCCCGCCGAACACCTATTTCATCTTGACGACCTCGTCCCGCGAAAAGATGCTGCAGACGATTCGCAGCCGCTGCCTCGCCTTGCACCTGCTGCCTTTATCCGACGAAGAAGTCCGGAGCGAAGCGATCCGCATGCTGGGCGAAGACGCCGATCCGGACGAAGTGACCGAAGATGCGGTGGGCCTTGCGGTCGGCTCTCCAGGGAAGGCGCTGTACTATGTGGGCGCCGGCAAGAGGTGGTGCGAGATGTCCGCCTCGTTCGTAAAGTATTCCCTGCTGTCGCAGTACTACGAACTGTTCGAGATGCTTTCCGAGGCCGAACTGGAAGATGCCGCCGAGGCGAACCGCTTCCTCGAGGTGCTGTCGTTCCTCCTTTCCGATTTGATGCGTGCGAAGTCCGGCGCCAAGCTGCGCATTCCCGCGACGACCGCGCTTGTGAATATCGATGCGTTCCCGCAGGTCGATGTCCCTGCCCTCGAACGGGCGCTTGCGACGGTCCAAGAGACGATGAGCCGCATTGCGAGCCGCCGAACGTCGCCGATGGTGCTGCTGCAGTCTCTGTCCATCAAGCTTTTTGAGGGGTGCAGGTAATGGAAGACCTGGTCGCATCCACGCTCTCGCAAGAACTGAAGATACCCCACCTGGTGGCGCGGTTTCTCGTTTCGCGCGGTGTGAAAAATGCGTACGATGCGAACCGAATCCTCTGCGGCTCCAAGGACGATGTCTTGGACCCGATGCGCATCATGGGGATGGAAGGGGCTATCGAATGGATCCTGCACGTCCGCGACCTCCACGAAAAGGTGTTCATCTTTGGCGACTACGACCTGGACGGCGTGACCTCGGTGACGCTCTTGAGCCGCGGCCTCGGCGAAATCGGTGTGGAAACCGAATGGCGCTTGCCGAACCGCTTTGGCGACGGTTACGGGCTTTCCATGTCTGCGGTCGACGAGATGTACGAAGCCGGTGCGCGCTATGTGATTACCGTAGATACGGGTATTACCGCTAACGAAGAAATCGCCCATGCCAAGGAACTCGGCATGGCGGTGATGGTCATGGACCACCACCAGCCCAGCGGCGAAGGACTCCCTACCTGTGATGTGCTGCTCGATCCGCACCAGGAAGGTGATACGTATCCGAACCCGGAACTGTGCGGGGTAGGCGTTTCGTACAAGTTCATGTGCGCTCTCTACGCGAAACTCGGGCTCCCCATGCCGGAAAAGTTTTTGGACCTCGTCGCGCTCGGAACATTGGCCGACCTCGTCCAGATGACTCCTGAAAACCGCTATTTCACCAAGTCCGGTTTGCGCCAGTTGCAGAAAAGCGAATGGCCCGGACTGCAGTCGATGTACATGAGCCTGATGAAGCCGGGCAGCCCCGTCGGTGGCATCGACGTGATGTACAAGATTGCCCCGCTCTTGAACGCGCCGGGGCGTATGGAACGTCCGGACCCGGCCCTAAAGCTTTTGCTTTGTAGCGACCGCAAGGACGCCCCGGCCCTGCTCGCCGAACTCAAGGACTGGAATTCCCGCCGCAAGCAGAAAGAAGCCGAGATTACGGAAATGGCCGTAGAGCAGGTCGCCAAGGTCTATGGCGATAAGCTCCCCACGGTCCTCGTCGTGTCGGGCGAGAACTGGCACGTAGGTGTCATCGGGATTGTTTCCGCCAAGTTGGCGCAGGAATACGGGCGCCCGGCCGCGGTACTCTCCGTGACGGACGGCATTGCGCATGCAAGCGCCCGAGCGGTCCCCGGATTCAACTGGCACAAGGCGCTTTTCGAATGCCGCGACCTCTTTGACCGCTGGGGCGGCCATGCCAATGCCGCCGGATTCTCTTTACCGGCAAGCAAGATCGACGAGCTGCGTGCACGTCTCGAGGAATCGGCCAGGGAGCAGGGGTACACCGGCGAGACCGCCGTGACCGATGAAGTCCATTCCTTCGACATCAAGATTGCTTTGCGTGAACTCGTAGTCGATGGCCTGCAGAACGTAGAACCTTCCGCGGTGCGGTTTCCCGCACAGACCCGCGAACATACGGTCCTTGAATACTTCGACTTGATGGAACCCTTCGGCGGGAACTTCCCGTACCCGACGTTCCGCGCCGACGACGTGAAGGTGCATCGCCTCCGTGAACTCCGTGGCGGCCACCTCCAGATGGAAATTTCCCAGGCGGGTAGCCGTCTCTACCCGGCAATCGCGTTCGGCCTCCGCAAGAGCAAGTCAAAAATCGGTACGAACCAGAAGGTCTCCATCGTTTTTGAACCGACCTGGAACTACTATAACGGGCGCAAGTCCCTCCAGCTCTGCGTCAAGTCCATCGAGTAGGCGCGTATGTTCCGTCGCAACTTTCCGCTGATTGTGATGTTCCTGCTGTTTGCGGGAATGCTGTACGTGCTGTTCAGCGTGCCGCGCTTTGTCCCCGAACCGGTGGTTCCCATAGTCCCTGAACCCGAAGAAGACCCTGCCGGCTTTAGCGGGCGCGTCGTGATGCCCGGTATCGAGGACATTTACATCTTGGACAATTCTGCCGGCAGGGATATCGCCCAGCTGGAAAAGTTCCTGAGTGGCCGTGCCGCAGGCCTGCACTACCTTGCCGCGGAACACTTCCGCGAACTGCGCAAGTCCCGCCGTTCCTCTTCGAAAAAGCATTCCGGGACCGACGATATTTTGGTCGGGGTCCGCATGACGCTTGATTCCCTGGGGCAGTTTACGCTCAACGAGTTCGTCTTTTCCAATACGGACGACGAGACCTTCAAGAAGGCTTTTTCGGACCACGTACAGTATTACTGGCGCTACCCGAAGAGCGACACCGGTAAACTCGAGTTCTGGATTCCTATCCGCTGGATGGCGGAATACTAAGCTTTCAGGATCTTCAGCAGCTGTTCCGAACGCTTCTCGATCAAGATGAAGGCTTCGAACATGCGTGCTTCACGCCACTTGGTGAGGTACTTGGCGCGCCAATCCGCGGCGACCGTATCCGGTGCCTCGGGGCCGTTTTCATTGCGGTACCACACTTCCTTGGTGATTTCCTTGATGATGTCGCCCATCTCGGCCGCGGGCTGCAGCGAGCCCTTGCAGAGGAGCAAAGCCCTCAGGTTGTCGAGCAGGATTTCGTCGGTCGGATTGTCGGAATCGTCGCGGGCGCAGTCCCAAATCTCACCACGGTGGCGCTCGGTCCAGCCCATGAGATGTTCTTCTGTCTTTTTCAGTTCGCCCTTGGCGAGCTTTTCTTCTACCGCCTCGCGCGGGTAGTAGATGCTGTTAGGATAGAATTCGATCATGTGCGACCTCGCTTAAAAAACAATGCCCAGGGCGGGACTTGAACCCGCACGAGGTTGCCCCCAAGGGATTTTAAGTCCCCAGTGTCTACCATTCCACCACCTGGGCAGGTTGTGCAGGGCACAATATAGCAAATTATGGCCGACGGTCGTCTTTGGATTGCTACATTGTATACATGAAGTTTTCGATTTTACCGCTTTTGGCCGCTTTATGCGCCGTGCCAGCCCTGGCCTATGACGGCGACATGGATATCTACCACGAATTCAAGGAAGAACTTTCGCTTGTGCGTGACGGCTACGTGTCTTGTCTCAACATGGCCATGGAAAACGCTACGGAAAACGATGCGGAGGGCTGGTTCAAGCTGCGCGACAAGGGCGGGGCCGCCACCTGGGCCGACCTCGAGTACGACCCGCCGGCCAAGGAGCAATTGCCGCACCTTACCCTCAAGGAAGCTCCCTACGGGTTCCAGATCAGCGGTGCCGACGGCGCCTACAAGGTAGATGCGAAGGTCCGCGTGGTGACTCGCGATACGGATATTTTCTACGACGTGCAGTTTGCCAAGGGCAGCAATGCCCCCGGGAAGGAAATCTTTGGCGAGGTTTTCCGCAACGACCGTGTCGTCTTTTACGACGAATCCACCCCCTGCAAACGCAAGTCGGTCACCTGCATCCATGAGTATGCGCAAGGGACGCTCGGGAAGTAGAAAATGTGATTTTTGACGAAAAAATGGCGGAAATCACCGGAAGTAAAAAAAAATTTACCGCTGACGCTTTTTTTTGTATATATTTAAATTGCCTGTTGACAGGTCTTGTAATCGAGGAGTGTTGCCGATGAAGCTGGCTGATTATCCCGGAAAAAGGGGCGTTACCCTTGTTGAGGTTCTCGCGGTGGTGACCATCATGGGAATCCTTTCCGGTATTGGCGTCGCAGGCCTCAGGAACGCCATGATGAACAGCCGTATTAAAGATGCCGGTATCAACGTGACCGCCTTCATGGAGCGCGCTGCGAACGAAGCGACCCGCCTAAATTCAAAGGCGTGCGTCACGGTGAGCGGAAAGACGCTGAAGCTCTATAAGGGTGCATGCAATGTTAAGCATGCGAATACCGATCTGATTGACGATTTTACGCTTGAATCTGCGAATACGTTCCTCACGACGGGCAGCAGCGTGAACTGCCCGGACCTGCCTGCAGCCAAGAAGGCTCCTGCATCGAGTGTGCCGCTTGAACCCAAGATAGGCGTGTCTCCTGTTCCGGCGGGGTGCATCCTCGTCCGTTACGGTTCGTCCGATAGGTATGCGTCGATCATCAAGCTGTCGACTAAGTTTTCTGTGTATTATAAGTTGAGTTACGATTCCGGTTCAAGCTGGTTTGAGCCATAGGTGGTGTTATGGATAAACTCTTGAAAAATAGGAAGGGATTCGGTATAACGGAGGTGCTCGTATCTGCCTTCGTGTTAGGGCTCTTGTATATGGCGATTCTCCATATGCAGACGGGTAACCGCGAAGCCGTGTTGCGCATCCGTGGCCGCGATGGCGCCATCGAAGTAGCTCAGCAGGTGCTTGACTCGCTCAATCGCATCGGCCTCGCTTCCATTACCTCGGATCCGACCTCTTCGACCAGCTATACCCTGGATCCGATTTCCCGTTCCTGGGAACGCGGTAGCAAGGTTGGCGGTGGCCATTCGACGATTGAGTACACTCCGACCGTGACGGTATCGCCCACCAATGATTTCAAGGCAACAAACGAATCGAACTACGAGACGGTGAGCCACATCTATGCGAAGCAGGTGAACGTCCAGGTTTCATGGCAATTCAAGGGCTCCACGCAGTCCATAAACGTATCGTCCGTTATTCGGTAGCCTCGGCTGAAATTCGGCGGAGAACGCTTAAAATCACGTTTTTTTGACTCTTTCTAGGGAAAAACCTGGTTTTTAGCTCAAAAAGGGCAAGAATGGTGCAAAAAATCACGTAGTTTGCGCCGCTATGCAAAAAAAAGTTTATTTTTCTTAGTACGGAATGTATGGGTAGCATTCCGGGTTTTTTGGTATGCGTAAAAGTGTATAAGGAACGTATGATTATGGCAAGACGTGAACATCAGTTGGTCAAGGCGGGCTTCACCCTCGTGGAGCTCCTGGTGTATATTGCCATCGTTGGCATTGTCGTTATCGTGGCTGGGCAGGCGTTTAGCAATTCCACCAAGATGCGTGTACGTACCCAGAGCATGTTGAAGGCTTCCGAAGTGGCGGAGAACGTGGCAAAGCTCGATGGAGTCCGCCGGTGCTGGCGTGGGTGGGGATAATTTCAGTGCGGTGAATGTTAACGTCTATATGAACGCTGAAGATGGCGACTCATCCTCTTTCAGTGTATCGAACGATAATACTTTTAGCGATTTCACCATGCGTCGTATCCGCTATGACGGAAACGGCCATTATGTGGCTGTAGAAGAAGTGAACTGGTTTGTCGATAGCGATGTGCTCAAGAGGTCCTGCCGAACTATTGCGGGAACTGCGGATGCAGAAGACTGTGCTGGCGGAACCGCGGCGGCTGCCCGCAAGAGGGCTGTAGAGGTTGCATCGGGTGTGACGACGTTTAAGGTTATTCCTGCGATGCCTGGCGTGAGCGCTGGCGCTCAGGCTCAATTGTTCCCCCCCTGTACAGGAGGTTCGTGCACCGAGGAATTCCGATTGGAGGCCCGAACCGGGGAAGAAAACTTCATGGGATTGACGATGACTCCTGCGGCAGACAACAAATCCGTTGTCCTATCCAACTTTGTAACGAATTACAAAATGGATGCAAACGATGAAAACAAAAACGGGCGTTTGGTGAACCAGGTGTATGTTACGGAAAATGTGAATGCGGTAGGTTCATGGAAAAACAAGTGCTACAAGTTTACGTTTGAACCGAAACAGGAATATGAACTTTCGTTTACTCTGACGGATGCGGGTGCCGTTGATGAAAAAATGCATTTGTTTGTGCCGGGTCGAGATTATATGTCGGTTGGTTTCCGTCTTGCGGAAAATGGTTCGCAACTGGTGGACTTGGAAGATTTTATGTTCTTCCCTCCGGCAGATGAGGATGCTACTGGAAAGCGTTCGATGCGGTTCAATGTGCCAAGGCGGGTTCAGAACGTCTGTATCGCCTTTTCTTTTGCAAGCTATTCACCGTTGGCGGCAAAGGGAAATTTGAATATTTCCGAAGTCAAATTAAAAAAGGTTGAAAGTGCCAACTACAAGTTTGAAGGTTCTGCAGCAATGACTGTTGCGGATAAGCAAAATGTAAAGGCTGTTCAGCTTGTGCTCGGTTTGAAAAGAAACGGAGAAGAGGGCCGTGATTCCCTTGTTGTCAGAATCCCGAGCAATGGTCCGAGAGACTAGGAGGAGATTATGAAGTTAGGAATAAAAGATTCTAGGTTCGGTAAAGCGGGTGTTTCGCTTGTTACCGTACTCCTCTTTATGCTTGTGGCGACCCAAGTGGCTTACATCCGAAAACAGGTCTTCAGGCGCCCGTTTGCAAAAGCAGGAAGCGTACCAGAGTGCCGTGGCGGGTATCGAAAATGCTCGCGCATGGATGACCTTCCATGCAAACGACGTTGGTGCCATGATCAGGCAATATCAAGAGACAGGGAAAAAGATTAAGCTGAATGACAGGCTTGTCCCCTGGTTGAAGGCGGGGCAGAATTACGACGTCTGGTTGACTGGCGTAAATACCGGTTCTGCACATAACTTCAAATTGAAGATTCTTTCTTCGGGTACGGCGAGTGGTGGCGCAAAACATAATGAAATCGCTATTTTCAATGTGGACGGGCTTTATAAGGTGAGGATTCCCCAAGTGGTGGCCGGAATCAATTTCAACAAGGCTTTCCAAGGGGAGTCGGACAAGTTCGTTGGAACGGATAAACTGGAATCTGGTATCGTAAATGGCGATTTCAAGGGAAACCAGCCTGCGGTTGAAAGGGAATTCTTGGTGACGGGTTCTATCGAATACGAAGGCGCCGCAAGTATGAGAGGTGACTTGTATGTTGGGGTAGACCTGAAAAACAAGGGCGCTACGACGATTGGTAACCAGGTACAGAGGAATTCCGTTGTATACGTGGGCCGGAATTTGACCTACTGCGACGGTGGTTTGATGACGGTTTATGGGGATATGTACGTTGGAGGAAATATTTCCGACAACTGCAGTATAAATGTGACGGGTAATTTGACCATAGGCGGAAAACTGATAAGGAATTCTGCGACCCGTAAATTTACTGTTGAAAGGAATCTTGTCTTCAAGGAAACCGGGGCAATTGATTGGACCGGTGGAGCGGGCATTGGAGACGGGTCTCCGGGTCCTATGGATAACAAAGGTACTGGAGTTGGAGAAAATACGTATCTTGCAAATATTATCGGGCAAGACCAGGATGGCAACAGAAAGGCCAACTTGGGAAAGAAACTGTACCTGTACCAGGCGTTCCCCTATCAACACTGCTTTAACGAATCCTGCCCGAGCGGGTATTGTGAAGGGTTCTTCTCTAGCACTTGTGGGACCAATGATATTGGAACTAAGGCAAACCGCTTTTTCTCGTTCTATAATCCGAACAAGCCTACGACAAGGATATCTACAAGCCATGTGGGATCCTGGAGCAAGAATGATGATGTCCTAAAAAACGTAGGATTCAATTATTGGCAGAATATCGAAAAGATGAACAACTATGGCAAACAGATAAAGGATAATGGGAAAGTTCCCACGGCCATATTGCTGAAAGATGAATCTGTCTGGACCAAGATGGCGTATTCCTGTAACTTGTCAAGAAGTGGATTTGCCGATAATGTTATCGATCAGATAAATAACTGCTATACGACAGCGGAAACCAATAATGCCTTGTACAACGGGTTCTTGATTCTGGACTTGAACTTTACGGAAAAGGTGGATCCGAAGAAATCGTTGAAGGGAAAATTTGTGTTCATTATGCGCGGAAATTCGCAGCTGGCTCTGCCGTCGACGACCAGAGAGTCTGTGGTGATGCTCTATTTCCCGAGTGGGCATAATAACGATATTATGCCTGGTGAGCCGGCGGGCTGTACTGGGCATGGGCCGGCGAGACAGTGCGATCCCTATAACTACTTTATCTATTCGAAAGGAAGCATCAAGCAATTCCTTGATTGGGGAAACAAGTCTATCGAAGGAAGCGTTATCCTTGCGTCGGGAAAGCTCCAGACATCCCAAGGCGGAACGAATCTGAAATATAATGCCAGGGTTTTGAACGCTCTTGCTTCGGCCGGGTTTATTATGGAGAACCCCGAATATACCGCGCTTATACAGGCGGATGCTGTAGCCATTGATGATGCTGAGGCTGGTGTTAGGGACGCCTACTTTATTGCAAATTCGCCTCAATTGCAGGTTTCACTGGAATCCCAGTACCAGAATGATGAACCTTTACCCGATAATGCGGGCCAGCAGGACCTTTCTCCGTCCTTCATCATTCTTCCGCGTATCATCTATATTCCTAAGAATCCCTATGGAAGGTTGACGGATTACTTCAACGTGGTCAACTTGAACGGAGCAGCTTTTGTGAAGGATGCGGGCAAGGTGACGGATTGCCCGGATATTCCCAAGAATTCCCTTCTTTTTGACCGCGCGAGCGATGCGGCGCAACCGTTGACCTTTGGTTTGCATACATGTAACTATACGGAGAATAACCAGACGGTACCGTTCTATGTGTTTGTTTCTCCGGACGAACTTGGGGGCAAACCGTTCGTGTACTTTGAAAATCCCTCCAGCCAGCCCATGGGAAGTACCTCAACGGAATACCTCTCGCTTGTATATCCGTCAACGGAAACACAGGATGAATTTACGGTAAAGATTGGCAAGACAAATGACCTGGACAATTCGACATGGACGGTCACGCCTTTGGTACCTGCCGTGGGAGCGTGTAATGAGAGCTCTTCCGAGTGCGAATTCAAACTTCATTTTGATTCCGAAGGTCCAAAGAGGCTATTCGAAGTAAAAACGACGGGTGCTTCGGAAGGTTCTTGCGGATTCCAGATTTTGGATTGCGTTGGTTGCCAAATCGGTGATCCGAATTATAAGAACTTTGTCTTGTCAAGTTCGGTGAACATCAGGCGTGATAACCTGTCGACGTATTGTGCTCGTTCGGAGGTGACTTGTGACGAAGATCTTCAAAATATGGCCAATACGACAGACTGGCCGGATTGCAATGTCTCTGAAAATGCCCCGTCATGGGTAAAGGCTGTCGGTGTTGACGGTGATGCGACAAACAACTGCTCTGTGACCAGTCCGAACAATTTTTGGATTTGTGGACTTTCTTCCGATATTAAACTGATGGAAGTGGCTGCGGGTGTCCCGGAAGGATGTTTCGTGGTTATTCCTTCGGAGCAGAACAAACTGTCGCAGGCAGACTTGTCCAATGGCGCCACCCTGCCTCTATATGCTTCCTTGAAGGCGAAGAAGGTGAATGTTCAGGTGGAATTCAAGGGCGACAATCTTGAGGGGAAAACGATATCCGTTTCTTCCAACAGGTTCTCGGTAGATCGCGAGTGTGCCTATACGTCTACAAACAAGAGTTGTAATTTTGAACTCTTTGCCGGGGATAACATTACGCTTGTCGTAGATGGCGGTAAAGCAGATTTCTCGTACTGGCAGTGTGACCCAGCAACAAGCGTGAATTGCCATGATGCTGGGCCGTCTCCGGGAGAAAGCTATACGATTAACGCGGTGAGCGGGAATAATATTATTGAAGCGTGGTTCGGCCAAAATGACAAGCATTGTTTCTTTGATGAATTCAAGTATTCTAAAAATTGTCCGGCAGTGACAAATGCCAAGGGGTATTGCCTTGATTACTGTAAGGATGCTGGCCAGGCCAGTTGCCGGATAGGGAATGGGCATTATAGTGATTCCAAGTGGATTGTAATCGGCGATGCTTCCGCTCAGGGCAAGATTAACTTTGATGGCGGTGAGAATGGGTCCATTTCCTTGGCTAGCAGCCAACTCCATGGGAGAAACCAGTCTGCAATTGAACCTGTCATAGTGATGAGTACGGTCAATGCAGGTCTGTATGGAACGCTTCGTGCGCAGTTCCAGACTCCGCGCGTGGGCAGGGATGCCGATGAATCATCGGTTAAGGTAAACAAGTCTGGCTTCTTGCTGCGTTCAAGCGACAATGGCGAGCAGGCCCTAGTATTGAATGTGTATGTCAATAGGAATGGCTACCTTGCGGCGAAGGTTTGCGTGGACGCCTCTTGCGAAGAACAAGAGCTTAAAAGTGTTTTCGGTGCTTCCCTCAGAGTCGATGCTACGGATGTCATCACGCTTTCTGCCGAGTTGTTCAAGGGAGAATTTGGTGATGTCCTTAGTCTAACCTCGGTCAAGGGTAATTTTGGAAACTATACCACGGTGACTGCGGAATTTGAATTAAGTGATTTGACGGGATATACGAGCCTTTCGACAAGGGCGAACGAGTTTGTGGGATTGACCCTTGCCGACCCCGCGTTCAAGATATATGATGTGGGCTGGAAGAGTGCGGACTATAACGCCGAATGTTGGGATCACTACCCGACGGTGAAGTGCTCGTTCAAGGATGCGTACCTGGGCGGGATTGTTCCCCAGAATACGGCGACAAGGCCTTGGGTCGGACTTTCTGGCTGGTTTGACGATAAGAATTGTACTCCGCGATATATGTACAATGGCGATGACGCCACGGCGGGTTGCTATACGTCTGTTGACGGAAGCCCCGATTATAAGGAATGTCATCCCGATAAGTATTATACGTTTACGGAAGAAGGAATCCACGGAACGACTTCTGTTAGTGGGGGTACGGAAACAGAAACTCGAATGGCGAGAGTGTCTGTTGTTGAATGCACCAATGTGTTCCTGACTCAAGATAATATGAATCTGCTTGCGCTAGAAAAGCCTAGTTGTGGAACATTCTGGGTGGGGACAATTCAGAACTGCTCGGAAAACGTTACTATCTTCCCGGCAACGTCTGGGGATACGCGGACAATAACCCCGCATACGGGTGGCCTGGACGAGACGGAAATTTCCACGAACGAAATATTCCTTTTGAGTTCTAGTTCGACGGTCAATTTGCGTGCGGCATCGTTAAAGATTACGATGGATAACCCTCAAGCCTCGGAACTGGAAATCTACTTGCGTAGCGAGATTAAGACGGGTTACTACGGATCGGATGGGGTTATGTTTAGCAAGTCTGCGCATACAACAGCGAAGAATTCTGCAACTATCAATGTGGCCGAACTTGCGAATAATTCTGGTTTCGATGTTGAAAACGTCAATGCCGTGGTTATCAGGAATTTAGGCCAGGAAAATGTGACGATCTCGGAAATTCGCAGCGTTTGCGATTACGTGACGAACATCCAGTGTAAGGATGCGGAATATACGGGCGGAAAGTTCAAGGTAAATGCAGTTGTGAAGAATGCCGAAGGGAATGTTACTACCTACAATATTTCGGCGACTGAAAATTCGTCGAATAATTCTGACCTTGCGAAGACGTTTACCTGTTCCAATGCCAATGAGTGCCCGGCTGGCGACGAATTAGGCAGAATCGCCTTGTGGACCAACGAGTTCAACCCGTATTCGGCTGCTTTTACGGGTAGCAAGAAATACGTGTTCGAAGTGTCCATGAAAAAAGGTACCGAGCATGTTGAAGGGTCCCCCTGTAAAACGCCTGAACTGGAATTGTTCCCGGTAAGTGGCGAATGCCGGTGGGGAAATGGTGAAAACGAGATTAGCATCCAGCAGGGGACTGGCTTGCCGTCGTTCCAGTACAGACTTGCAGATTGCCCGACAGGAACATGCGAATGGCAAGTCGTGTTTGATAATGAGACTTCTAATGAACTTGCCTCGGGCTCGGGCGCTGCTGGAGGTTTTTCGAACCTCCCGATTGCGGTGCTGAACCAGTATAATTCTCCGACTAGTCCGCTAGAAGCAAGTTCTACGCATTCGATAACGTTCCGCAGTAAAAATAGTTCGACTACTAAATTTACGGAGTGCACAAAGTCGTTTACTGTAACGGAGGTGAATAACTCGAGTTCCAGTACCGGGGCGCTTACATGTACCTTCCCGGCAGAGGTCTTGCCAGGCAAGCAGAATCTGAACATAGCGGTTTCCTCGTCTTTGTCTCATCAGCAGTTTGACCTCTATATTGACGGAGTGAAGAAATCTGCCGCCTGGTGGTTCAGTGGAACGGGAAATTCTCCTGGCTTTACTTCCCCGACGGGAGAAGGGAACCATACTTACAAGATAACCAAGATGGGCGAGGCTGCTGCTCAGTGCCAGGGATCCTTTGCTACGGTAGGGGCGCTGCAGTGTAGCATTAGCGGGAATCAATTTGTGGTTTCCAAGAAATCGTTTGTGAACAACTGTTATAATTGTCGTTATACGAACGTGAATTGCGGTGGACAGTGCGCGAATGGCTTGCATAACTATCCGTTCACGCCTTCTAAAACGCCGTCAATTACATGTACTTGTGATGAAATCAGTTCGACTTGTTCTGCTCAGCCGGATATTCCTGCTCCGACGCTATCGTGTTCGGGAACATATACGGTGGCGCCATTAGCGAATGTGACTGTTAATGTGGAAATTACGGGTTGTGAAGGCGGATGCTCTTATTGGGTAACCAATCCTCAGGGTACCAAGATAACGCCTGCAACTGATGGAACCGTTACAAATGTGTCTACAATTACATTTGCAAGTGAAAACGGAACTAGTACTAATACGTATAAGATACATGTAAAGAATAGTAAGGCTGAGAAAGAGTGCTCTTTTGATGTTACCTATTCAGAAGCGACGAGTTCTGCTTCTGTTGTAACGACCTCCACCACGGTTATTCAGTCGAGCTCTAGCCCTCGCTGCGGCTGTACGTGTGCTGATTGTTCAAACATAGAACTAAATGCAACAGGAAGTAATGAATACACTGCGTTCAGCCATTGCTACTTTATCGATAATGAAAATGCAAAGTTTAGAATAGATAATGTCTGCTCAAGTATAAAAATAAATGGTACGACAATAAGTGGTAAGCATTCTGAAACGGAAATAAAGAATTATGGTGTTTCTAAAGTGGACGGTGGGTATTATCTTGAAATTATTCATAATGGTTCGCCTGATAATAATCGAGTTTATTGTAATTACAATATATACCATACCTCGTCAACAAATCCATGTCAATAAAATGAACTATGAATCTTCGGTTTTGAAATATTAACAAAGGCTCCCTTCGGGGAGCCTTCCTTTTTTTGCGCGAAAAGCCTTTACAATATATAAGGCCGGACTTGTTTGAAGATGAAATGACGGTCTTCTCCCATGACCTTGAATTCGATGTCGGGGATGCCGGGACGGTCGGCTTCTTCCGGGGAGTTGCTGTTGGAGCACGCCCAGAATGCCGCTACGATAGCTGCAGGCCAGATTTTCTGAAAAAACATGACAGAAATATACATTGTTTGTAGGGGGCCGGCAAAATTGCTATCTTCTTTTATACAAATCACCCTTTTTCTGCAAAACGATGACCCGCATCATAAAAAAAGATGATAGTTCCGAGGTCCGCCGCATCACGCTGGTAGGGCTGGGCTGGAATGTTATCTTGTCTGTGGGTAAGTTTTTTGCCGGCTATTTCGGCGGTTCGCAGGCGTTGGTGGCAGACGCCATCCACAGTGCATCGGATTTTATTACCGACATCGTCATCATTGTGGGGGCCAAGTTCTGGAATTCTCCGCCCGACAAGGACCACCCTTACGGGCACAAGAGATTTGAAACCTTGATTTCGGTGGGTATCGGGCTGGCCGTCTGTGCCGTGGGTGTGGGGCTGGGTTACAATGCGGTGATTGCCCTCAAGAACGGGGAACAGTCCCATCCGGAATGGATTGCCGCTGTCATGGCGCTCGTATCGATTGTCGTGAAGGAAGTCCTTTTCCGCTATACGCGTGCCAAGGGCCGCGCCATCCGCAGCGAAGCGGTCGAAGCGAACGCCTGGCACCACCGTAGCGACGCCTACAGTTCCATCCCGGTGCTTGTCGCCGTCCTGTTCGGGATAGTGATGCCGGAACTCTGGTTTGCGGACTCCGTCGGCGCCATCATCGTTTCGATTTTCATCTTGCATTCGGGTTTCGAAATTGCCTGGCCGGGGATCCACCGCGTGGCCGACGAGGGCGCTTCCGAAGAAGTCTCCCAGAAATTGCAGGCGGTCGCGCTTGCCTGCCCGAATGTCATCAGTATCCACGGTTTCCGCACCCGCTACGTGGGGAGCGATTTGCATGTGGACCTCCATGTGGTCGTGCCTGCCGAAATGTCGCTTTTGTCCGCCCATGACCTCGCCGAAGAGGTAGAACGCCGGATTATCGAGGCTGGCGAAAACGTCGTAGACGCGCTGGTGCATATCGACCCCTACGACCCCAAAAAAGTCGAAAGCAAGTAAAACTTGTACTATTCCAAAGTGGTATTAAACCGCTTGCGCTTTTGGCCAATAACAAGGTTATATTAGTTTTGTTGAACTCCCTCAGGAGCGGTTTTATGGTTGTCGACGAATACTACAAGCTCAATAACGGACAGAGAATTCCGAAGGTCGCCTTGGGAACATGGCTGGTTTCGGATGACGAGGCGGAAGGTGCCGTCATATCGGCTTTTGAGGCGGGCTACAGGCATATCGATACGGCTGTTGCCTATGGCAACGAGGCGGGCGTCGGCCGGGGCCTTCACGAGGCCATGAAGGTGACGGGCCTGCACCGTGAGGGCTTTTTCGTGACATCCAAGATCCCTGCCGAAGTCAAGACGTACGAGGGGGCGACCGCTTGCATTCAGGAGTCCCTGGAGCGCTTGGACTGTTTCCATTTGGACATGATGCTTATCCATGCGCCCAAGCCTTGGGACGAGATGTGGAAACCCGGCAAGGATTATTCTGCGGAGAACCTGCAGGTGTGGCATGCGCTGGAAGAGGCGTATGCGGTGGGCAAGTGCCGCGTTATAGGCGTTTCGAACTTCGATATTGACGACCTGAAGAACATCATGGACGAATGCGCCGTGATTCCGGCGGTGAACCAGATCCGCGTGCATATTGGCCATGTCCCTTACGAACTGATCGAATTTTGCGAGCAGAACGGCATCCTGGTGGAGGCGTATTCGCCTAATGCCCACGGCAAGCTTGCCGAAGTGCCTGGGGTATGCCAGATGGCGGCGAAGTACGATGTGTCGGTACCGCAGCTTGCAAACCGCTTTATTGTGCAGTTAGGGCTGCTCCCTATCCCGAAGTCAACGCATGGGGACCGCATCCGCGAGAATGCCGACCTCGATTTCGAGATTATGCCGGCCGACATGGCGGAACTTTTGGAAATCAGCGGCCTATGACCGCCTCGAAAATTGTGTATTTTTAGCGCATGAAGAAGTTTATGCGTACATTTTTGAATGCTGCCGCCTTTCCCGCGGTGGCTTTTCTGCTTGCCGCTCCGTCGCAGGCGGCTGTCAACCTGAAAGTCCATAAGGAAGTGCTCCCCAACGGGCTCACGGTGCTGCTGCATCCGAATTCGCAGGCTCCTACGGTGAGTTGCCGCCTGTTCTACGTGACGGGATCGGTACACGAGGTTCCGGGCAAGTCTGGCCTTGCACATATTCTGGAACATGAACTGTTTAAGGGGACCAAGAAGGTGGGCATCCAGGACAGCGTTGCCGATGCGCGCTTTATGGCTATCCAGGATAGTTTGCAGGCCTTAATCCGTCCGGCGAAACTGGTGGGTGATACGGCTACAGTGAAAAAGCTGACCGCCGAACACGATTCCGTGGTGAACGAACACCGCAAGATTTTTGTGAAGGATGAACTGTGGAGCGCCTACCAGGCGGCGGGCGGTACGGGCCTGAACGCTTTCACGAGCGACCTCATGACGGCCTATATCGTGACGCTCCCGAAGAACAAGATTGAACTGTTCATGTGGCTTGAATCCGACCGTATGCAGAACGCCGTCTTGCGCGAGTTCTATTCCGAACGCGACGTGGTGCGCGAAGAGCGCCGCATGCGTTACGACGATAAGCCGACGGGCCGTTTTTTCGAGACGCTCAATTCCATGATTTACGAAGCGTTCCCTTACCGCGTGCCGACCATCGGGTGGCCGAGCGATATCGCGAACCTGACCCGTGAAATGGCCGACGAACATTACCGCAAGTACTACAAACCGCGTAACGCCATCTTGGTGCTGGCGGGCGACCTCGATACGGCTTCGACGATGCAGATGGTCAAGAAGTATTTCGGGAACATCCCTGCGGGGGAGGCATTCCCGCCGCTCACTATCCGCGATCCGGAACCTGCCGGCGAAAAGCGCCTGACGGTATCGCGGCCCGACGCACCGAACCTCTTTACGCTGGTGTTCAAGACGCCGGAAGTTGGCGACAGGAGCCTGTATGCGCTTGACATTGCCGAGGGCGTGCTGAACGGGCGTTCCGGTAGGCTCTACAAGCGCCTCGTAGAAAAGGACAAGCTTGCTGCAAGCGTAAGCGCAAGCAATAGCCCGAACAAGTACGTTTCTGAATTCGGCGTGAGCGTCAATATGCGCCCCGATGCGGACCCTGCGAAAGTTGAACAGGCCGTATGGGAAGAACTCGAAAAGCTCAAGACGGAAACGGTGAGCGAACGTGAATTCCAGAAGGTGAAAAACCATGCCTACGCCGGATTGGTGCGTAGCCTGACCGATATGGAAAACGTTGCGACGATGCTCGCCTATTATGAAATGTTCGGCGACTACAAGATCTTCTTGAACTGGGCGGATGAACTGGACAAGGTCTCTGCCGCGGATGTTCAGGATGTGGCGAAGTTGTATAAATGCTGTTGATTTTGAATAACGTAAAATATATGTTCAATTTACGTTGTATAACATATATCCTTACAAGGAGTAAAAATGAAAAAAATATATACATTGGTAGCCGTAGCGGCATCGATGAGCTTTGCTGCGAAAATTGGCGTTCTAGTTAATCAGGGCTCCTGTCCGAGCGGCCATTATCCGACAATAATCACCCTTGATGCGGAAGACAGTAATAATGCCACGGAATATACCGGAGATGACAAGAAACCCATAGGGATAACTGGAAAAGGCCGGGTAGAGTTCTCTTATTGTGTGTTCGATTACGATGAACTCTACAAGATGTCTTACGATTATGTTGTGCTTCGAATGGACAAATCTTGCCCGGAGGGATCGCTTGCTTTTGCCCGTTATCACGATACGGAAGATTCGGGTAATGATAACGCGCCGAAGGGAGATTTTAGCGTTTGGCCGAGCGACATTGGAGATAACGCCAAATTGGAATACTGTTTTGTGCCTAAGGAAACGGATCCCAAAAAAATCAAGTACCCATATCCGTTCCAGAATAAATATGGTGTTTTTGCCAATCCCTCGTCCTCTAGCTCTATTGTACGAAACAGGGTTAAAGTAGACGATGAGGACAGCAAGAATAAAAATGGTTGGGATTGGCATAATATCAATGATAATTCGATTAGGAATCGTATCAAGAGTATTGTCGAAGATGGCAAGAATGTGGTTTATCATACGATTAAATGGAAAGGCAATGAAAGCGCAACTGCGCCAATGAGTACGTTGTGGAGAGCTACTGTCGGCGTCATAAGGGTTGATAACAAGGCAAGTTGCCAAAGGAAGTTTACTATAGATCTCGATGCGGAAGATACTGGAAATAGAACTGGTGTCTCGGGAGGCGTAGATGATCATCCGGGAATTACCCTTGATAGTCATGTCAGATTTAGTTACTGCGCTATCGACGCTACCGACATTCCTAGGGCCCGTTACGATTATGTCGTATTGAAACTGAGCAAGTATTGCCCATCTGGTGCTTATCCGTTTGCTCGCCATCATAATATGGAAGATTCAAACAATGCAAACTCGCCTAAAGGTTCGTCGACTGTATGGCCTAGTGTAATAAATGATGATGCAACTTTGGAATATTGCCTAGTGCCTAAGAAATCGGGTGGTAAGGCGTATCCGTTCTCGGCAAGTTATGGAGTTTTTGCTAATAATCCGGGCATAGACAATGTTGTTTACACTGAAATGAGAATTGATAACGAGAATGACTGCCCCACGGAATGGCAAGAGCAGCAATGTTCCCAATATGAAATAGACCACGGACTTTGTGATCACTGCCATATAAATGGTGTGAGTGGCAATGATTGGAACTGGTACGGTGCTTCATCTGACATTAAGGATCGAATCAAAAAGATTGTCTATGAAAAAAATTTTGATACCTACTACCGCTATCTCCATTGGAATGGCAAGGCCCTTTCCAAGAGTGCTGAAGTTGTTGAAGCTCCGGCGGTGGGCGAAATCGCTCCTTCTGTAGTCGCGTCGATCGCTCCCGAAATCAAGGGCTTCGATCACTCCGCGATTACCGTCGAGGTCAAGTCTGCCGGTAAGGTTGTCGTTTCCATCATGAACATCCGTGGCGACGTGGTCGCGACCGTTTCCCAGGATAACCTTCTGCCGGGAATCCACATGGTGAAGTGGAATTCTGGCGTTGTGCCTAATGGCCGTTATGTTGTGGCCGTAAAGCAGAACGGCAAGAT
>CACXKY010000034.1 GCA_902768325.1 Fibrobacter succinogenes
CACCGTACCCAAGCATCCTGCAAACGCTCCTTGCACCCCTGCAAGAAGCAACATTATACCTAACACACGTCCCATAAGAGACACTTTATGTTTTTTCATAATTTCTTTATCCATTTAGGTTCTCCAGCCTTGGCATAACAAAAAGACCTGGCTTCTTGCGATGCCACACCGGCATAAAATTTACCCTTTTCTTTTCGAAAACGGGTGCTTTTTTTTAAAATTAAATATTAAATAACATTTACATTCACACAAAAGTGAATTCTCATAAATCTTGAGGCTTAAATCACACATTTTCGCCGCCTCACGTAAAAAACTTTTTACACCTTTGCGGTGAAAAACCAAAAATATCCCAGGGCACCACCGCCACCGAAAAAAATATCTAGATTTCTACCTATAATCGGAGAGATTCATGCAGGATTTTGACCAGACTATCGCGACACCGGGCAAGACTATCCAGTTCAGAAAATTCGAACTGCGCCCGCACCTGATAGTGCTGTATCCGCAAGCCCAGTTCAAGCAGATCCCCCTCGAAACGGGGACCGTCATCTTGGGGCGTGGTCAAGATGCAGGAATCCGCCTCGACGACGAACTGGTCAGCCGCAAGCACTGCTCGATCACCTTCGACGGCAAGTCCGTGATAGTCAAGGACTTAGGCAGCACGAACGGGACCTATGTCGACGGTCAGCCCGTAAACGAACTCGTCCTGGAACCCGACAACCGCCTCCAAATCGGCAAGATGGTCCTGAAAATAGACTTCAAGGACCAGAACGAAGAAGCTTTTGACCGCGAGCTTTTCGAAGCGGCTACGATGGACCCGCTCACAAGGATTTCCAACCGGCGCACGTTCTTCGACCGCGGGCTCGGCGAACTGGCGCTCGCCCGCCGCAACAACTTCTACGTCCACACGATCATGGTGGACGCCGACCATTTCAAACAGGTGAACGACACCTGGGGGCACCAGTGCGGTGATATGGTGCTCAAGGAAATCGCCCGAATCCTGAAAGACGAAAAACGCGAATCCGACCTGCTCGCCCGTTACGGCGGCGAAGAATTCGTGTTGCTGCTCGCAGGGATCGGCCCGGAAGACGCCAAACGCAGAGCCGAACGGCTTCGCATGGCCGTGGAACGCCACCGCTTTTCCTGGAACGACACCGTCATCCCCGTGACCATCTCGCTCGGGCTCGCCAGCAAGCTGGGTGCCGAAATCCCGACCGTCGAGGAGATGATCGCCGAAAGCGACAAGCTGCTCTATATCGCCAAGGAAAACGGCCGGAACCAGGTCGTAACAGCTTAAGCGGCGTAAGCGGGACAGGCGAAGCCCCTGTTCTCAAAAAAGTTCTCAATCTTTCGGGATAGATTATATATATTATAGGCGTGAGTCGTTTTCTAGACATCTACCAGTTTACGCACTTCCGCAAGTTCCTGGAAGAATACCAGGCGGCCCGCGCCCAGGCGGAGCCGAATTTTACGCGTACCGAAATCTGCAACCTGCTCGGCATGGAAAAGAGCCGCAGCTATTTCGCCGACGTGCTCCGCGGCAAAAAAGTCAGCCCCCGCATGGTGGCAAAGTTCATCGAGGTTCTCGAACTCGACAAGAAAGAGGCGAAATACTTCGAGACGATGGTGGAACTCGACCAGGCGAAAAACGATGCCGCACGCAATGATGCGATGCAGGAACTTTTAAAGCAGCACCCGAACCCGCAACATATATTGAACGAGGACGCCTACGAGTATTATAGCCGCTGGTACCACAGCGCGCTCTTCGCCATCCTCGATGCGATGGACGTGGGCGACGACATGGCCCCGGTGCAAAAACGCATCTTCCCGAAGGTTCCGCTCGGAAAGCTGAAGGACTCGCTAGAACTGCTGGAGCGGCTCGGGCTTGCACGTAAGAACGCAGACGGGTTCTGGAAGCCCACCAAGGAAAGCATCAGCAGCGGGCCGTACAACAATGCGGAACTCATCAAGCAGTACCAACTGCAGTGCTTCGAACTCTCGAAACAGGCGCTCATCACGCCGCCCAAAAAACCGACCGTCATGAGTACGCTCACGTTCAGTATTTCCAGCGAGGCGTACAAGAAGCTCGAAGCCGAACTGCAGGAATTCAAGGCGAAGGCAAGGCGCATCATCAGCGAAGACGAAGAAAAAGCCGACGGCGTCTACCAGATGAACATCCACCTGTTTTCATATTTAGACGAGAGAACGCCCGCAAGCGGGCTACAGACGAAAGACGAAAGTAAGTAGCTGGCGTCATCCTGAGCGAACCCTGGAGCGCGAAGCGCGATAGGGGAAGTCGAAAGATCCAGAAGAGGTTTTATGTTTAGACGAAAGACGATAGACGATAGACGAAAGATAAGTTCCAGCGTCATCCTGTTCGCGGGGGCGGTTTTCGCGCTCCTCAGCGCATGCAGCGACAGCACAGACACCGCGGGCGTGATTTCCGAGACGGAGTCGGGAAAGACCATCGCGGGCATCGTGACGGACTTTGACGGCAACACCATCAAGGGCGCCAAAGTCGCCCTCATGCGGAGTGACTTCATTGCCGTGAGAGACATTCCCGAAATGGAGACGACCACCGACAATTCCGGGAAATTCTCTTTTGAAGACATAAAAATCGACTCCTTCAACATCCAGGTCTCGTCCGACGGATTGCTGGACTTCAGGAATATCCTCGACATCACGATGCCTGAGGATTCCGTCTATCGCTTTGAGGTCTCCGAAGGCTCGAACCTGAAGCTGGAACTGAACGCCTACGACCTCGCTCTTGGCGACACGATATGCATCGATGGCTCGCTGAACTGCTTCGTCGTGAATTCCGAAGACGTGGACCGTGGCTACATACTGGCCGATGGCATTCCCAATGCTTATTTTGAGAAAATCACCATCATGACTGCAGAAGGCGAAACGGAGACGGATTCCGTCTACTGGAGCTTCCGCTCTGAAGACACCCTCCTTGTGACCAGGGACAAGCCCGGCTATTTGGTGGGACTCCGCAAAATGACATTCAACGACAGTGTCGTGGCAACCCTCAAGGCCATGGATTCAAGCATCACGCTGAAGCACATTCCCATCTTGGTGGAAAGCAAGTCCGAAACAGTCCCAACCCTGATCGATGCCAACGGCTACGAAATCGATTACCTGCTGGATGCAAAATCCGCCAAGGGGAAAGAAGTGTTGCTGATGGACCTTCCCGAAATTTCGGCAAACATGCTGGACGGAAACGTATTAAGCCTGCGCGAAATCGAGCCCACCTACCTTTCCCTCGGGCCCCACCCCTACACCTTTTACAACCTGGACGAATACGACAGCGAAGGCTACTACGGAACCGGCCTGCACTTGGATTCAACAAAAAAGGACCTTAAGCTCCATAAATATGCCGATGGATTCCCGCTGTTCGAAGACGGAAGTCTAGGATTCAGTTTTTGGATCAAGGGAGAAGCCCCTGCCGACACCGGGTTCACTATCTTTTCATCTACACCCTCCGTCAACGGAGGCTTTGAAATCAGGCAATGTTCAAAGGACCCCGCCACCATCTGCACAAGAATCTATAGCGGCCTTGAAACCGCATCCACCGACACGACCCTCTACGGAAGCGCCAAAATTCTCGATGGTTCCTGGCACCACTACTTTGTCGTTTTTGTGCAAAAGCACCTGACCATTGCCGTTGACGGGAAAACCATCCGCAACACCGATATCAAAATTAGCGACGATTTTTCTGAATCGCAGTTCAACATTGATATCGGAGGGAAAAACGCCTTCAATGGAGAAATCGACGAAATCTTCCTCACGTCTTTCGACGATTCCATCCGGGCCAAAGGCGACACCACCTGGCAGCAACTGCAAAGCTGGCTCAGCGTTTTTTACGAGTTGCAAAAAGAACCCGCCATCCTAGACTAGAATCTGTTTATTCCTGATTCTTTGTGATTGTCGCCGCACTCTTGCGGCGATATCTTTGTATATTTTCTTTTATGAGACGTCTCGCTCACAACAAAAGCAAATGCCTGCAGTGCGCCGGCTGTGTCGGCGTGTGCCCCAAGATGGCGCTCGACATGTACGGCCTCGACCTGCAAATCGATAACGAAAAGTGCATCAAGTGCGGCATCTGCACCAAGGCGTGCCCCGTCGGTGCGCTAAAGATAGCGGAGGCGAACGATGCTTGATTCCAATTACGATGTCGTGGTCATCGGCGCGGGGCCCGGCGGTTCCGTAGCCGCAAGGAACCTCGCACGGGCGGGGCACAAGGTTTTGCTCCTCGAAAAGCGTGAACGCATCGGATTCCCGGTACGTTGCGGGGAGGCGAGCACCACACTGGCCGACCTGCAGACTTACGGCCCTATCGACGAGAGCTGCATTGAAAGCATTATCAACGGGCTGTTCATTTACGGCCCTGCCGGCGTGAATATCGAAGTCCCGAAACCGGGGACGGGTATCATGCTGAACCGTGAAATTTTCGACCCGTGGCTTGCGAAACTCGCTGCCGATGACGGGGCTGAGGTTGAAACCTGCGCCCGCGTGGAATTCGTAGGCGATGTCGAAGGCGGCAAGCGTATGGTCCGCGTCGTGCTGGGCAAGGGCGACGGCAACGGGAGCGTTACCGAAATAGGTACACAGGAAATTTTTGCCAAGATGGTCATCGCCGCCGATGGCGTAGAAAGCCGCATCGGCCGCATGGTAGGCCTCAAGAGCATCCAGGACCCGCGTGAAACCTGCACGGGCGTCGACATCCAGGTGCAGGGAATCTTAACGAAGCCCGACTACCTCACCTTCTGGCAAGGTCACGACTTTATCAACGACGGCTACATCTGGAGTTTCCCGAAACAGAAGTCGAACGTCACGAACTTCGGTGCCGGATTCCTCGCAAGCGGCAAGCACGACGGGAACATCCTCGAAATCACGATGGAATGGCTCGAGAAGCTTTTCCCAGGCGCAAAGATTAACCATACCGTCGGCGGGCTCGTCCCCGTTTCCAGTACGCTCAAGGATTACACGCTTGACCGCCTGGCCCTCGTGGGCGACGCCGCCCACCACACCAACCCGCTCACGGGTGGTGGCATCGCTGCCGCGATGAGGGCCGGCCGTTTCTGCGCTGAATACGTCGATCAAGGTCTCAAAACCGGGAACCTCTCGAAGCAGTTCCTGAAGCAGTACGAAAAACGCTGCTACGAATACTTCGGCAAGACGCACGACTTCGAATACAAGTTCCGCCGGTTCTTGCTCGCCATCAATCGCGAAGACCAAATCGGGCTCTACAAGGTATTGCAGGGGTTCGCCCTAAGCGGATACAAGAAGAGCGCCTTCCTAAAGACGCCCATCCAAACGGCCAAATACCTCTACAAGTTCTCAAAGTTTAAATAACAAACCGGAACAGCAACAGGAGGAGCACCCATGACTAAACGCAATGGATTCACGCTCATCGAAATAATGGTGGTTATTGTCATCTTGGGTGTACTTGCGGCAGTGGGCGTTCCCAAGCTATTCGGCATGAAGGCCAAAGCCAAGGCCGCCGAGGTTCCTACAGCAGCGGGGACCTACATCCACCTGCAAGAAGTCTACCTCCACAACAATCATGATATCGGTTCCTGGAGAGACATTGGCTATAGCGCTCCTGGAAACGGAAAGACAACTAGCTTCGTATACAACGATTGCATCCAGGAAAAAATTCCTCTCCAGAACAATACTGAAAGTGTCGCCGGATGGAAGGCCTCCAACACAGCCAAGCTCAACGAATGCGTCCCCAACAATTCCTGGATTGTCATCATCGACCCCCAGGGAGAAAGCGAAGTCCATTACCGGGAAGTCGTTTCCTCTGCAGACTGTGCATCCCTTACTAGCAGCTGGACCGTCGAAGAGGTCAGCGCCAGCAACTGTACTCACTAAGTCTACTCTTCCTGCTTTACGTAGTACATCCAGCCCGTATCCGCACCGCGGACAGGGAACAGGCTCACAGCACCCGCTTCGTTTACGACAACGGCTACGCCTGCCATATAGTTAATCCACTTACCGCCATCATAGAACTTAAGGTCAATCTGCCTGTTCGTTGCATAGACGGTAAGCGGTTCCAGCAAGACATCATGGCTGACCAGGAAGCTGACGCGCTTCCATTTGCCCATATTCGCAAGGACAACCTCGTTCACGAAGCGGTGGCCCCTTTCAAACAAGTCATAGAGGTAATCATCGATAACGCCCGCCACATACTTGTTCGAAATAGGTGCGCCGTACGCCCACTGGGAGAGGTTCTTCCATGATCCACCGCGGTTGCGCAGCAGGGAATCCAGAGCATCGGTCGAGACCTTGACGAAATACCCGCCATTGATGGCATCCCACGTCACGGTTTCGGCACCGGTCTCGCCACGACCGATGGCAATATTGTTGCAGGTTTCACGGGTACGGATAAAGTCCGTCGATGCATAGTAGAAGCTTTCCTCGCTTACCATGTCGGCACCAAGTTTCTGGGCCATCTGTACACCGTTTTCGGTCAGCTGGGATTCCTGGCCTTCGCTTTTTCCGCGTTCCGAGTGGCGGAGCACGAACACGACCTTGCTCGTCGCCGGCAGCGCCTTGTAAATGTCGGCCACATAATAGAAACCATCCGTATCCGGCTGGACCGCAAGCGACGGGTCAATGGAGTAAATCAAATCTGCCGGGTCTTCAGGAGGAACATAAGTGGACTCGCTGGATTCCACAACCGCCGAAGACGTAATCGTTGTCTCGCTAGAGGTCACGGTAGCTTCGCTTGAAGTTACCACTGTTGCACTGGAGGCAACCGATGCACTCGACGCAGGCGGAGTCACCGTCGCGCTAGAAACCGTAGCCTGTTCGTCTGCCGGAGCGAGAGTTGACGAATCGCCACTGCAACCCGTCACAAAAAATGTAAAGGCAAAAGCCCCGGTGAAAAGGCAAAATTTCTTGGATAACAAGTGGGCTATAGGCATAAAAGCTCCTCGATTGTGAATACTATCATAATTTAACATTTTCTTTTGCCACACCCCGTAAAAAATTCTAAACTTGAAACGATATAAAATTCAAACCTTAAACGCAGGTGTATTTCATGGCAAAAGCAACCAAGAAAGCAGAAGAAGTCGAAGTGCTCGGCACCGACGCGGAATCGTTCCGCAAGGCGTTCACCGACCACATCCACCACACGCTCGCCCGTAACAAGATGACCGTGACCGACCACGAGAAGTTCCTCGCCGTCGCTTACGCCGTTCGCGACCGCCTCGTCGACCGCTGGATCAAGACCCAGAACACCTATTACGACAAAGACGTCAAGCGCGTTTACTACCTCTCCCTCGAATTCCTCATCGGCCGTACACTCGGCAACTCCGTGCTGAACCTCGATGTCGAAAGCGCCGTGACTGAAGCGCTCGACGAAATCGGCATGACGCTCGAAGAACTCCGCGAACAGGAAGTCGATGCAGGACTCGGCAATGGCGGTCTCGGCCGCTTGGCCGCCTGCTTCTTGGACTCCATGGCCACTCTCGAACTGCCGGCCACCGGTATGGGCATCCGTTACGAATACGGTATGTTCAGCCAGAAGATCGTGAACGGCGAACAGGAAGAACAGCCGGACAACTGGCTGCGCCTCCCGAACCCCTGGGAAATCGCCCGTCCGGCGAACGCCATCAAGGTTCCGTTCTACGGCTACGTGGTCAGCTGGGTCGACGATAACGGCAAGCTCCGCAACCGCTGGGAAACGAAGGACTACGTCCTCGCCCTCCCCTACGACACTCCGATTCCGGGCTACAAGAACAACACCGTGAACAACCTGCGCCTCTGGAGCGCGAAGTCTACCGACGACTTCGGTCTCAGCTACTTCAACAACGGTGACTACATCGCCGCCGTGCAGGACATGGAACTCTCCGAGACCATCTCGAAGGTGCTGTACCCGAACGATTCTTCCATGAACGGCAAGGAACTGCGCCTCAAGCAGCAGTACTTCCTCTGCTCCGCTTCGCTGCAAGACATTATCCGCCGCTTCAAGAAGCTGCACAACAACGACTGGAAGCTCTTCCCCGAGAAGGTCGCCATCCAGCTGAACGACACGCACCCGGCCATCTCGATTGCCGAAATGATGCGCATCCTCCTCGACATCGAGAACATGGAATGGGACGAAGCCTGGGAAATTGTCACCAAGACGTTCGCCTACACGAACCACACCCTGATGCCTGAAGCCCTCGAGAAGTGGCCTGTCAGCCTCTTCGAAAAGCTCCTGCCGCGTCACCTCCAGATCATTTACGAAATCAACGCTCGCTTCCTCCGCATGGTCTCCATGAAGTGGCCCGGCGACAACGACCGCCTCGCCCGCATGAGCCTCATCGAGGAAGGCGGCTGCAAGATGGTCCGCATGGCCTACCTCTCCATCGTGGGTTCGTTCGCCGTGAACGGCGTGGCCGCGCTCCACTCCGACCTCCTGAAGACGACGCTCTTCAAGGACTTCTACGAACTGTGGCCCGAAAAGTTCAACAACAAGACGAACGGCGTGACGCCGCGTCGCTGGGTCCGCAAGGCGAACCCCGCCATGTCTGAACTCATCACCTCCAAGATCGGCGAAAGCTGGGTCAAGGACCTCGATGACTTGCGCAAGCTCGAGAAGTTCGCGAAGGACGCCGAATTCCAGAAGGCCTTCATGGCCGTCAAGAAGCAGAACAAGGAACGCCTCGCCAAGTACCTCAAGGAAACGCAGGGCGTGGACCTCGACACCAACATGTTCTTCGACGTGCAAGTGAAGAGAATCCACGAATACAAGCGCCAGCTCCTGAACATCCTGCATGCCATCCACCTGTACATCCAGCTGAAGGACGGCAAGGAAATCCTGCCGCGCACCATCATGATTGGCGGTAAGGCCGCTCCGGGTTACTGGATGGCCAAGCAGATTATCCGCCTCGCAAACGCCGTGGCCGCCATTATCGACGCCGACCCGGTTTGCAAGGGCAAGCTCAAGATGGTGTTCCTCGAGAACTACCGCGTGTCTTTCGCCGAGAAGATTATCCCGGCCGCAGACCTCTCCGAACAGATTTCTACCGCGGGCACCGAAGCCTCGGGTACCGGCAACATGAAGTTCGCCTTGAACGGCGCGCTCACCATCGGTACGCTCGACGGCGCCAACGTGGAAATGAAGGAAGAAGTCGGCGACGAGAACATCTTCATCTTCGGTCTCACCGTCGAAGAAGTTACCGACCTGCTCGCCAAGGGCTACCGTCCGCGCGACTTCTACGAAAAGGACGACGACCTGCGCCGCGTCATCGACCTCATCGGTTCCGGCTTCTTCAGCCCCGACCGTCCGGACCTGTTCAAGCACATTGCGGATAAGCTCCTCACCCACGACCCGTACATGCTCTGTGCTGACTTCCGCAGCTACGTGGACATGCAGGCCAAGGTGGCGAAGGAATACCAGAACAAGAAGGCTTGGGCCGAGAAGGCTATCCTCAACGTGGCTCGCATGGGCAAGTTCAGTTCCGACCGTACCATCAAGCAGTACGCCGAGGAAATCTGGAACGCCAAGCCCTGCAGCATCAAGCTGTAATCGCCACGCATCATGCCATTAAAAAGTCCCGCGATCTCTCGCGGGACTTTTTTTTGCGCATATTTAAAATTGCAAGTCAGTGGCCTGCCATGGCCCTGTATTCATTAGCCTTACTATTGAATATCCCGCCACAAACGATAAAGTAGACACCATACCCAATCAGAGGAATAATGATTGCCGTTGATGCTGTAAACTTTTTTTCGCTAACGACATAGGCTGTTCCAAGAGTTGTAAATATACCACCCAAAGAAAAGCCCCATAAGGATGCCTCGCTATAAAGGTCACTTACACACTGGTAAAAATCCGAGATGTTTGCTTTTTCGCGGCACTGAGCTTTTTTCTTAAGGGATTTAAAAGTATCGTCATTTAAAAGCTCAGTGTATGCCAGATTCACAGAAGTTGAATCTTGTTCATATTCTTGTTCATATTTGAGCTTGATTTCGTCATAACGCTCCGTAAAAAATGCTTTTCGATTCTTGTACTCTTCAAGTCGTTCTGGTAGCTTGCGTTGTGCTGACAACGAGGTCCATCCGGCCATAGTCAAGGCCACTCCCCCAAAGATAAGCACTGCAGGAATCACTCCCGCACCAATGGCATAGCCAGCGCCACCAGCTCCCGCAATATCACTCAAAAAATAGATGCCATAACCAAGGCTGAGTCCGCCAAGGCCTATTCCCAAAACGCCCCACGATATATCTCCAACCTCAGCTTCCGTATCTTCAATTAGATTTTGATAGTAATCAATGCTATCCAAGAGGACAGCCGGGTCTACATCTTGAATATCCAATGAATCATTCTTTTGTGCAAAAGCATTCAACGAAAGTAAAAGACAAAGCACAAGGAATAATTTATTTATACGATGATTTAGCATTTCTCATACAAAATAAAAAATTTTGTGTTGCAACGTCAATAACGACCGCCGCGGTTTGTGCCGCACGATGGCCCCATTCCGTACAAGCTCCCGCAAGGAGTTTCAAGAAAAATCGGTGTTCGTTGTCAAGGGAATCTGGAATGTGGGCTATTTCGCCTTCCGGCGTATAGCGTGCAAGGCTTACCGTATAACTGGTCTCGGGAATGGCGCCTTCGGGTTTCACGGCGCGGGCAAAATCTACGGAAATTGTGCGCACGTCGCAATCGCTGTCACGGTTCACGTAAAAATCCGCGACAACACCGCAATGCTCGCCGCCATCCACACACAGCGTCATCCAGGCTGCATCCTTGTTGTCTGGCGACATCTGGAATCTCTGCACTTTCACATCTTGCGCGCGGAACATCGTAAAGAACAGGCTCAAGTCGTGCACAAGCAAGTCAAGCGCCACATCCACGTCGCGGCAACGTTCCGAATGGCGGTGCTCGCGCCGGAATTCCAGACGCACGTTATCTGCGGGCAGTTTTCCTTCCGCCCCAAGACGCGCGTTCAGTTCGGCAAGAAAATGCTTACGGAAGTTCAGGAAAATCGGGTTGTAGCATTCCGACTGCGCTACGAAAAGCGTAACACCACTGCGCTTTGCCAGGTCCACGAGTTCCTGCGCTTCATGCCCCGTAGTCGCAAGCGGCTTTTCTACGAATACGGGAATTTTGCGTTCCAAAAAGAACTTCGCGTAGGCATAGTGCGTTGTTGCCGGCGACGCGATTACCGCAAAATCAATATTTAGTTTATCCACAATCCCGTCAAATTCTTCTTGATTATCCGCAACTGCGATAAACTTCACGCCACACGTCTCGAATCGCGCACGGTGCCTTTTGCCCATGGTGCCGTTCCCGACAAGGATTGCCTTATAGGGGTTCATCGCGCAACCTCTTTGAACGGTGCGGTTCCCGTAAGGTCAATTTCGCGACAAACAACGCAGTGTCTCTCGAGCATGCCCTTCAGGCAATACGCATAGCGGAAGCCGTCATCGCGGGAGATTTCGCGGAAGGTGTATTCCGGCCGCGGGCCATCGTGATTGAGCAAAATTCCTTCGGAAGTCACTGAAAACGTGAATTTGTCCGGCGAGAGCGCCATCCCACGCCCGGTCACCTTCATATAGCATTCCTTCAGCGTCCATAGGCGGCAAAAAGCTTCATCTTGCGCCTCGCCTTCTGCGAACGAATGGATCCAGCGGGTTTCGCCTTCCTTGAAAAAACGTTCCGCGAGTCTTGAACGGCCAACGCGCACATGTTCCACGTCGCAGCCTGCCTCGTATGGCGAAAGCACACACATCACGCGCGTCTTGGAATGCGAAAGATTGAAATGGATTTCGGGATGGTTGCGGAAGGCCGGTTTGCCGTTCTCACCGAGAACGACGTCTTCATCGGCGCCCTCGATACCCGCATCGCGACAGGCCTGTTTTAACAGGAGCCCAACACCCAGGGACTGCATGCGACCACCCGGAAACTTGAAACGCATCGCCTTCTCGCGGCGGTACTCGGGCACCGCCCCGAGCAGTCTTTCAAAAACCGCCGGGTCGTTCAGAGCCGAAATATCGGCCGTGTAGACGAGCGTATCCATACCGCGCAATATAGCAATTTGGCCCCGTTGCACGCCATACCGCAAAGATTTATATTTTACAACATGGATATCAAGAAGACGAACGCGGCACGAATTCTCGACCGCCAAAAAATTTCTTACGAACTTATTCCCTACAAGGTCGACGAGAACGACCTCGGCGCACAGCACGTGGCCGACAGCCTCGGCGAAGATATCAATCAAGTTTTCAAGACAATCCTCGTTCACGGCGACAAGATCGGTTACCTCGTGTGCGTCGTGCCCGGTAATCTCGAAGTTGACTTGAAAGGCGCCGCGAAAGTCAGCGGCAACAAGAAAATCGATACCGTCCCGCTGAAAGACCTGACTCCGCTTACCGGCTACATCCGCGGCGGTTGCAGCCCGCTCGGCCTCAAGAAGAACTTCCCCATTTTCATTCACGAAACCGCAATGCAATTTCCGTACATCTACGTGAGTGCCGGCGAACGCGGTTTGCAGTTGAAGGTGGCTCCCGCCGACCTCGTAAAGGCGACGCGCGCGACCGTCGGCGTCATCGCGAGAGTCCCGCCCGAAGCTCCCGTCGATTAAGAGGTTTCTATGCGCAACAAGAAGTCCCTGCATACATCCGCATCTTTCATGGCGAAAATGGCCACGGCATTTGCCGTCGCAGGAGCCCTTGTTGCATGTGACGGAGGAGAAACTATTTGCGAAGAGCCCATCGAAGTCGTCGACTCAAGCAGTTCCTCCACAGACGTCATCCAATCCTCTAGTTCTGAAGAAACGAATTCCAATTCGTCAAGTTCGCAGCAGGCTCTGTCCTCTGCCCCTCACAATGACAGGCTTTCAAGCAGCACGCCGGAATCGTCAAGTACCGCCGAGCCAAAGTCGTCCAGCAGCGAGGCCGAACACGAATCCAGCAGTTCCGTCACTGTGGCAAGCTGTTCTTCCGCCATCCCGAGCAGTTCAAGCGAATCGCCCTACCTCTGGAACGATGAATTCGATGGAGCAGCCATCGATACTTCCAAGTGGACATTCGAAATCGGCACGGGCAGCAGCGGCTGGGGCAACAACGAGAAGGAATACTACACCGGACGCAAAGAAAACGCCTACGTACAAGACGGCATTCTCCACATCCGCGCCAACAAGGAAGATTACGAAAGCTCCGGCTACACTTCGGCACGCATGATTACCAAAGGCAAGTTCTCCTTCACCTACGGCACGGTCGAAGCCCGCATCGCGTTACCTGTAGGCAAGGGAATCTGGCCCGCCTTCTGGATGCTCGGGGAAAACATCGACGCCGTGAGCTGGCCTACCTGCGGGGAAATCGATATCATCGAGGCCGTCAATGACGAAAACATCGTCTACGGCACAAACCACTGGTCCAATAACGGCGAACACGCCCAGTACGGCAAGAATACGAAAGACTATTACGGCACCAGCAAAGAGCTGGATATCACGCAATTCCACACGTACAAGCTCACCTGGGACAAGAAACTCATTACCGTGTACGTGGACGATTTCAAATACCACGAGATCTCCATCGAGGACAATGCGGGCAATACAGGCGCCTTCCACAAGCCGTTCTTCTTTTTGCTGAATGTCGCCGTAGGTGGTAACTGGCCCGGTTTCGATGTGGACGACACCCAGTTCCCGAACGAAATGCTCGTCGATTACATCAGAGTTTACAAAGCGGGAACCACTTTGCTTTAAAACGAAGGTATCTTTAATCTCATGGAACGCGAAAACTTTAAATCAAGACTCGGTTTTATCCTCATCGCCGCCGGTTGTGCCATCGGACTTGGCAACGTGTGGCGTTTCCCCTACATCGCAGGCCAGTACGGCGGCGCGGCATTCGTACTCCCGTACCTCGGATTCCTGCTGTTCCTTGGGCTCCCGATCCTCATGGCGGAACTCGCGCTCGGTCGTGGTGGCCGTAGCGGCATCGCCCGCGCCTTCGACAACCTGGAAAAGCAGGGTACCAAGTGGCACTGGGCCAAGTTCCCGCTGATTTCGGCGAACTACATCTTGATGGCGTTCTACTCGGTGGTCACGGGCTGGATGCTCTACTACTTCTACAAGATGGTCACCGACGCAAACTTCCTCAAGGGAAATCCCGACCAGATTGCGGCCGGCTTCGGCGAAATGCTTGCGAACCCCACACTCATGATTTTCTGGATGACTGTCGCCATCGCTCTTGGCCTCGGCATCGTCTCTCTCGGACTCCAGAAAGGCGTTGAAGGCGTTACCAAGAAGATGATGATTTGCCTGCTCGTCATCATGGTACTTCTCGCCATCCGCTCCGTAACGCTCCCGGGCTCTACCGAGGGCCTCCAGTTCTACCTGCTTCCTTCTTTCGAGCGCCTGACGCAGTCGGGCAAAGGCGTGGGCGAAGCCATCTTCGCGGCATTCGCGCATGCGTTCTTCACGCTCAGTATCGGTATCGGCAGCATGACGATTTTCGGAAGCTATATCGGCAAGAAGCATTCCCTTGTCAAGGAAGCGGCGAGCGTCTGCATTCTCGACACGGTCGTCGCGCTTGTCGCCGGCATCATTATCATCCCGAGCTGCTTTGCCTTCGGTCAGTCTCCCGGACAGGGGCCCGGACTTATCTTCGTTACGCTTTCTAACGTATTCTCCATGATGCCCGCGGGCCGGTTCTGCGGTGCAGCGTTCTTCCTGTTCATGTCATTCGCGGCGCTCTCGACGCTAATCGCCGTCTTCGAGAACCTCGTCTCGTTCTGGATGGACCTCAAGGGCTACAGCCGTAAGAAGGTCGCCTTCTGGAACATCATCGTCGTGTTCCTGCTTTCGCTCCCGTGCGCACTCGGTTTCAACGTCCTCGCCGGTTTCGAGCCGTTCGGCCCGGGCAGCTGCGTACTTGACCTCGAAGACTTCATCGTGAGCAACACCATGCTCCCGGCGGGCGGCATGTTCATGGCGATTTTCTGCTCCAGCCGTTATGGATGGGGACAGGAGAAGTTCTTCGCCGAAGTCAACTCCGGTAGCGGGTACAAAATTCCGAACAACGCCTTTTTCAGGGTTTACTTCAAGTGGGTATTGCCGGTGCTTGTTTCCATCCTGCTCATCCAGGGCTACCTTTCCAAGTTCGCTCCGGAACTCTGCGCCAAGATATTCGGATAGCTTATCGCGAAAGGCGGTGCTTGGTCATTTTCCCGAGGACAGCACGCAAGTGTCCACCGGTAAGTTTTTGCAAGCCCTCACTCATCGTTTTCATGCCGAACATGAGGAGAGCGAGGCACCCAATCATCTTGAGGATCATGAGAATCATAGGACCATCCTATTATATATTTGGCGCCGCTTACCGGGGTCATCGTCGCTGCCTTTCAGCTAGTCCGGATTCGCGTCGTAGAGTTTATCTATTTAGAACTATTGTAAAATCAGAAAAACAAACTCCCTAAATTCAAGGGAAAAGGCTTTTAAAAACAGGCCTAACATCGTTTTCTTTTGACGTTTATCACGTAAAAATGATTGCCGTGCATCAGCCTTTCTTTAAAATCTAATTTTCAATCAAAAAAAATGGGGAGAAATATGAAGAAAATCCTATTCTGCCTTTTGGCGGCATTGCAGTACGCATCGGCAAATTCCTGCACCGGCCTCTATTTCCAAATTCTGTCCAATTTATACTTGAAGCCTAATGCCGAATTCCAGCTGGATTCCCTTTCCACGCCCAAAGCAGCGCTCATAAAATACTTCTATTCCAATGGCAAGCTCGAATACAATCAGACATACTCCTATCTAGACAACTCTACCACGGAATCCAAATATTACTGGAATCAAGGTCCAAGCGCGTTGACCAAAACGGGCTTTGAATATTTGATGAAAGATTCTTCATCTGCAGACACCACGTATATTTTCGAAGACTTTTATGGCTTTGGAACATTGGGGCAACAGCGTTCCATCAAGCTTACAGCCAACGCAGCGCAAATATTGACAAAAAGCCTAGACTTCGGGACGTCCGAATATTCCGAAATAATCCTTACAGGCGATTCCATTGTGCATACAACCTATAAAGGGGCCGACAAGGAATCAGGAATTCGTTCAACAGACGTGTACGTAAGCGATTCAAGCGATTCCAAATGTTACGAAACCTCTTCCGAGGGTGATACGGTTTCGACCATCACGTACGCCTCCAGCGAAAACAACTATACCCTGAAAATTCAATCGGACGAATTCACGACCTACTATTACTTCACCTATACGAAGCAAGAGATGACGGCCATCCGCAAAAAGGGAATCCGCGCTTCTGTTCTCCCGAAGAGCCGTTCGTTTGACCTTCTCGGGCGAACCGTAAACAAAAAGTATTAGGTTAGATGTAGCCCTGAACCAGCGCCTGCACAGCCTTCTGCATGTTCTTCTTTTCAACAGAAGAATAGTTGATGACGAATTTGTGCACGGAAGGTTCAGCCTCGAAATAGTATTCCGAGAGAGCCTTTATGTTGACACCCTTTTGACGCAGACGCCTGCATACTTCATCGTCGGAGCATTTGGTGCGGACTTCCAGAATAAAATGCAAACCTGCATCTTCTTCATAAATACTTGCAACATCGGAAAGTCGGCTCTTGCGAATAGCAGTCAGCAACGCATCGCGCTTGGCGCGGTATAAGTTGCGCATGCGATTGATGTGCGTTTCGTAATACCCGAGATTCAGAAATTTCGCCATCACGTATTGGTCAAGATTCGATACTGTACACGAATAGAACGAAAGCTCGTCGCGAAATTTTTCGGCAAGGTGCGGCGGGAGCACCATGTATGCGATTCGGATGGCCGACGTCATCGTCTTGGAAAATGTATTCAGATAGATGACCTTTTCGGTAACATCGATATTCTGCAAGGCGGGAATCGGTTTGCCGGTCATGCGCAATTCGCTGTCGTAGTCGTCTTCTACGATATAGCGTTTCGGGGATTCTGCCGCCCAACTGAGCAAGCGATAACGCTCTCCCACAGGCATCACCTTTCCCGTCGGGAAATGGTGCGACGGGGAAATGTGAACGATGTCCGCTTCGGATTTTTTCACAGCATCGGTAAAATCATCACCTTGAATAGGAATGTGGCAAACCATGACACCGTACTGGCCATATATTTTCGAAATCTTGGCCCAGCCCGGATCCTCGACGGCATAGCACTTGTCAAAGCCGAGCAACTGGACTAGCAGCCCATACAGATAGTCCGTACCGGCACCTACCACAATCTGCTCCGGTGCCACCTGAATATTCCTGAATTCCCGGAGCATGCGGGCAATAGCGCAGCGCAATTCCAATGTGCCAGAGCCTTGAGAGACCTTCAGCAAATCCCTCTGCCTTTCGCAAAGAACCTCGCGAGTAATCTTTGCCCAAGTGGTAAAGGGGAACGCCTCGATATCGGCCCCGTTACTCGCAAAGTCGGCGATGTATTTGGAATCTGTATGTTCCGATTCTTCAAGCATACCCGCACGGAACCTACGGATGTGCGGCACCTTTCGCTTGCGCTGTGTAGTAGATTTTACAGAAGCATTGATATCAGCGACAAAAAATCCCTTCTTAGGAAGCGAATAGACAAAGCC
Organism: Fibrobacter succinogenes; assembly: GCA_902768325.1. GTDB lineage: Bacteria > Fibrobacterota > Fibrobacteria > Fibrobacterales > Fibrobacteraceae > Fibrobacter > Fibrobacter succinogenes_A. Next base: position 17,551 of record CACXKY010000034.1, read on the forward strand.
TTCCGTCAGGAGTTGCGCATAAGCGTTTTCGACAGTCACTACGCTGACGCCCAAATTCCGTGCCAAATTCCTTTTGGAAGGGAGCTGCTCTTCGGCAAGGATGTTCCCGCTTACGATATCCTTTTTGATGCACTGGTAAAGGTAATGGTAGAGGCTGTTTGCACCCGCCTTAGACATATCATAACTAAACATCATCTGACCTTATTCTAGTTGTATATCTGGTATTAAACTGACCCTATTAAAATAATAAAAAACTGAATATTGAGCAAGTCTAGGGAATGTTTTAAATTACGCCTTGAAAACAAACGATTCACTTTTTCAAGGAGATTTACATGGCAGACCAGAACCGTTACGAACTCAACAAGAATCTTGCCCAAATGCTCAAAGGCGGCGTCATTATGGACGTGACCACCCCCGAACAGGCCAAAATTGCCGAGGCCGCAGGCGCCGCCGCCGTCATGGCCCTTGAACGCATCCCGGCCGACATCCGAGCCGCCGGAGGAGTCTCCAGAATGAGCGACCCGAAAATGATCAAGGGAATCCAGGACGCCGTTTCCATCCCGGTCATGGCAAAATGTCGCATCGGTCACTTTGCAGAAGCGCAGATTTTGCAGGCCATCGAAATTGACTACATCGACGAAAGCGAAGTTCTTTCCCCTGCCGATGACGTTTTCCACATCAACAAGCGCGATTTCGAAGTTCCGTTCGTCTGCGGTGCGAAAGATTTGGGAGAAGCGCTCCGACGTATCGAAGAAGGCGCCTCCATGATTCGCACCAAGGGCGAGCCGGGCACGGGCGACATCGTCCAGGCCGTACGCCACATGCGCCTCATGAACCAGGAAATCGCCCGCATTTCGAGCCTGCGCGAAGACGAACTTTTCAACCGTGCGAAGGAACTCCAGGTGTCGTACGACCTGGTGCGCTACGTTCACGACCACAAGAAACTCCCGGTGGTGAACTTCGCCGCCGGGGGCGTCGCCACCCCCGCCGATGCCGCCCTCATGATGCAGCTCGGCGCCGAAGGCGTATTCGTGGGTTCCGGAATCTTCAAGTCGGGCAACCCCGCCAAACGCGCCGCCGCCATCGTGCAGGCAGTCACCAACTACACCGACGCAAAACTCATCGCCAAGCTTTCCGAAGACCTGGGCGAAGCCATGGTCGGCATCAACGAACAGGAAATTGCTCTGCTCATGGCCGAAAGGGGGAAATAATGAATATTGACAAGCCGCAAATCGGCGTGCTAGCGGTACAGGGGGCATTCATCGAACATGAACGCATCCTGCAAGCGCTCGGCGCCGATGTCTTTGAAATCCGCCAGCTGCGAGACTTGGACCACACTATCGACGGACTCGTTCTCCCCGGAGGCGAAAGTACCGTACAAGGGAAACTCCTGCGCGACCTCGGGCTTTTTGAACCGCTCAGGGCTAAAATTCAAGCTGGATTGCCCGTACTTGCGACATGTGCAGGCGCCATCCTGCTTGCCGAAAAAATCGCAGGCGAAAGAGACGCCCACTTCGCGACGCTCCCCGCCATTATCCGTCGCAACGCTTACGGCCGACAGCTCGGCAGTTTTTTCACCGAAAATGAGGTCGCGCATATCGGGAAGGTCCCGCAGACATTTATCCGCGCCCCATTCTTCGAATCCGTCAGCGACGATGTGGAGATTCTTTCGCGGACGGCAAGTACAAACGGAAATTCCGATAGCGCAAACACCGAGCAGATTGTCGCCGTGAAATACAGGAATCAAATCGCACTCTCGTTCCACCCGGAACTCAACAGCGACACGAGCATCCACCGATATTTCCTGGACCTTGTCGCTGCATAGGGAATGTACAAAAAAAAAGACGCCTCTGAAAAACATCGCTTTTTTCCAGAGACGTCCCTTTTGTACGGAGAGTACAAAACTACTTGATGTCCTTTCTCCAGGTGGCAGGCTTGAATTCACCCACAATCGGGAGCAAGCGCTGGTCTACGTCGATTTTCAACACGGAGTTGAAGTTGTTCGTCGCAATCATCTGTGCAGCAAAGCCCACGATGGCCACGATTTCGGAATCGTTGTAGAACTTGCGCAGTTCATCGAAATAGGAATCCGGAACGGCGGTGGGGTCCTTCACGATCTGCCTTGCGAGTTTCACGAGGATTTCTTCGTTCTTCTCGTATTCGAACCCGTTCGGGTCGATGCCGAGAGCCTTCAGGTCGCTGATGAAGAACAGCGAGCAGAGCTGGCAGCTGTTGGTCGTAGAAACCGCGTGGGCGTAGACCGTAGCGGCGCGCTGACCGATGATGTCCACGAGGCGGGCCCAGCTGGTGTACCAGCCCATGAAGGCGTCGAACGTCGCGTAGTCCTGCAACAGCGCACGCTTCATGTTGGTAATCTTGCCTGTAGAAACGAGCTTGTCGTAGGCTTCTTTCGCCTTGCCCTGAGCTTCGTCAACCGATTCAATAAATTTTACTCTTGCCATTGTTTGTACTCTCCTTTTGGTGCATTGGCACCGTTTTGTTTTTTTGTTTAAGTTTTTTGATTAAAGCGCGATTTTCAAGATTTCCTTGATGGCGGCAGCATCCAGCGGCACGTAGTGCCCGACCTTGCCATTGCGCGTAGCACGGGCGGCCATCGCATCGAAGTCCTTGTCGCCAATCTTCAAGTCTGCAAGCGTCGTCGCGAGCCCCAGTTTCTTGAAGAATGCCGCAAGCTTTTCCGAAAGGATCAGCGCACGTTCGGTTTCACTGTAGTTGAAGGAATCTACACCGAACACACGGCTCGCAAGGAGCGCAAGCCTCCAAGGCTTTTTCACCGCCATGTACTTTGTCCAAGCAACAGTCACCACTGCCATGCCTTCGCCGTGAGTGATGTTGTACTGGGCAGAAAGTTCATGCTCGATTCGGTGCGAGCCCCAATCCGCGCGACGCCCTGCATCCAGGAACCCGCCATGAGCGACACTTGCAAGCCACTGGATTTCTCCGCGGGCGTTGACGTCTTTCTGGTTGGCGATGAGCTTGTCTGCATTCACGAGCAACGCACGAATCGCGCCTTCTATCAGGTAGTCCGTGGTGTCGGAATATTTCTCGTCCGAGAAATAGCGTTCCAACAAGTGCGAAAGCACGTCAGCGATGCCCACGAAAGTCTGGTATGCCGGCAGGCCCACCGTGTATTTGGGGTTCATGATGGCGAACTTCGGAATGATCCGGTCATCTTCAAAACCGAGCTTCCATTCACCACTCGAAAGGATTGCCGCATTGGATGTTTCGGAACCGCTCGATGCCGTCGTGGCGATGACACCAATCGGCAATACCTGTTCCGGTGAGATTCCCTTTTCAAAGAAATCCCACACATCTCCCTGGTAAGGTATTCCGAGTGCCACCGCCTTCGCGGTATCGATGGAACTTCCGCCGCCGACGGCCAGGACGAAGTCTACCCCGTTTTCCTTGCCCTGCTTCACGAGTTCGCGAACCAG
>CACXKY010000035.1 GCA_902768325.1 Fibrobacter succinogenes
GACGGATTCGTGAATTCCTGGAGCGGCGGCGGCAACCTGAAGGACGATCCGTATCCGGGCTCGCAGAAGGTGGTCGAGTACGGACCGTTTGTCTCATGGGGAGGATCCGCGAAGGAAATTCATCTGTATAGCATTACCGAAAAGGGCGAGAATGTCTGCTTTGCGACTCAGCAGGGCGTGCAGGTGACCGACTGCGAGTTTGTCCGCAGTTCTTCTTCGTCCGAGGAAAGTTCCAGCAGCATGGCGGTCGTTGTGTCGTCGTCAGCCGTTTTGTCGAGTTCTTCGACGGTGCTCGCTTCCAGCAATTCCCTCCGGAGTTCTTCGTCGTATTCACGCTGGAGAAGGAGCTCTTCTTCTGTACTTCCGGAAACGTCGTCGAGTGGTATCATAGGTGTCGTAGCGGCAATGAATGCGGGCTTCCGCATCGGGCTTGATGGGCGCCTGCTGAACGTCGTCGCTCCCGAGGCCGGGACAAAGCTTCGCTTATTCGATGCCCAGGGGCATCTGCTGCTTGAAGAACCGATGGAAACCCCGCGATCTAGCGTAGATTTGAGCGCTTTCGCGGGGAAGGGCATGCTGGTGGTCCAGCTTGTCCGTGATGGGAGAAGCCGGGGAGCCTGGCGAATCACGGTAAGGTGATTCCCGTCAACCCGAAATTTTCCATAAATAGGTATATTTCATATACTATGAGGCGGTTGTTTTCGTTTGTGCTTTTAGGAGCGCTCTCTTTTTGGGCGTGCTCCGGTGATTATTCCACTGAGACGTCCTATGTCGAAATTGCCGATATTTCGCTTCCGTCCGAAACCGCCTTGTCGTCTGCGATTGCTTTTTCGTCCGGGAACTTGTCGTCGGGCGCGCTTTTGTCTTCTGCCTTATCGTCTTCGTCAGTAGGGTCTTCGTCAGAGGAATCTTCGTCTTCTGCGAAAGTTTCGGTGTTGGGCTTACCTCCTGCCGGTTTTTACAAGACGTTGAATTTTGGTGAACCGAAAGCTTCGCAAGGCGGGTCTGTCAGTTGTACGATGGATGGCTCTGAACCGAAGGAGCTTTCGTCGCCTGTATTGTATTCGCAGACTTTCACGAAGAATACGGTGGTCCGCTGTTACGAGTTCGTGGATTCGAAGGTCGTGGCGAAACAGACCGAGACGTATTTTATCGGCGAGTCGGTAAAGATGCCGGTGGTCGCCTTGTCGGTGCCTCCGGTCTTTTTCAAGGACTATGTCGCTGCGTCGCCGTGCAAGCCGGACCCCTGCAGGAGTGCTGCCTTTTGGGACGATGTTGAATTTCCGGTGCACGTGGAGTACTTTGCGGACGGGAGCAGCTCCAAGCAGAAAACTTTTGAGATTGATGCGGGAATCTCGATTATGGGTGGCTGGAGCCGTAACCAGGTCAAGAAATCGGTTTCGGTCGTGATGCGTAAGGAGTATCAGGATGGCAGGCTCAAGTACCCGCTTTTTGAGACTCGTCCGGATGCGAAAAAATTCAAGGCGTTTATCTTGCGCAATAACGGCAACCGCTTTGTGAGCGATTACATCGAAGACCCGATGGCGGTGAGCTTGCTGGAAGGGAGCGGCGTGGATTACCAGCGGAGCCGTCAGGTGGTGGTGTTCTACAATGGGACGTATTACGGCATCCACGATATGCGTGAAAAGCTGAACGAGCATTTTGTGGAAACGAATCACGGTATTGATTCCAAGGAAGTCGACTTTATCAAGCATACGAACAAGACAATCAAGGTGGCGAACGGTTCTGCGGCCCTGTATGAAGAAATGCTCAGCTTTGCTGCCGAATCGGACTTTAGCGAGCTTTCGGGGGAAGCCTTGCAAAAGATGTCCAAGATGCTTGACATAAGCAACTATGCCGATTATATGGCTGCGGAAGTCTATTTCCACAACGGGGACTGGCCCAACAATAACGTGCGTGCATGGCGGTCGCCGTCGCAGCCGTGGCGTTTTGTCGCGTTCGATATCGACCATGGCTTTGACTGGGAGTGGAACGTGACGGGCTTTTCGCAAGAGACGAACATGTTCGATTGGATTGCCAAGGGCGGGTCCGCTGATTGCAAGAATTCGACGAGCGCGTTTTGCTTCCATAACATGTTCGTGAAACTCATCCAGAGCCAGGTGTTCCGGAGGATTTTCATTAACAGGGCGTGCGTGCTTTATTCGCTGTATGTCAATTCAAGCCGCGTTGCCGCCAATACGGATGCCATGGTGTCGACGATGCCCGCTAGCGATATCGCGAGGGACATAAACGAGTTCCCCCGTGATGATTACTGGTATTTCAATTCCTGCGGAGGCGGTTTTGAAACGGATGGATCTTGCCTCAAGAAGTGGGCGTATTCACGGGATGCTAAAGTGCGTGAGGAATACCGCCAGAATTTCGGCCTGGGCGAAGACGTGACGGTGTCTGTTTCTACCCAGGGGAATGGCTATGTGACCATAGAAGGGGCGCGCCTGCCCACTCCGGAATACCAGGGCTTGTTCTTTGCGGGTAATCCGATTGTGCTTGCGGCCGTACCGTCCGAAGGCGAATTCGTCCAATGGGAAGACGGCTCGACCGAAAATCCGCGAGTCGTCACTCCCGCGAAGAATTCTACTTACCGCGCCATCTTCAATTAATAAAGACTACTTCTTCGACTCTTCGTCGTCGAGGGTCGGGATAATCCTGTCGTCTTGGCAGAGGTCTTCTTCGCGAATCTTGAAAGTGAAGTCTACGAGGTTGTTTTCGAACATCTTCTGGTAGGGCTTCTTGTTCTGCACGCTCTGCAGGGCGCAAGTGCAGTAGTTGATCCTCTGGACAAGTTTTGCTTCGTTGCCGGGAATGCCTTTCGCGAAAATACATTCGTGCATGATGGCGTATTCCATCGGGCGGTCGTAACGGCCCTTGCACTTGTTTTTCAGGTCGGGCTGGGCGGCAATCTTTTCGATGACGCCTTCCGTTGGGACGTTGTTCATGACGCTGCTCGTGACGAACCCGCCGATGAAGAAGGCAAGGCAGAAACCGGCCTTGATGAGAAGGCGGTTACGGCGGCTAATCTTGTTGAAGCTGCGTTCGACGGCTTCGATCGCCTGGGTGGCGTGGAGCCGGACGTCGTCTAGATCGTTATTGGCCATAGGTCTCCCTCATTGTCCATATTTCAGGGTAGGTGCGGAACTCGTTCGCGTAGTCTAGCCCGTAGCCTACGACAAATTCGTTCCCGATGGAAAAGCCGACGTAATCGGCTTCGATATTGACAGCCCGGCGGGCGGGCTTGTCGAGAAGTACGCATGTCTTGACCTTGCTCGGCTCGAGGGCGAGCAGGGCTTCCTTGATGCCGAGCATGGTGCGCCCGGAGTCGAGGATGTCATCGATGACAAGGACGGCCTTGCCCTTGATGTCAAGCGATTCCAGACCGGAAATCTGTACCTTGCCGGAGGATTCCATGCCGTTACCGTAGCTGGACGCCTTGATGAAGGCGATTTGCAGTTTGGGGCAGGCGATACGGCGGCACAGGTCCGCGGTAAAGATGAATCCGCCCGTGAGTGCCGAGAGGATGATGTCGAAATCTTCTCCCCGAATTTCTTCGGCGAGGCTTTCCAGGCGCTCATCAATCTGTTGCCTGCTGATGAGCGGTTTTTCGGAAAGGCTATACATTATCGACCTCGAAGTTCAGCCAGCCGAACATGGGCTTGAGGGCGGCAAGCTTGCCCTGCGGTTCTTTCAGGAATTCTGTATAGATGGCGAAGACTCGGTTTTCAAGCGAAGTCTTGTCAATGCCGAGTTCGAGCCAGTCAGCAACGGTGATGAGGTCCGTGATGTACTTGACGGTCGCCTCGTCGTAGTTCTGCGTGACCGTGTCAATGAGCGTCTTCAACTTCTTGAAGAACATCCTGCCGGTACCGCCAAAACTCGGCTTGGTCTCGAGGCGGTTGGCTTCGTTCATCAGGTCCTTGATTTCGGCGATGAGCTTGTCGTCGGTGCCTTCCAGGAGCTTCAAGGCGTCGTGGTGGATCCTGGCGTTGATTTCCAGCGAGAGGATCTTTCTCATGGTGTCCGGCAAGGTGTGGTCCGGATCGGCCAGGTTGTCGATGGAAATGCCGTGGTTGAGGGCAAAGCTCGAGAACGACTCGGTGATTTCCGTGAGGTGCATCTGCGTCGTGAGCTGGTTGATGCGCTTGAGCGAATCGCTCATGAGGTCGCGCATGCGGACGACGTATGCCGTGGGGTAGTGCGTTTGCAGTTCTGAGGTGCTCAGGTTCGGGTTTTCGGCGAACTTGAGGCCGTTCTGCTCGTTTTCGCCGTCGGCAACGACTAGGTTGATTCGGCCGAGCGTATCGGTGATGGCGAGTACCGTGGCGATACGGCGTTCGTCGATGAACTTGTCGTAGTATTCCGTACGCACGAGCGTCTGGCGCCTGCGCGAGGCAATCTTGGTGGCGGTAATCTTCTTGCTCTTCTCGTTATCGCCTTCCAGGCCCAGGTGGAAAATAGCCGCCTGTTCCGCCATCTCCTTCACGATGACAGGGACCTGTTCTTCGGCAAAGCGGGTAAAGACTTCGGCGCCGTTCAGCTTGTGCTCGTTACTGGTGGCACAGGCAAGCGTGCTGATGAATTCGCTCTTGAGGTGATTGCCGTGGGGCAGGAAGGGCTCCAGGAGTTCCATCGCACGCAGGGCGTAGCGCATGTTCTGTACCGGTTCAAGCCCTTCAATATCGTTGAAGAACCAGCCGCAGCTCGTGTAGCTGAACAGGCAGAACTTCTGGATTTCAAGAAGGCGGATGGCCTTGGCGCACATATCGGCGTCGGAGGGGTCCTTGACCGTCTTTGCTAGGAAATCCTTGACGCGCGATTCGTCTTCGGGGGCGACCAGCGCCTGGACATAGTTGTTGCGGGCGTCCCAAGGATCCACGTCGGAAAGCTTTTCGAATTCGCGGACGAAAACATCGTCGGCGAGTTTCTTGAGGATATTGAAGGCGTCGCGGAGCGGACCGCGCCATTTCTGGTTCCAGTCCGGGCCACCGCCGGTCGAACATCCGCAGTCGCGGTACCAACGTCCGACTCCGTGCGCACAGCTCCAGGCACAGCCTTCGCCGTGGAAGTTCTTGAGCAAGACTTCGTGCTGCGGGGGGAACTGTTCCAGGTACCAGCCGTAGTTTACGGGAACCATGTTGTGGTTGGGCGCGTAACGGTTGTAGAGCCAGGCGGCACACATGTCGCCGAAGGGCTCGTGGTGGCCGTAGCTTTCGCCGTCGGTACCGATGCTCACGAGTTGCGGTTCTTCGCGGTTCTTGTCCCAAGCGTCGCGGATGCGGCCGCCGAAGGTGTCGGCGTTGCGGAGCAGGTGCTCAAAACCTACCGCGGAAGAAAGCCAGGGGTTATAGAAAAAGACGTCGAGGTAACCGTCACAGACGAGGTTTCCGTCCTTATCACGCGGGTAAACGCGGTAGGGGCGCGTCGTGTCGATGTCGGTATTGGAACATCCCGTCCATTCGGTATCGCCAAGCTTGCGGAACTTGTCTGCCTGCGTGGGGGAGAGGATCGTAAACTTGATGCCCGCCTTGATGAGTTCCACAACCGTTTCAAAGTTGATGGCGGTTTCGGCGAGCCACATCGCTTCGGGCATGCGACCGAAATGGAACTTGAAATCTTCGATGCCCCAGCGGATTTGCGTGCGTTTGTCCTGCTCGCTCGCGAGCGGCATGATGATGTGGTTGTATACCTGGGCGATGGCGTTACCGTGTCCGTTCAGGCGTTCCATGCTGCGCCTGTCGGCTTCCTGGATCCTCTTGTAGGTATCCGGCGTGTTCGTGCGGATCCAACCCAGGAGGGTCGGGCCCATGTTGAAACTCATGAAATCGTAATTGTTGACAATATCGACGATACGCCCGTGCGGGCTCAAGATACGGCTTGCAGAATTCGGACTATAACATTCACTTGCGATGCGGTCGTTCCAGTCGTGAAAGGGGCGTGCGCTCGGTTGGTTCTCGATAACGCCCGTCCATGGATTTTCACGAGGCGGCTGGTAAAAGTGGCCGTGAATCGTAAAGTAGAGGGGATGCTTGTTTTCCATGCAAATAAAGATACAAAAATGCCCCCGCAGGCGTGAACCCGCAGGGGCGAGGAGTCAGAGATTCGTTATTTTAAAAGCATTGGTTGCGTTGCGGTGATGCCTGCGCCCTTTACGCGCACGATATACATTCCCTTGGGCATGTCGCCTATGCTGAAAGCGTAGCTGCCGGCGCCGAGATGGCCGTTAAAGAGCGTTGCGACGCGCTTGCCGTTCGTGCCGAACACATCGACCGATACGAGGCCCGCCTTGGCCGTGGCAAACGAGATGAATTTGCCCTGCAAGGAAATACGGTTCAAGGTTTCGCTCTGGATGCTGTTCGCTGTGACTGCATTTCCCATGGTGTAGTCTTCGCTGTAGACAATCTTGATTTCGGGGATCATCTCTTCGGTATTCTCAAAACCGCGCTTGAAGGCGTCGTACTTGTCCTTGTTGAAGTCGAAGAGGGTCGTTTCGCCAGCCATGATGTCGTCGTAGATAATCGTGCCGGTATAGCCCGCGGCGTAGTTCGCGAACGTGATGCTGAGCGTCTTGTTGCGGTCGGCATATGCGGAAATGTCGATGGAGCAGGTGGCCTTTTCTCCAGCGGGAACCTTGCAACTGCCATCCGTTTCGGTCCAGGTCCATTCGTCCGTGAGCTTGAAGATGAGGTAGATGTCGGCTTCGGTGGAACCGTTGTTCTTCGCAGTCCACGTGAACGTGGTGGCAGAGGAAAGGTTCCAGCCGCCCTTGTTCTGGTATTCGATCTGGGCGTTGTCGCCACCATAGGTCACGGCCATCATGCCGTTGCCGCTTTCCTGGCTAATCGCTACGTCCTTGATCTTGATGCTTGCCTCTTCGGTCGCGGCGAGAGCCTTCATGGCGTCAAGCGCGGGTTCGATGGTGTAGGAGTATCCGCCGAAGTTCGATTCGGTCTTGTCGCCGATGTACTGCCAGGCGAGAGCGCCCGCGTAACCGCCGTCAAATGCCTTGCGGTAGCATTCCTCGGTCGAAATCTGGGTCTTTGCCGCCATGCTCGCGGTGTAGGTGTTGCCCTTCCAGCCGCTTGCCGGGAATTCGCCGATAATCATCGGCTTGCTGTCGTACTTGTAGGTCGCTGCCATCTGGGCCGCCGTATTCACGAACGGGCTTACCGCGTCGTCCTGGTAATACGGGTAGTAGTGCGTCTGGAAAAAGTCAAGCGTTCCTTTCGCTTCGCCGCCCGCAGCAATGAGGTTTGCGTCGTTCCACCATTCCTGATACTTGATGTTCACGCTACCTGTAGAAACGAGGAGTTCCGGGTTTGTCGTGTGGATTGCCGCTGCAACTTTGTTTGTAAATTTCTGCAAGAGCGCCTTGTCCAGTTTTTTGGTGGTCCAGCCGACGCTTGTCATGCCTTCGGGCTCGTTGAACACTTCCCAGGTCATGAGAGCGTTGTGGTTGCCGATTGCCTTGACGACAGGAATCAGAGCGTTGTCAATGAACGCCTTGGTACCCGCGTCTTCGAACAGTTGCGTGTTCGCGGTGATGTCCAGCTTGTCGCCTTCGTAAATGCCCCATTGGTTCGGTTCCATCAGGTTGTGGCTGAAAAGGCACATCGATACCATCACGCCGTATTCTTCGGCGATGTCGAGGGCCTTTTTCATGTTGGCGATGGTGTTTTCCTTGAGTCCCTTGACCAGGTGCGTGCTCGGGTCGATTTCGGGGCTTTGGCTCATGTTGTTGAATAACCACCAGCGGATGGCGTTGCCGCCCGCGGCACGGGTCCCTTCGATAGCCTTGCGCCAGGCATTTTCGTCAAGGGGGCTTGCGCCCACGTCGGAGTTGTAGTCGCTCCAGGCGAGATTCGTGCCCGAGAAGAAGATTTTCTTGCCGCTATAGAGCAAATCGGTGCCGCTTACAGTGAGCCCCGGTGCGGCAAAGGCCGTACCGCCGAGCAAAAAGGCGCCGCAGAGAGTGAAAAACTTGACTTTTCTCATAAAAATCCTTGCCAAATGCCCCGAAGGGCAAACTTTCCCTTAGGGAAATTATAATATCGGTGCGAAAAAAGAAGGATTTGTTTTTGAAGGTGTTGACAAAAGGTGCCGAATTTGTCAACACCCCGACGCGCTTTCCCTATTGTGCTCAGACAATTTAAAAGCCCTTGCAGGAGTGTTCCTGCAAGGGCTTGGGGAAGTGGAGATACTGTTACTTGATGAGCACCGGCTGGGTTGCGGTGAGCCCTGCGCCCTTTACGCGCACGATGTAGCGGCCCTTGGGCATGTCGGCGAGGCTGAAGGCGTAGCTTCCGGCGGAGAGATTGCCCCTGTAGAGCGTGGCGACCTTCTTGCCTGTAACGCCGAATACGTCGACCGAGACGAGGCCCGCTTTGACGGTGGTGAGCGAGAGGCTCTTGCCGACGACACTAATCTTGGAGGCGGCGATTGAAACCTTCGGCTCGATGGCGGCACTCTGGCTGCTCGTATCGGCGACAACATTGTTCCAGCCGGGCATATTGTCGAGGGCGATAATGCGTTCGTCGTCCAGGTTCCTTTTCCACATGTCTGTCGGAGTCTTTTCCAGGAAGTTTCCACTCCAGGTCTGGCTCCAGGTCATCCAGTAACTCCAATAGGCCTTGTCTTCGGCAATGCTATCGATGTCCGGGATAGCACCATTTTCGCTCAAGGCGATCATCTTGTTTGTGCCCACGTCGCTCACAATCTTGTTGTAGTAATTGGCGGCGGAATTGTGGTCGTTCAGTGGGTCGTAAATGTCGACTGCCACGATGTCCACGTAGTCATCGCCGGGGTACCATGCTGCATTCAGTGCGGAATAGTCGTAGCCAAAAGCCGGATCGGTATTGATATTCCAGACCCAAATCAGGTTATTGAGCTTGTTGGTTTCGACCATGCGCTTGAAGACCAGACGGTACAGCTGTACATAGCATTCAGCGCTAGCGGTGCCCCACCAGAACCAGCCTCCGCTTGCTTCGTGGAGCGGACGCCACACGACCGCGATACCCTTTTCTTGCAGTTGCTTGAAGTAGCCCGAAACAATGTCCACGTCGGCAACGATGTCCTTGTATTCCTGCGAGGTCTCGTCGATTTCGGCACACTTGTCGCCCTTGAATGCCTTGGTGTAGTTAAAGCAGGTGTTGCTTTCGCTGGTGCCCTTGACGCCTTCGGTGCAACCGCTGGCGTTGAATCCGTTCATGGGGTAGGTATCCTTGGTGTAGAATACGGTATCTTCGCCGACTTTCCAGTGCCAAGTGTAGGTCGGAATGCCGCCCATGTTCCACAGGTCTTCGGTCATCAAGAGGTTGTTTTCGGTATAGCCCTTGAACCAGCCTTCTTCATGGTGGCCGCCCGCAGCAAAGAGCATGTCGAAGCCGCCGATGGCGGGGTAGTGGCCGCTACGCTTGTAGAATTCGGCGATGTCGGTCTGTCCTTTCCAGGAAACCTGTTCGTCGGTATACTTGCAAGAATCTGCGGGCGTGCAGCCGCCGGGCGGAATAATCTTCATGTCGCCGTAATTGTAGTTGAAATTCTGGTCGCTGATCATCATGCCGCTGATGGTCTTTTTGCCGAAGTTTTCGCGCAGGAAGGAATATACTTTGCGTGCGCTTTCGCTTGCGTTCGGGGTGACCGGGGCCGCACTGATCTTGAATTCGGGATCGGGGTGGCGCTCTACGGTGATGTAGTCAACGCCAATGGCCTGGTTGCCGACGGTAATCTGGTTTTCGCCGACCTTCATTTTGGCCGAGGCCGCGATGACATAGCTGGAATCGCAGTTACGCGGGGTCGTGAGCATAGAACCCGCTTCTACTCCGTTGACCACGATTTTCGAGGTAATCCAGTCGTATTGCTTGATCAATACTTTAGTGGTGATGTCGTAGACGGCAGTTTCTTCGACTTTGACCGTAAACGTGATGCCGCTTGCGTCGGCAGGCTTGGCGTACTTGCCACCCGAATAATCGGCATCTTCGACAACAGTTGCGCCGGCCAAATTCTCGGCTTCGTAAGTTGTTGGTGCGGCGAAAGCGAGTGCTGCCGCCGACAAAATGGCAAAAGCCGTCAGAGTCTTACATCCCATACATCACTCCTTAATTTATGCTCCAAATATATCTTCGAATGGCTGTATTTTCCGTTTTGAAAGCAAAAAAAGCGGAAAAGATGTTGTCTTTTCCGCAATAGCTTGAATGGGTCTTTTTGCTGAAATTTGCTTATTTTAGCGAGATCTTGTGGTTTTGTGTCAAGCCGTTTGCCTGGATGCGCACTAGGTACGGTCCGCGGGCGAGGCGTGAAAGCGCAATCGTGCCGTTCTGGCTCATCTTTTGCGCAATTACGCGGTTTCCTTGCAAATCGTAAATCGAGACCTGTGCTGTAGAGGAGTTCAGGTTCACCTGCAAATCGCGACCGACAAGCTGGATTGCAGGGGCCGTATTCCTGGTGGCGGCGATGATGGTTGTCTGCATTTCGTAATTGTCCCAGCCCGGCATGTCTTCGAGCGTCAAGGTGTATTCGTTGTTCATCACGATTTTCCAACTTTCGGCGTTGTTGTCGTTTGCCCAGCCTTCCATCGCGTAGTCGCCATACCATGGCATAAACCAGCTCCAGTTGGCGCCATCGGCCTTCATCTCGTCGGGGTAGGGCACAGATCCGTTTTCGCTGAGCGCTACAATCTTTTTGCCGCCGAAGATTTCCTTGACCGTCTCAAAGCTGCCGATGAGGCTGGAGTGGTTGGATTCACGCGGGTAGTAATAGTAGTCGCGGCCCACAACGTCCACGTATTCATCGCCCGGATACCAGTCGAGAGCGTCGCTCGCTTCGTCGGTGGTCCACACCCAAATCAAGTTGTGCAAACCTTTCTGGTTCACGAAAATATCGAACATGAGCTTGTACAAGGCAACGCATGACTTTGCGCCATCGGTACCCCACCAGAACCATTTTCCGCTAGCTTCGTGGAGAGGGCGCCAAAGAACGGCGACGCCTTCTTTTTGCAAAGTCAAAAGCGAGTCGGCGATCATTTCCATGTCGCGGACAATGGCCTTGTATTCATCGCTACTTGTTTTCCATTTGCTGGTGGATTCGTCGTAAGCCTTGTTGATACTGAATTCGGTGTAGGGATCGTTTCCGCTCGATTGCGTGTAGAACGCTTCGACTTCGTGCATCGGGTCTTTCCAATGCCAGTTGAATTGCGGAATGCCACCTGCTTTCCAGACCGTCTTTGCCATTTCGAGCGAAGCGTGCGTGTACCCCTGATACCATTGCTGGTCGGAATTCTTGCCCGAGGCATGCAAAAAGTCAAAGCCTACGAGAACCACGTTCTTGCCGCTAGCCTTGTTGATGTAACTGAGTTCGGTTTGCGTTTCGTAGTTTTGCGGGGTGTACTGGCCGTTATTTTCGAACGGGCGTTCCGTCATGACGCCGCTAATCACGTGCTTGCCGAAATTGTTGAGCAAGAAGTTGTAGAGCTTCTGTGCGCTTTCGGTTGGCTCTGGCGTGACAGGATTCGGTGAAATGCTCCACGGGCTGGCTTCGTATTCCGTGAGCTCGATGTAGTCGAGGTTGACGTAACCCCAGCTGTGGACGATGCCTATCTTGTTTTCGCCTTCGGTAAGCTTGATTTTGCCCGCACCTTTGATGGTCGTGAATTCGTCAGAAATTCCAAAGGAAATCTGCCCTGCAGAAACGCCGTTGACGGTCAAGTTCTGGATTTTGCTGGTCGATTCCGATGGTATTTGGTAATTTGCCCAAAGCGTGTAATAGCCTGTCGCGGGGACAGTCACCTTGAACTCCAAATTGCCGTCTTTCATATCGACGTACTTTCCGCCCGAAGCTTTGGCATCTTCGATTACGACGACTTTGTGGTCATCGGCGAGGACAGCGTCTTCGGCTTCTAAACGGATAGGGGTGGCGGCAAAAGCGGCTGTTGCAAAAGAGACCGTTGCAATTGTCAGGGCAAAAGTTTTATGCATCATTGTATAATCTCCAGGCAGTGCTTATCTTTCCTAAAATAATTCCCCGTAGCCAATTTCGTCAAGCTACGGGGAATCCAAAAGTCATGAAAGTAGAATTACTTGACGAGAATCGGCTTGGTTGCTGTGAGGCCTGAGCCCTTCACGCGCACGATGTAACGCCCCTTGGGCATATCGGCCAGGCTGAAGGCGTAGCTGCCGGCGGTGAGGTTGCCCTTGTAGAGTGTTGCTACGCGCTTGCCGTTCATGCCGAAGACGTCGACCGATACGAGGCCCGCCTTGACGGTGGTGAGCGAGAGGCTCTTGCCGACGACGCTGATTTTACCGGTAGCGGCTGCGGCCACGGGCCTGATGGCGTCGGAATTGCCGTTTTCGTCAACAAGTTCAATCTTGGCCACGTGACCCTTGCTCTGGTTTGCCACCGTGAAGAGTTCCGTCTTTTTGTCGAATGCCGATATGACCTTCCCGTTGTCGGCAACGAGTTCGTCGAAGATGACGGTTCCTTCAAAGCCCACGGCGGCAACCATCAGCGTGACGGAGAAGAGCTTGTCCAAATCCATGGGTTGCTCGGTGCCTGCGGCGTCTTCGTACTTGGTAATGTCGAATTCGCAGGTAGAAGACGCTCCGTCATTAATCCAGCAGCTTTTCGTGGTGGACATTTCCCAAGTCCAGAGGCTGTCTTTCATGCCGTCGCGCACGAAGGCGAGACCGACCCAGATGCCGCCGTCGGCACCGCCCGAACCATTGTTCGTAATCTTGACGGAAACGGTCTGTGCGCCGGTGAGGTTCGGGACCTTCTGGAGTTCGATGTTCGCGCCGCTGTCGTTCAAGGCGGTGTAGGTCACGGCCATCATCATGTTCTTCGCATCTTCCTTCTTGGAAGTGTCGGCGTCAAACTTGCCGTTTTCGGTAGATGTCGGGCATACCTTCGTGGAGGCGGCGGCTTCGGTGTAGTTGTCCCAGCCGGGCATCTTGTCGAGCGTGATGATGCGATCGTCGGCGAGGTTCTTCTGCCACACGCTAGCTGCGGTCTGGCTTACAAAACCGCCATTCCAGCTCGGGGATTCGTACCACGGCATCCACCAGCTCCAGGTGGCACCGTCGTTGTACATGTTGTCCACGTCGGGAATCGGACCATTTTCGCTGAGCGAGATAATCTTGTTCGTGCCGCCCTTGTTCGCAAAGTCTACGAAGGCGGCGCTGTTGCTTTGGTGATCGTTGGCGTCGTTATAGATGTCGACGCTCAATACATCGTAGTAGGTTTCGCCCGGAGTCCAGGAAAGCTTGGAGGCATTTTGCGGGTTGAAGTCCCAGATGAGGTTGTTCACGCCGTTCTTGAACACCATGCGCTCGTACACCAGCTGGTAGAGGGCCGCGAACTGCTTGCCGGTATGCGTGCTCCACCAGAACCAGTTTCCGCCGGATTCGTGAAGCGGACGGAAGATGGCGGCAACGCCTTCCTTCTGGAGCTCGAGGAAGATTTCGGAGACGCGGTCGATGTCGGCGGCGAGCGCCTTGTACACGGTGGAGAGCGTGTCCCAGTTGGTGGTGCCCTTCACGAAGCCTTCGGTGAAGTCGAATTCGGTGTAGGTTTCGTGCGCGCCCTTCACGTAGAATTCTACTTCGTCGCCGGGGCGCCAGTGCCACGTGACTGCAGGAATGCCTCCCTTCTTCCAGATGGATTTGGCGATATCGACAGCCTTTTCGGTGTATTCCTGGAACCAGGAATCGTCCTTGTTCGCGCCGGTGGCGTTCATCAGGTCGACGCCGACGAGTGCCGGGTATTTGCCGCCGGCCTTGAAAACGGCCTGCACGTCTTCGTGCTGGGTGGCATCGCCAATGGTGTAGGCGTCCATGTTACCGGTCATCACGCCGGAGATGGTCTTTTTGCCGAAGTTGTTCACGAGGAAGTTGTAGAGCTTGATGGCGGAAGGAGTCGCTTTTGCCGTGACGGGGGCGTTGCAGAGGTCGAACTTCTTTGCCTCGTAGGGCTTGACTTCGATGTAGTCCACGTCGATCCAGCCCCAGCTCTTGGTGATGGAAATCGTGTTTTCGCCTGCGGTAAGTGCAAGGACTGTTTCCACGTCGGCGAACTTGCCTTTTTCAGTTTCTTCGAAGGTGACCTGGGAGGATGTTTCCCCGACGCCGACGAGGTTGATCTTGGAGTCGTCATAGTTGTTCATGTAATGGATGACGACGGTGTACTGGCCCGCCTTATCGACGGTTACGCCGGCGAAGGAGATGTTGCCCGTTCTCATCTGGACGTATTTTCCGCCAGAAGCGTCTGTGCTTGTGGCGATGGTGGCGTCTTCGGTGATGGTGGCACTTTCGGCTTCGTATTGGGCGGCAAAAGAAGTTGCCGCGGAGACAAGACCGGCTGCGATCAAAATCCTAAAATATCCCATAGTATGCTCCTGCATTTTTCTAGAAAATAAGTTAAAAACCGAAGCTATCCAAAGAAAAATGAGGATGTAAAGCATAAATTGTTGGGGCTTTCGCAACAAGAAAACCGCGATTTTGAAGAAAAAACGCGGTTTTTGGAAAACGAATGTTATAAAATGCTTGCAGGCGAGGAAAAACTACTTCTTGCGGAACTTGAAACCGAAAGAGAACGTCTTTTCTTCGCCGGGAGGGATGACGATGAGGCCGCGGTGATGGTTTAGCGCGTCGGGCTCCGAAGTCATGGGCTCGATGGCGATGCTCATGCGGTCAGGCGGGGTGTACATCTGGATGGCGTTGTACTGCTCGTTACCGGTTTTTTGCCAGATGTCGATGCGTCCGGCGGAGCCTTCGAGCGAAACGGTCGCGCGGCCTGTTTTTTGGACGTCTTCGTTGAGGCAGAAACAGTCGTTGATGAACTCGTCGCCAATCTTGCGGCCGCCCACGAAACGCGAGTCGTCCTTGAAGTTGCCGGTGGGGAGGTCGGCGCTGTCCAAAAGGGCGAGGCTTGTCTTGGGGAGCGTGAGGGTGAGACCGTCAATTTTTTCGCCGAGCATAAAATACGGGTGCCACCCTTCGGAATACGGCATGTCTTTTTTTCCGGTATTCTTGACGTTCGAGGTCACGGTGACGGTTTCGCCGGTAAAGGTGATGGTGTTCGTGGCGCGGAAGGGAAACGGGAAGCCGGCGAAGGCGCCAGGCCAATCGCAAGTGAATACGGCGGTGCAGCTTTCGCTATTGCTTTCGAAACTTTCGAATTTCCATTCCTGGTTCTGCAGGAATCCGTGCAGGGCGTGCGGGGCCCAACTGACGTTGTTGATTAGTTTGTATGTGCTGCCGTTCCAGGTGAACTGCGCATAGGCGGTGCGTCCGGGGAATGGGCAGAGTCTGCACCCGGCGTTCGTGTCGGGGCCCATTTTGAAGATGTCATCGCCTTCGCGGTAACCATAGAGCAGGTCGAGGGATTTCCCTTCGGATGAGTTGCCTGCGGTTGCGGCTTTTTCTGCAACGGGGATGCGCCAGGCGTTAAGCCCGCCGCCGTAACCGGAAAGAATTTCGAATTCGGCGCCGTCGTTGCGCTGGAGGACAAAACATTGGACTGTGCCCAGGGGGCGAGAAATCAACTTGAAGATGCTCATGGAAGGCAAGATAGCAAAAGGAGTTATTAGTCAATAGTTACTAGTTACTAGAAATGCTATCAAAGAACATTCTAGTAACTCAGAATTTAGAACTAGTAACTCTTATTGGAATTAGGAACTGCCGCGGAGGTGGCTCCGCATTTGCTATATTCTCGCATATGGATTCCCTGACGATTGTAGCCCCGATGACCCCTGCCGGCGTAAGCGCCGTGGCGGCCCTCCGCGTGAGTGGTTCCAAGGTCCGCGATGTGGTGAAGTCTCTTTTCGGGGAACGTGCCGCGGCTAATTTGGAGGCGCGCAAGGCAAGTCTCGGGACGGCGCGCGACCCGCAGACAGCCAAGGTCATCGATAGCCTTTTGTACCTGTTTTTCGAAGGCCCGAATTCCTATACCGGTGAAGACGTTTTGGAACTCTACCCGCATGGAAACCCGCTTATCGTGCGCGACTTGCTGCAGGCGATTCGCGGTATCGAAGGCGTGCGTCTTGCGGAACCGGGCGAGTTTACGCGCCGCGCCTTCCTGAACGGCAAGATGGACTTGACGCAGGCGGAATCTGTGGCCGACGTAATCCATAGCGCGAACCGTGCAGAACTCGAGAACGCGCACCGCTTGCTTTCGGGCGCCCTCTCTAAAAAGATTGCGACGCTCGCCGCTCAGGTGAAAGACATCTCGGCGCGCCTAGAACTCGATGTGGATTTTGCCGAAGAAGAAGCCGACCCCGATTTTGCGGGCTGGGAAGCGCGGTTTGTTTCTGTCCGCGAATCCATCCAGCAAATTTTGAACAGCTTCCACGGGAAGGCTTCCTTAAGCAAGCTTCCGCTGGCGGTACTCTACGGCGCGCCCAACGCAGGCAAGTCAAGTCTCGTGAATGCACTCTTGGGCGAAGACCGCGTGCTCGTGAGCAACGTTCCGGGTACGACGCGTGACTTTGTAGAAGTGCGCCTGTTCCTCCCCGGTGGAGAAGTTCGCCTTGTCGATACGGCAGGGATAGCGGACCGTGCGACCGACGAACTCGATGCCCTCAGCATGAAGAAGAGCAAGGAAATTCTCGAGGAAGCGGATTTGAAAATCCTCGTGGTGGACGGATCAGACGAAAGAACGGGCTGCGCCCTACAGACGAAAGACGAGAGAAAGCCCGACGTTATCGTTTACTCCAAGAGCGACCTGCGCGCAGCCTCGTGCCCGAGTGAATACGGCGCACTCCAGGTTTCTTCCAAGACGGGTGACGGCCTTGCAGACCTCAAGAACATCATGAATGCGGCGCTGTTCAAGGAAAATGCGAACGCGGAAGACCTTTGGATTACGAGCGAACGTGAAAAGGCCTGTCTCGAGGATGCCCTCGCGGGTGTTGACCGCGTACTCGACTTGCTCAAGAATAATCCGGCCGTAGAACTGCTTGCTTTCGAGATGCAGTTGGTGCGTCGCGCCCTCCAGAGTATAACGGGCGAAATTTCGTCCGAAGACATTTTACAATCCATCTTCGCGGGGTTCTGCATTGGAAAGTAGCATGCTCAGCATCATCGGCGTCTTGACGGGCGTCTTCGCCTTCGGGACGTACATGATCCCGCTCAAGAAATACCCGAACTATTCTTCGTGGGCGTTCCTCGCCGTGATGGCCGTCGGCGCTCTGGCTTGCTCGGCGGTTATCGCAAGCGTTACGGGGCAGTTCAACTTGCAGCCGGTAGGGGTGCTTTGCGGATGCCTCTGGGTTTTCGGTGGCGGACTCTGTTTCTGGGCAGTGCAGGCGGAAGCCGACCTTGCGGGGGCAGGCCTGCGTTCCATGAGCGTGAGCATCTTGCTTTCGTTTATTACAGGCGTCACGCTGTTTGCCGAACATACGCTCCTCTATTTTTCGATTCCCGCCATCATCTGTATGCTCGTGGGTATCTGGATTCCTGCGGGCAAGATGCAGCACATCTGGAAAAACTGGCGCTCGCTTCTTTCCGGCGCGGTATTCGGTTCATATTTGATTCCATACAAGCTCAGCAACCTCGGCGACATGGAATTCCTGTTCCCGTTCTCGGTGGGCGTGTGCCTCGGAAGCGTTGCCCTGTTTACCGTTTTGACGCTCAAGCGCGGCAAACGTTACGATATGCCCGCGGTTCCGACCTTGTTCGCTTTCTGCGCAGGCATCCTCTGGATGCTTGGTACGCTCGCCATTTTCTGGGCGATTGCCGACGATGGCTTGTTTGGCTATGCGGTAGGTTACCCGCTCTTGCAGCTCAATTTGGTGGTGAACCAGCTGTGGGGCGTTTTTGCTTTCGGTGAATACGCAACGCGCAAGGAACGCATCAAGTTGGCGGTGTCGACCGTCGTAATCCTTTCGGGAGCGGCGCTACTGACGCTTTCGAAGATGTAGCCGTTAGATGGTCTTGATTTCGGCCTCGAGTTTCTCGGCCGTCTTCGTGTCTTCGCTGTAGATAGAGCTGATTTTCTTGCAGCTCAGTTCCAGCAGCTTTCGTGCACTCTGGTTGTCGCCTTTACGGCGCAGCTCGCGGATGGCGTGGTCGACACGCGTGATGTCTTCCTGCTGCGGGTAGTCCTTCATGAAGTTGTAGAACAGCGCAATCTGGTTTTCGTAGTCGTTATCGGTTTCGCAAGCGAGCAGGAACGGGATGACGCGCACGTTCAGCAGGTTGTCCAGGTCGCCCATGAACGTGTTGAGCGTAAGCCCTTCGGGGAACAGCTCGTCGGTATCTTTCTGGATATCGTCGTTGTTCATGAGGGCGCCGGATTCGAACTGCGAAAGCATTTCGTTTAACAGGCTGATTTCGGCGGCCTTCGCCTGTTCGCGGTAGCGCGCCTGGTAATAGATGGGCAACGTCGTGAGGCAGAAGTGCGCCTGGTTGAGCCCGATGTATTCGCCGATGTAGTAGATGTCGGCGTCTTCGTTCAAGATGTCTTCCTCGGTGGCGAAATTGCCGATGCGTGCAGGGATGGGGATGACTTCCATGTTCGAAAGTTCATGGAGGCGGTCGCGCAAGGCGTCGACATCGAGGTTCTCAGGAATGTCGACTCCTTCTTCCTGCATGGTCTGGAGGATGTTGTTCAGCTTGGAATCGACGTTCTTGTCCATGGAACGGCGAATTTCGGGCGCGGTCGGGGTGTTGCGGAAATCGCCCTCGAGGGTCAGGAGCCCGTTTTTTACCATGTCGTCAAACGGCGTCCCGCTGAGGGCGTCCGGCGACGGCAAAATCTTTGCGTACGCAATCATGCGGCCGCAGAGGTGTTCGTCGTTTCCTTTTTTCTGTTCGATACCGAGCATGTGTAGAATATAGAAAATAGTCATTGGTCATTAGTCATTGGTCATTAGTTATTGGTCATTAGTTATTGGTTGTTGGGCATTGGTCCAAAATCCTATATTTACATCTATGGAACCCGCGACCTGGCAAAAGATTCTCGATTTGTGTGACAAACTTTCGCACGTGACATACGAGAATCTCACGAAAATCATACGTTTGGAATCGACGGGCAGTGCAAGCGCTGCTCGCAATCTCGACGACAGCGACCGCAATGATGTCGATACGTGGATGGGAGGCGGAACGTGCTTCAGCATGACGTGGTTCCTCTACCAGTCCTTCTGCGATATGGGACTGCATCCCCGGCTCGTGATGGGCCACAAGCGGATAGAGAAGAACATCCACTGCGCCCTCATCCTCCCGAACGTCTCCCTCGACACTGCCACACTCTCGTCTAACACCCCATACCTCAAAGCGACCGAAGGGAGCGACCTCATAGCTCAAAGCTCATTCCTCTTCGACCCCGGTTACCTGATTTTTGACCCGCTGCCGATTCCGCTTCAGCCGCCGTTCGGCCCCGGTGAAACCCTGTTCCCGCTTGTACCTAACAGCGTACGCTTGGTGCGTTCGGCACAGGACCGCATGGAACTCTGGACGGGTGGTGCGGTCCGCGGTGACGGAAAACTCTCTTCGCCGATGAAGTTGCGTTTCGAATACCCGTTGGCAGGAGTCTCAGTCGAGGAATTCAAACAGCACTGGGCCGAAAGTTTTTACCGCGAGATGATGACGTATCCGGTTTTGAACCGCCTGGACCGCGAAAAGGGCGTACAGTATTACTACCAGAAGGGAAATCTTGTGGTCCGTGACGTAAATGGGAGCCGCATGGAACGCCTGGATGAGTCCGTCCGTGTGGAAAAACTGAGCGAAATATTCAAATTGTCGCCGGCGCTTGTCGAAAAGGCGCTCGGGATCCTCTCGAAATAGGAATTGCCCCTGAAACTTTTATATATTGTCTTTCAACGCCGCAACGCGGCTGAACCATCAAGGAGTACATGATGAAAAAACTTTTCGCTGCTTTTGCCGCAATCGTTTCTATGGCCCTCGTTGCCTGCGGCCCGTCCAAGCTTGAAATCCAGGAAATGTCCGCCAACTGCGACGTGTTTGTCGAAGTGCGCGAAACCCTCGATGACACCCTCAGCCTCATGGTCGGAAACGCCCTGTACCTGAATGTGAAGCATGTGGCGAGCAGCGGTCTTTTCCCGTTCCCGGTGAGCACGCGTGACCCGCAGGAACTGGAACGCGAGACGGCGACCGACCACGTGAACAGCCCGGAAGAACTCCTCAAGTACCTCCGCTATTCTTCCCCGAACATGGTGAATTTCGGTATCGTGATTGGCGAATCGGCCAAGAACGCCATCGGTTTTGACGAAGGCAAGCTGGTGAAGGAACTGACTGAAGTGTTCAAGAAGGTGGACGGCGGTTCCCTGATTCTGTTCCACGAAGAGGGTGGCGATATCGTCTCTGCGAAGAAGATTTTCTAATCGGATACCTTCAAACAAAATAAACAGATATTTTAAATAAAATGCCGGCCAACCGCTGGCATTTTTTATTTACTTGAAAGAATTGTAAATTTTTTGTTGCTGTTCGCTCGAAAAAGAGGTATTTTCATTGTATCTTTTTCCAATTGGGGAGGAAACAATGAAAAAAGAACTAATCAAATGTTTAATTATGCTTGCTGCTGGGGGGCAGTGGGCGTTTGCTGGTGGCTTTGGGGTTGCGAGTGCGGCTCCTTCTGACGCCAAGAAAGTTTACTTTCTTGCTCCGACGGAGGATAATCGCTGGATGACCTCTGTTCCGATGATTAGCCTCGATGGCGGCAAAACAAAGCTGCCCATGACGGTTGATTCGGAACGCTGCGGCTGGTTTTACTATA
>CACXKY010000036.1 GCA_902768325.1 Fibrobacter succinogenes
GCCCTTGACCCCTCCATCGCTGCCGACGTGGCCCACGCCATGAAAAAATGGGCGATGGACCGCGGTGCCACGCACTTTACGCATTGGTTCCAGCCGCTCACTGGCTCTACCGCCGAGAAGCACGACTCCTTCCTGGAACCGGACGGCTGCCGCGCCATCATGGCGTTCAGCGGCAAGAACCTGATTGTCGGCGAACCGGATGCCTCCTCCTTCCCGAGTGGCGGTTTGCGTTCCACGTTCGAAGCCCGCGGCTACACCGCCTGGGACCCGACGTCTCCTGCCTTCATCAAGCGTCACGGTAACGGTGCAACGCTCTGCATCCCGACCGCATTCTGCAGCTACACCGGCGAAGCGCTCGACAAGAAGACTCCGCTCCTGCGCAGCCTGCAAGCTCTTTCCAAGTCTACCCGCCGCCTCATGACCTGCTTCAAGGCGGGCCCCAAGAAGACGACCGTCACGCTCGGTGCCGAACAGGAATACTTCCTCATCGACAAGCGTTTCTACCTGCAACGCCCCGACCTGTACCAGGCCGGCCGCACGCTGTTCGGTGCCGCTCCCGCGAAGCATCAACAGATGGACGACCATTACTTCGGTAGCATTCCGGCCCGCATCCTCAACTTCATGAACGAAGTCGAGACCGAACTCTGGAAGCTCGGCATTCCGGCGAAGACCCGCCACAACGAAGTTGCGCCTGCGCAGTTCGAACTTGCCCCGATGTTCGAGGAAGTGAACCTCGCTTGCGACCACAACATGATGATTATGGAAGTGCTCCGCAACGTGGCCGACAAGAACGGCCTCGTGTGCCTGCTGCACGAAAAGCCCTTCGCCGGCGTGAACGGTTCCGGCAAGCACAACAACTGGTCCGTGTCTTACGGCAAGGGCAACTTGCTCAATCCGGGCAAGGACCCGCACCAGAACGCCGTGTTCCTCACCACGCTCTGCGCCATCATCTACGCTGTCGATACTCACGCCGACTTGCTCCGCATGACGGTTGCTGGCGCCGGTAACGACCACCGCCTCGGTGCGAACGAAGCTCCTCCGGCAATCGTCTCTATGTTCCTCGGCGACCAACTGATGGACGTGATTGAACAGATTGAACAAGGCGTGCCCAAGTCCTCTAAGCAAGCCGGAGCATTGCGCATCGGTGCCGACATGCTTCCGGCCCTCCCGCGCGACGCTACCGACCGCAACAGGACTTCTCCGTTTGCGTTCACCGGCAACAAGTTCGAATTCCGCGCTCCGGGTTCCAGCCAAAGCTGCTCCGAACCGAACGTGGTCTTGAACACCATCGTGGCCGAAGCGTTCGATATGATTTCTGAACAACTCGAGAAGCTCGACGAGAAGAACTTCCACACGGGCCTGCAAAAGATTCTGCAGAAGATTGTGAAGGAACACAAGCGCGTGATCTTCAACGGCAACGGCTATACCGATGAATGGATTGCCGAAGCCGAGCGCCGTGGCCTCCCGAATATCCGCACCTCCGTGGAAGCCCTCAAGGCCCTCACGAAGGAAGAAAATATTCAGTTGTTCGAAAAGTATGGCGTGATGAACCGCCGCGAAATGGAATCCCGCTACGAAATCAACGTCGAAGATTTCCACAAGAGAATCCACATCGAAGGCGAAGTCTGCCGCGACATGGCGAAGAACATCATCTTGCCGAAGGTCGTCGAAGCTTACTCCAGCGCCCTCAAGACGAACGAGATGGCTCTCAACCAGGGCTTCCCGGGCGTCGATGTCTACGTGAAGTCTCTCGGCGAAGGCGTGAAGAACCTGAGTGCCGCCATCGCAACGATGGAAGAAAGCCTGAACGGCCTGCACGAAGGCATTCTCGATGCGATGGCCGCTTTGCGCAAGGTCGTGGATGGCCTCGAGAAGGTCGTCCCCGACGAGATGTGGCCTTTGCCGAAATACCGCGAAATGCTTTTCATCTACTAATGAATCGCGCTTTTCGTTAGTAATAAAAATTTGAAGCCCCGGCGTGCCCGGGGCTTTTTGTATTATATTTCCCATCATGCCCACATTCACAAAATACATCCAGAACGAGGAGCATTATTCCGAAGTCATCTCGCGCATTGCGAAGGTCCGCAATACGCTGTGGATCGGTACGGCCGATATCAAGGATGTGTACGTGAAGCAGGATGGCGAAGCGATTCCCCTGTTGGGGCAGTTGGCCACGCTCCTCAAGCGCGGTGTGGGCGTGCGCCTGATTCATGCGAAGGAACCGGGTCCGAACTTCCGCGAAGATTTCGACCGGTTCAAGATTCTTGCGACGGATTTGGAACGCGTGATGTGCCCGCGAGTCCATTTCAAGATGATGATTTTCGATTTGGAAACGGCCTACATCGGGTCCGCAAACTTGACAGGTGCTGGAATCGGTATGAAAAGTTCTCTTCGCCGTAACTTCGAGGCGGGAATCCTCACGAACGACCCTGCACTTGTCGAGCCTGCCATTGAGCAGTTCGATACGCTCTGGATGGGTTCGCACTGCAAAAAATGCGGCCGCCAGGAATTTTGTGGCGACTGCATCAAGTAGGGGAATCGTTTTACGGCCTAGTTAACCCGCTCAAGGACCATGACATAAGTGATGGTGCCATAAGAAGCATTTTCGGCCGCCTCAATGGTCATGGTGTTGCCGGAGAAAGTGACTTTTCCGACGTTTTCTTCATCTACGCCAAAAAGTTCGGTTAACGTACCTGTCGCAGCGTCATAGGTGTAATGGGAAGCTTCCGTTACCCCGTCATCGTGATTGGTGGCGATAACGGAACCGTCACTCTTCAACTGCAAGATATCGCCGATGTCTTCTGTATCGTTTACAGTCTGGTTGACGCATTCTTCGTCGGTGTAATCGTAAATGACGTCCCCTTCGTCGTTTTCGAGGTACCACTCGTCTCGGCAGGCGGCAAAGTCGTTGATTTCATAGACGTCGTATATCTTGGTGATTTTCCAGGTCCCGACGATGTTCCCTGTTATGGTGCCGCTGTACGAAGACGAGCTGGCCGCAGAAGACGAGGATTCGCTGGAACTGCTTTCTTCGAGGCTAGAAGAAGATTCTTCGGTGTCGGTGGCCGAGGAGTTGGCGTTGGAAGAATTGACTGCCGAAGAGGTTCCTGCGGAAGAAGTCACGGAAGAAGAACTGGCGGCCGCAATCGAATCGCGGATTGCCTTTTCGTTGATTTCTCCGAAGATGTTGTAGAGTTCACCGGCAAGGGTCGATATTTTTTGGGTGAGCTTGTCTCCCCATTCCGAGAGGAACGAAACGAGGTGTTCGCCTTCTTCCTTAAGAATCAATTGGTTCTTGCCGTCGTCCGTTGTTCCCAGGCCGATAGTCACCTTGCCAGATTTCTTGTTGATGGCAATGGCCATTTCGGCGGTCTTCGAGCCGAGATCGGTGAAGTTGACGAGCGAAGATTTCTTTTCCTGGTAGTTTTCTGCAGTCGTACTTTTGTCTTCTACGTAGCCGGCGGCCATCTTGGCCACTTTATCGGCGTCCTTGTAGCCAGGCACCAGGGAAAGCATGTTTTCTTTCAGCTCTTCCTTTGTCATGTCCTTGCCGTGGGTGACGATCTTGTCAATTTTTTCTGCCGTCTGGATTTTGCCCATAGTTCTGGTGACTGGAGATGGCAATGTGGTTTTCATGACCTGTACTTCGAATTCGGCGCCCTTTTCTACCAGTTCCGTCCCTTTCTTGGCGACGACCTGGGTGATGGTCTCGGCTTCGTCCATAAAGGAGCTTTCGCCGTTGTGCATGAAGTTGTTGTAAATCTGTGCCGAAGAGCGGTCATAATCGCCGCGGTTGAAGTTCTTCCACCAGGTCTTGTAATCGGTTTCGCCCTTGCGCAAGTTGCTGGAAAGCCCCTCAAACAGGGTCTTGCGCTCGTTGTCGTCGAGCTGGCCGATTCGTGCCATGGACTTTTCGCGCATTTCCTTGCCGGTATTCCACAGGGAACTGCAGAAGTCGGTGAAGGAGGAGATGAGGCCGATTCCGGCTTTCTCGAGTGCGTGCGGTGTTTCGGTCATCAGGGCCTTCATGCTGTCGATCTGTGCCCATGCGGCCTTGTAGTCGTCGAGCTTGTCGAGTACGGTCTCGATAACCTCGAAGTATTCTTCGGCTTCGTCACTGTCGACTTGCTTGGTATAGAGGCCGTCGTCGGTTGCCATGAAGGCGATGGGGGCTGCCTTGAGGTATTCCGCATAGTAGGTGAATTCTGCCAGGTTTTCCAGGTCGCTTTGGATTTCGTCGGAGCCTAGGTATTCCCGCAGGGGTTCGCCGTTGTTCGCGCTGGCGATGGTGGTACTTTCGCTCTTGCTGCTGTCACCGCAGCCCGTAAAAGCGATTGCTAGGGCGGCCAATGCCGCAATTCGGGACTTTTGTATGGTAATCATAACATTAATATATCATCGTGGTGGACAAAGCGGTAAATCTTTTTTTGCGGGGTGTGGACGCTCACTTATGGGAAAAAGTCGAGAGGACTGTGAAAAAAGAGGTTTTTTTGCGTAAAACAAAGTATATTGGCTAAAAAGGCTTTAATTATGGATAAAGAACCAGAAATCATTGATGCTGAAGTTATCGAAACCAACGGCGCCTCCAATTTCCAGAAGGGACTCGCGGTTTTCTTTGCCATCTTCTCGGTGCTCTACACGATATCTCCGATTGACTTGGCGCCGGATGCGATTCCGGTATTCGGTTGGGTCGACGATTTCGGCCTTTTGGCGACGGCGACCATGAACGTTGTCCAGCAGTTCGCCAAGGACCAGAATTCCTCCATGGTGAAAATCCTGAAATACGCGAAGTGGCTTTTGATTGTCGCTGTCGTGATTGCGGCTTTACTGCTTGGCGGGCTGATTGCCGCTATTGTGGCGCTGATTGCAAAATAGTATGCCGGTGCGGAGGCTTTCGCGCCATCAATCGTCTGCCAAAGAGTCTGAAGAATTCTAAATTTAATCCTGTCATGTTTTTCAGGAAACATCTGGGGCTTGTCTTTGGATTTGGAGTGGCGGCAGTTTCGCTTGCCATGGTCTACCTTTCTACTCGTCCGCTTATCCCGTTGGTCGTTCAGGAACAGATTGAAGCCGATATTGAAAAATGTGGCGGCCAGCTGAAAGAGACTCGCTGTGCGGTAAGCGGCGTAGACGACTGGATTTTTCTGCAGGAAAGCCTTGTCAACCTGGTGGTGGATTGGAAAGAAAACTTGAATTCTTTTGTGGCTTTCAATGATTCGCTGGAAGCGCGCGGTATCAAGTTGGTCGTTGTTCCTGTTCCTGACAAATTGCAAATCGAGGCGGAACATTATTCGGAAGAATTGTCGGGTGGTATCGTTGCCCCGCAATATGAAGAATGGGTAGATGCATTGCAAGACGAAGGCGTTGTCGTTGTCGATGCGGTAGAGGAGTTCCTCGCAAAGAACGAGGAAACGCCCATGTTCGAGGCGTACGAAAGCCATTATACAAGTGCCGGCCGGCAGTTGCTTGCCCAGATGATTGCCGATACCATCAACGAGATGGACTTGGATGTTCCGAGGGAAGAATGGTTTCTGCGCGATACGGTTGTCCCCGGTACCGGAAATCTTTATCACTTGAAGTACAATTCTTACCCCGATTACGATGTGCGCGTGTTAAAGACCGTGGATGCGGAAGGTAAACGTTATCACGCTTCCAAGGATGCTCCCATTGTGGTAATCGGTGACAGCAATGCCGATTTCGGCTGGAACAGTTCTTCCAATATTGGGGCCTATATTGCACAGGCGACAGGGATAAAGACGTTTACGCGTAGCCGCATTGGTGGCGGGAACCTGGGCCCGACCTTGTTCAAGGGCCGTTCGGAATTCCTGGAAGGCAAAAAGATGGTGGTCTGGGTGTTTGATGGCCGTGAACTTTACGGCGATTTCAGCATGCCGGAATTCTAGTTTCGAAGTTTTTATTCCAGCATGATCGTGAACGGGCCGTCGTTGACGAGGCTCACTTGCATGTCGGCGCCGAATTTCCCTGTCTGTACGACGGAGATTTCTTTTTTGCATTCGGCAACGATGTAGTCGTAGAGTTCGCTTGCGAGCGCGGGGTTGCCGGCGCCGTTGAACGTGGGGCGGTTGCCCTTGTTGCAGTTGGCGTACAGCGTGAACTGCGAGACGAGCAGGAGCTCGCCACCGACATCCTTGATGGAAAGGTTCGTCTTGCCGTTTTCGTCGGCGAAGATACGGAGCGCAAGCATCTTGCGGATGAACCTGTCGGCGATTTCCTTGGTGTCTTCTTCACCCACGCCGATTAAAATCATGTAGCCCTTGCCGATCTTGCCGACAGTCTGCCCTTCGATATCCACCTGGGCGTTCAAGACTCTTTGAATCAGGAACTTCATGTTACTCCGCGCTGGCTAAAGCTTTTTGATAGATGTCGTTCATCACGAGGCCCGCGATGGTGAATCCGAAAATGGCGGTGGCGTGCGCCATGGTGCCGTTGATTTGCGCCTTGCTGCTGCACCATTCGTGGCCGACGAGTTCGGCGTTCTTGAGTTCCGCTTCGCTGTGTTCGTTGCGCACCTTGGGGCACATGCAGGCGGCGGTCCCGCAAGATGAATTCTTGCCGCGGTTCTTGAGCAGCTCGTCGCTGTAGACGCACAGCACTTTTTTCTTGAGCGCCATTTTCTTTTTCTTGAATTTATCGCGGAGTGCGCGGGCGAGCGGGCATCCGGCCACTTTCCAGAATTCGGCGACCTTGATGCGCGTGGGGTCCATCTTGAGGGCGGCCCCCATCGAGGAGAATACGGTGGCCTTCGTGCGCGTGGCGTGCCACAGCAGCTGCATCTTGTTTTCGAGGCTATCAATGGCATCGATGATATAGTCGAATGTATCCAACTGGAATTTTTCGGTATTCGCTTCTTCGTATATGTCCTGCAGCGCGACGATGTTTGCGTGCGGGTTGATTTCGAGCAGGCGTTCCTTGAGGACTTCTACCTTCACCTTGCCGACGGTCTTGGTGGTGGCCATCAGTTGGCGGTTCACGTTGGTGACGCACACGCGGTCGGAATCTACGAGCACGAGTTCCTTGATGCCGGAACGTACGAGGCTTTCGGCGCACCAGCTGCCTACGCCGCCGAGCCCGAAGATGATGATGCGCTTTTTGTAGATGTCGTCCATCACGTCGTCCCCGAGCAGGAGCGATGTGCGGTTGAATATGCCTTTCTCGATACCCATAAAGAATTATGCGAACAGCCGGACGACTCTCTGGAGGCCTGCGATTAGGCGGTCGATATCGCGCTTGAGCGTGTAGGCGCCAAAGCTCAGGCGGAGCGTGGCGTCTACGCCGAAGCGGTCCATTACGGGCTGGGCGCAGTGGTGCCCGCTGCGTACGGCCACGTTCTCTTCGTCGAGAATCATGGCGGCGTCGCTGACGGCGATGCCGTCGAGTGTAATACTGATGAGAGCGCCGCGTTCCTTGGGGTTCCCGAAAATTTTCACCTGCGGAATTTGCGCAAGCTGTTCCAGCGCGTAGTTCGTGATTTCTTCTTCGTGCTTGCGGATGTTCTCGATGCCTACCGCATTAATCCATTCGATGGCCTTGCCGAGCCCGATGACTTCAGCAATCATCGGCGTGCCGGCCTCGAAACGCGCGGGGACGTCGGCGTAAGTGGTCTTCTCGAAGGTCACGTTCTTGATCATCTCACCGCCGCCATGCCAGGGGGGCATGCTATCCAGAACTTCGTACTTGCCGTAGAGTACGCCCACGCCGGTGGGGCCGTACATCTTGTGCCCGCTGAAGGCGAGAAAATCGCAGTCGAGTGCTTGCACGTCAATCTTGATATGGCTGGAACTCTGGGCGCCGTCAATCAGGATTTTCGCCTGGGGTGCGAGCTTGCGCACGGTCTTTATAATATCTGCAATCGGGTTCACGGTGCCGACGGCGTTGCTCACGTGGGTGACGGCCACCATCTTGGTGCGCGCGTTCAAAAGTTCTGGGAGCTTGCTCAAATCCAAGTCGCCATCGTCCTTCACGGGAATGACTTTGATCTTGGCGCCTTTCATCTCGGCAACCAATTGCCAGCTCACGATGTTCGCGTGGTGCTCGAGTCCGCTAATCAAGATTTCGTCGCCCGCTTCGAAGAACTTGCGTCCGTAACTCCAGGCCGCCAGATTGATGCTCTCGGTGGTGCCGCGTGTGAACACGATTTCGTCTTCGCTTTTCGCGTTGATGAATTTCGCGACGTTCTTGCGGGTGGCTTCGAATGCCTCGGTGGTGCGTGCACTCAGACGGTACACGCCGCGCTTTACGGAACTGTAGTGCTCGCGGTAAAAATCGTCCATCGCGTCAATCACGCACGCGGGTTTCTGCGTGGTGGCGGTGCTGTCCAAGAAGGCGAGAGGCTTTGCTTCCTTGTCGCCTGCGACGAGCATCGGGAATTCGCTGCGGACTTTTTCTGCGTCAAAAACTTTTGTATCAATCATGGGATTAAATTTAGAAAAAGTATAATGTAAATATTGGTTTACAAAATGGGAGGTTCGGGGGTGTTTTTGAGGTCATGTGGAAGTTTTTTGGCGTCAAAAAAACACTATGCTGTAAAATTATATTATGGTGATTTTTTTGCTAAAGGGTTTGCTATATTAGGGGGTAATAAAACCCGTTCGACATTGTCGTTAGGGTGTGGATACGATGAGGTTAGAGTTCAAATGAAAGGTATTGTTTCTACAACACTGCTTTTTTCCGTTGTAGTTTTATCTCAAGGCGTTTTTGCTCAGGAGGCCCTCCACGAAGCCGTTGATTCCGGCGATCTGGCTACCGTCAAGAAGATGGTGAAGAAGGGCGAAATTGAAGAGATTTATTGCGGTAAACTTTCTGCTAACGACGCCGCAAGCGCATACGAAAAGATTTTTAAACAGATGCCGGACGAAAGCTTTGCCGCTTGTCCGAGCCAGTTTGCCTATGGTTATGGCGTGAAGGTCTGCGGTAACGCGAAGGCCCTGAATGCCTGTACCGAAGTCGTGACGTACTTGCTCAACGATGGCCTGGCGGGCAATGTCAATGCGCTGGACGCTCTCGACAAGGTGGCCAAGGCGGCGCTCAAGACCAAGGCTTTTGCAAAGCCGGTCAAGGAACAGGTCGATACGACGATGTGGGTCGCTTGCCCCAAGAAGGGAAAGGCCAAGGAAGAATGCCTTGCACAGTGTATTGCACAGGCCGACTCGATGTACGACGTTGCACACAAACTATCTTGCCCGGCCAAGCCGGAACATTACGTCGATACGACGGTGATGGTCAGCAAGCCTTCTCCGCTGTACGAAAAACTGACCAAGGGCTTCAAGGAAGGCTTCTGGAGCTGCCCGATGTCGGTGGCGGAAAAGTTTGCGAACCTCATGCAGGCTAACGCGAAGGCGCTTTCCATTCCGGATACGGCTATCCCGTCTATCAAGTACGTCCAGCGTTGGGCCGAACAGCATAAGGCCGACAGCACGGCTTTGCCGGGTGGCCAGCTGTTCAGGTTCTGTACCGCATGGCAGCCGCAGGTGGATTCCGTCCTCGCATCCCTTGAACTGGAAGCCCGCTGCCCGGTTTTCGAAACCTTTACCGACCCGCGCGATGGTCAGGTCTACAAGGTCAAGGATATTAACGGCGTCAAGTGGTTCGTCCAGAACCTGAACTACGCTTTGGAAGAAGGTTCGATTTGCTACGACCGCGAAGACGAAAACTGCAAGGCGTATGGCCGCCTCTACACTCAGGAAACGGCTAAGACCGCTTGCCCGGACGGTTCCCGTCTTGCGACGGATGACGATTGGAAGATGCTTGAAGTTTATGCGGGTGGCGCCAGCGAGGCCGCTGTGAAGCTCCGCAGCAATGGTAGTGACGATTTCGCCTTTACGGCCATGTTTGGCGGGTACGCCAACAAAAACGGTATTTCCACGACAATAGGGGAAGGAGCCTATTTCTGGACTGACAAAGCAGATGGTGACAAGCGCGGCACGGCAAGGTCCATGTTTAGCACCGATAAAGAAGTCTCTTCGATATCGGTGGACAAGGAATTCTACCTGGCGGTGCGTTGTATCAAGATGGGGGAGTGAGGAAAGGAAATGTTTTCGATTACGAGCAAATTTGCTCCGACGTGTACTCGCGAAACGTGGGTAGAGAGGCAGGCCCTCCTGGCGAAAGTCAGGTCGTTCTTCCTGGGAAGAAATATCCTGGAAGTCGAATCGCCGACTCTCTCGAACGCGGGCGGTACTGATCCACAATTGGATTACTTCGAAGTAGATTCTCGGCCGAGACAGTACATGACGACGAGTCCGGAATTTCACATGAAGCGCCTGCTGGCTGCAGGTTTCGGTGATATCTACCAGATTACGAAGTCCTTCCGTAAGGATGAATTTGGAAGCCACCATAACAACGAGTTCAGTATGGTGGAATGGTACCGCGTGGGCATGCCGCAGGAACAGTTGATGGACGAGGTGGAAAACCTCGTGAGCACAATCCTCGGGCATCCGCTGAACGCAAAGCGCACCCGTTGGATTGACGCCTTCAAGAACTACGCCGGCGTAGATCCGTTCTGCAGGGACCTGACGAATTTCTCGGATACGTGCGAATACCACGGTATCCCGGTTCCGGAACGCTGCGGGATGATGAGCCGCGAAGACTGGTGGGACTACCTGATGGTCTTTGTCGTAGAGCCGGCACTTGCTTCCCATGGTCCGGAGTTCATTACGGACTATCCGCCTTCCCAGGCGGCACTGGCGCAGACCTATGTGGATAAGGATGGCCTCACTTGGGCAAAGCGTTTTGAACTCTTTGTCAACAAGGTGGAACTTTGCAATGGTTATACGGAACTGACGGATGCTGCCGAACAGCGCCGCCGTTTCGAGGCTGATTT
Organism: Fibrobacter succinogenes; assembly: GCA_902768325.1. GTDB lineage: Bacteria > Fibrobacterota > Fibrobacteria > Fibrobacterales > Fibrobacteraceae > Fibrobacter > Fibrobacter succinogenes_A. The sequence continues at coordinate 10,841 of CACXKY010000036.1, forward strand.
GGAAATCCGTCGCAAGGCGGGCAAACCGCTGCCTCCGCTGGACGAGAGGTTCCTTGCTGCGTTGGAGTCCGGCATGCCGGAATGTTCCGGTGTGGCGCTGGGGCTCGACCGCCTTTTTATGCTTGCCCTAGGGAAGGCCGAAATCGCGGATGTGATTCTTTTTCCTAGTCCTGTCGCCTAGGGCTATCAAGACAAGAGTGTAGTCATTTCAAGATGCGTTCAATTTTTGAGCGCATCTTTTTTTCGTCAATGATTCCGGCGGAAATGTCGACGATGTCGTCGTTGCCGTCGACCAGGTACGATACGGGCAGCACGCGGGGGTTGCCAAGGGCGTTCATGAGATCGTAGTTCCAGTGGACGGTTGTCCAGGGGATCCCCTGACCTTTCTTGAACCGCGCCGCAATCTTGAGGTTGTCGTCTTCGCTGATCATGAGAATCTTGAATCCCTTGGGCGAATAGTCTTCGTGCAGTTTCTTGAGGATGGGGATTTCGGCAATGCAGGCGGGGCACCAGCTAGCGCTCAATACGATGAGGGTGACGTTCCCGCGCTCGAGGAAATACTCCATCTTTTCGCCGTCCGTCGTCATGGCGGTGAAGTTCGAGACGGTCGTGGGCATGGCTTGGAACGGTTTTGACCGCTCCTTGTACACGTGGTAAGCAAGGATCAAAATGGTTGCCGAAGCGAGCACGGCTAGCAATTTGATGGTGATATGCCGCATATCTATAAAGAATTTATGTTTTTTTAGGGGCTTTTTAAATTATATTCTTGAATATGGCATACAATATTCAAGATCTTCTATCGGAAATGGTGAAACGAGGGGCTTCGGACCTGCATATTACGGCCGGTTCCCCTCCTCTAGTCCGTCTTTCGGGTAAACTCACGCCCATTGGGACGGATAAACTGAAACCGGACGAAACCATGCGTATGACTTACAGCTTGATGAACGAGCTGCAGAAAAAGTCGTTTGAACAGAACAAGGAATGTGACTTTTCGTTCGGTATTGCGAATCTCGCGCGTTTCCGTGCGAACGCCTACCTGCAGCGCGGTTGTGTTGCCTTGGCCCTGCGTATTATTCCGCTAGAAATCAAGACGTTTAAGGAACTCGGCCTTCCGAAGATCTTGGCCGAATTTACGACACGCCCCTCCGGACTTGTGCTGGTGACCGGTGCGACCGGTTCTGGTAAGTCTACGACGCTCGCCGCCATGATCGACAAGATCAACAAGGAGCGTCACGACCATATCTTGACGGTGGAAGACCCTATCGAATTTTTGCATAAGCACCAGGGCTGCATGATCAACCAGCGTGAAGTTGGAAGCGATACCAATAGCTTCGCCCAGGCGCTCAAGATGGCGCTCCGCCAGGACCCCGACGTGGTGCTTATCGGCGAAATGCGTGACCTTGAAACGATCCGTGCCGCTTTGACCATTGCAGAAACGGGTCACTTGGCCTTTGCAACGCTCCATACCAACTCTTGCGTGCAGACTATCAACCGTGTGGTGGACGCCTTCCCCAAGGGTGAACAGCAGACCGTGCGTACACAGCTTTCGTTCGTGCTCCAGGGCGTCATATGCCAGACACTTGTGCCGAAGATTGGTGGTGGCCGCGTGATGGCCTACGAAATCATGAATGTCACTCCGGGTATCCGTGCGTTGATTCGTGACGACAAGGTGCACCAGATTGAATCCATGATTGAAATTGGCCAGAAGTTCGGCATGAACACGATGAATATGTGCCTCTGTGAATTGGTGAAGAACCGCAAGGTTGACCGCTTCGAGGCGCTCGCCCGTTCTCCGAGTCCGGACCAGCTCGAACAGCTCTTCGTGAAGGAAGGAGTGTAAACGATGGCAGAATTCCTGTACAAGGCGCAAAACACCCAGGGAAACAACTTTGAAGGTACGCTTGAAGCGAAAGACAAGGCCGAAGCCGAAGCCATGCTCATGCGTCGCCGTCTGGTAATCGTGAGCCTCAAGAAGAAGCCGACTGAAATCAAGATTAAGATCGGTACCGGCATCAAGCACGAAGACTTGACCCGTTTTACCCGTATGTTCTCTTCCATGTGTTCTGCCGGCCTTCCGATGCTTCAGTGCTTGAACATCCTTGAAGAGCAGTGCGAAAACCCGGAACTCAAGAGCGTCGTCCACAAGGTGACTCAGTCCATCAACGGCGGTTCGTCCTTGGCCGATGCGCTTGCGCTTCACCCGAAGGTTTTTGACTCCCTTTATTGCAACATGGTGGCGGCAGGCGAAGCGGGCGGTATTCTTGAAGGAATTCTGCAGCGTCTTGCGGAAACCATGGAAAACAGTATGCGCCTCAAGCGCAAGGTGAAGAAGGCGTTGACCTACCCGGTGATGGTTATCATCGTCGGTATCGTCGTTGTGATTGCCCTTATGACGTTCGTCGTGCCGACCTTTGCGGAACAGTTCGCTGCATTGGATGCGGAACTCCCGGCTCCGACCCAGGTGGTGATGAACATATCCGACTTTCTCCGCGACAATGGTGCGTTCTTGTTCGTCGCTGTAGTCTTGTTGATCGTTGGCTTCAAGATGACATTGAAGGTCCCCGCGGCAAGATTCGCATTCGACAAGTTTATGTTGAAGGTGCCCAAGATAGGCGACCTCACGATCAAGTCTTCTACGGCAAGCTTCTCGAGAACTCTCGGTACCCTGTTGAATGCTGGTGTGAGCGTGATGGAAGCCTTGAAGGTCGTCGCTTCTACAGCTGGTAATAAAGTTGTGGAACAAGCAATCGGAAAGATTGCCATCGGTATTGCCGGTGGTAAGAGCATTGCGGACCCCATGACGGAAGTCGGTATTTTCCCTCCCATGGTTATCCAGATGACCGGCGTGGGTGAAAAGACCGGTAACCTAGGCGGCATGCTTTTGAAGCTGGCAGACTTCTATGATGAAGAAGTGGATGCCGCCGTGGATAGCGTCGTGAGCATGATCGAACCGTTGATCATCGTGTTCCTCGGTGGCGCGGTCGGTGGTCTTTTGATCGCAATGTATATGCCGATGTTCAGCATGGGCGACGCTATTAAGGGGTGATATTTCGCCCAAAGCCGTCGCGATAGTTCGTCACAACTCCGCTCACGTACATTTGTACGCTACGCGGAGTTGGTTCCTTCTCTCGCTAGGCTTTAGACGAAATCTCGTGTTTAGATAATAACTTTCTCGTTTTGCAAGTTTTTTTGCAAAAATTATGGCAGGTTTTTAAGGCCTGCTTTTTTTGTGATGGTCGTTATGAAGTTGAATGTCTAGCGAGAGCAGGAATGGAGTGACGTAGCGTACATTCGTACGTGAGGAGCTCCATGACGAACTATCGCGACGACATTCAACGGAAGATTATGCGCCGAGGATACGCTTGGCGTTTGCAATGCGTTCCGGGGTCGGGGACTTCACGTCCTTGAGTGCGTAGTCGATGCCTAATTGCTGGTATTTGGCGAGCGCGAGTGCGTGGTAGGGGAGGACTTCCACTTTCTCGACGTTGTGGAGTGTGGCGATAAAGTCGCGGGTGCGCGTGAGGTATTCGTCGTTGTCGCTCATGCCGGGCACCAGTACGTGCCTTATCCAGATGGGCTTGCCGATTTCATCTAGGTAACGGAACATGTCCAAGATGTTTTCGTTGCCGTGCCCGGTGAGCTTTTTATGTTCGGCAGGGTCGATGTGCTTGATGTCTACCAGCAGTAAATCGGTTGAGGCCATAAGGCGTTTGAACTTGCCGAAGTATGGTTCGTTACGTACAAAGTTGACGCCTGAAGTGTCGATGCAGGTATGGACACCGGCTTCTTTTGCGGCTTCGAAAAATTCGATGAGAAAATCCATTTGCGCGAGCGGTTCGCCACCGCTGACGGTGATGCCGCCGTCTTCGCCCCAGTAAGTCTTGTAGCGCAAGGCTTTCTTGAGCAAATCCTGTGCGCTCATTTCAATGGAGTCGCCGCCCTTGAATTCCCAGGTTTCCGGGTTGTGACAAAACAGGCAACGCATGGGGCAGCCTTGCAGGAATACGACGAAGCGAACTCCGGGCCCGTCTACCGAGCCGAAGGTTTCCAATTTATTGATGAATCCTGTCGTCATGGCGCAAATATAAATCATGTGGCGAAATTTTAAATGGTGCGAGCTGCGACTAGCCGTACAAAACGCAAAAAGGTTAAAATTTGATACACTTGATACACTTGTGATTGTTTGGTGGGCGAATGGGGTGCATCTGCGGCTTTGTGTGAGTATCTTTAGAATCGTAACAAGAGAGGTTTACTATGAAACACGTTTATTCCTTCCCGATTGCGTTGATTGCATCCGCTGCGATGTTTATTGCCTGCTCCGATGATGCAACCCTGACGCACGTTGAATCGTACGAAAGTCAACACGATCATTCCTTTGAAGTGAATACGGGTTCTTCTGAAACCATCATCACGTCTTCCGAGACGCAGATAACGTCTTCTGAAGCGCTCCCCGTTTCTTCTGCCGACGTGGTGACTTCGTCCTCGTCTGTGGCGGGGCCGGTGACGTACACCTATTACGGTGCTGAACTTTCCGGTCGCGATCAGTTCAAGTACGGCCGTTTCGAGGCCCGCATGAAGATGGTCTCGATCCCGGGCTCCGTGAGCTCGATGTTCCTCTACTACGATGATTCCTGGATGAAGGATACGTATGTCTGGAACGAAATCGATATTGAAGTGCTTGGCAAGGGCGGTACGATGTGGCAGTCCAACATCATTACCCGTGAAGGGGATCCCTCCATTAAGTCGAACACTTCGTCCGAAAGCAAGCCGCTGCATGAATTCGGCTTTGACGCTACCGAAGACTTCCACCTGTACGCTATCGTCTGGACTCCGGAATACGTGGCATGGGAAATCGACAGCGTCGAAATCCGCCGCGATACGCTTGGCATGTCCCGCGGTACGCACGCCGATGCCGACCAGGTCGCCTTCTTGACCGAAACTCAGTCGCTCCGTTTCAACCTCTGGGCTTCGAAGAGCGCTGGCTGGGTGGGTAAGTTTACGGGTGACGAACTTGCCGACGGCCCGAAGGAACAGGTTATCGACTACGTGCGCGTCTACGCTTACGATGAAGCGACCAAGACCTTTACGCAATCCTGGCAAGATGACTTCGACGGCGATGATCTTTCGGATCACTGGGGCGTCGGAAACTGGGAAATGGAAAAGGTTGAACTTTCCTCGCTCAACGTGGTGGTGGAAGGCGGCTTCTGCAAGCTTCGCCTGAGCCGCGAGGCGAACTAAGATCTTAATTCTCCTCTACTATGCAAAAACGCTCCGGATTTTTCCGGAGCGTTTTTTATTTTCGTTATGGCGGGCAAACCCCGCTGTAAATTACAGCACGCCGTGGCAGGTACGGCTGATGACGTCGTCTTGCTGTTCCTTCGTGAGGGAGAGGAACTTGACGGCGTAGCCGGAAACGCGGATGGTGAAGTTCGCGTATTCGGGTTTTTCGGGGTGGGCCTGTGCGTCGAGCAGCTTTTCCACGCCGAACACGTTCACGTTCAGGTGGTGTGCGCCTTGGGCAAAATAGCCGTCCATCACGGTCACGAGCTTCTGAGCGCGTTCGTCGTCGCTATGGCCGAGGGCGTTCGGGCTAATCGTCTGCGTGTTGCTGATGCCGTCGAGCGCGTATTCGTACGGAAGCTTGGCGACAGAGTTGAGCGAGGCGAGCAGACCGTTCTTTTCGGCGCCGTAGCTCGGGTTTGCACCGGGGGCGAACGGGGCGTTTGCCGGGCGGCCGTCGGGCAGGGCGCCGGTGGCCTTGCCGTACACGACGTTACTTGTAATCGTAAGGATGGAAGTCGTCGGTTCCGCATTGCGGTAAGTGTGGTGCTTCTTGATCTTCGCGATGAATTCCTTCAAGAGCCACACGGCGATTTCGTCGGCGCGGTCGTCGTCGTTACCGTACTTCGGGAAGTCTCCCTTCACCACGAAGTCCTTCACGAGGCCATCGTCGCCACGGACCGTCTTGACCTTTGCGTACTTGATGGCAGAAAGGCTGTCGACCACATGGCTGAAGCCTGCGATACCCGTAGCGAACGTGCGGCGCACATCGGTATCGATGAGGGCGAGTTCCGCGGCTTCGTAGTAGTACTTGTCGTGCATGTAGTGGATGAGGTTCAGCGTATTCACGTAGATGCCCGCGAGCCATTCCAGCATGATGTCGTACTTGTGCATCACTTCGTTGTAGTCGAGGTATTCGCTCGTAATCGGCGAGAGTTCCGGGCCTACCTGCATGCCGGGCACCAGGCCGCCCTTTTCGTCCTTGCCGCCGTTGATGGCGTAGAGGAGGGCCTTCGCGAGGTTCGCGCGGGCACCGAAGAACTGCATTTCCTTACCGGTCTGCGTTGCAGAAACGCAGCAGCAGATACTGTAGTCGTCACCCCATACCGGGCGCATCACGTCGTCGTTTTCGTACTGGATGGAACTTGTCGTCACAGAAATGAAGGCGGCATATTCCTTGAAGTTTTCGGGCAGGCGCTTGGTGTAGAGCACCGTGAGGTTCGGCTCCGGAGAGGGGCCCATGTTTTCGAGCGTGTGCAAGAAGCGGAAATCGTTCTTGGTGACCATGGAACGTCCGTCCTGGCCCATACCGCCGACTTCGAGCGTCGCCCACACTGGGTCGCCACTGAAGAGCTGGTTATAGGATTCAATACGGGCGAATTTGACCATGCGGAACTTCATGACCATATGGTCTACGAGTTCCTGCGCTTCGCTTTCGGTGAGCGTGCCGTTCTTGAGGTCACGCTCGATATAGATGTCGAGGAAGGTCGAAATGCGGCCCACGCTCATGGCGGCACCGTTCTGCGTCTTGATGGCGGCGAGGTAGCCGAAGTAGAGCCACTGGAAGGCTTCGCGTGCGTTTGTCGCGGGTTCGGAAATATCGAAACCGTAGCTTGCGGCCATCACCTTCATTTGTTGTAAAGAACGAATCTGTTCGGCCACTTCTTCGCGCAGGCGGATGACATCGTCGGTCATGGTGCCGTCGCCGATATGGGCGAGGTCGTTCTGCTTCTGCTTGATGATGTAGTCGATACCGTAAAGGGCCACGCGGCGGTAGTCGCCCACGATACGTCCACGTCCGTATGTATCCGGAAGGCCCGTCAGCAGGTGAGCCTTGCGGACGGCGCGGATTTCAGGAGTGTACGCGTCGAATACGCCCTGGTTATGCGTCTTGTGATAATCGGTAAAAATCTTGTGGAGTTCGGCGCTCGGCTTGTAACCGTATTGCATACAAGCTTCTTCGGCCATCTTGATACCGCCGAACGGCATAAAGGCGCGCTTGAGCGGCTTGTCGGTCTGGAGACCCACGACCTTTTCCAAGTCCTTCAGGGATTCGTTGATGTAGCCCGGCTTGTGGCTCGTAATGGTCGAGACGATATCGGTGTCCATGTCAAGGACGCCGCCGTGCCTGCGTTCTTCGGCCTGCAGGCTCTGCAGTTCGTCCCACAGCTTCTGGGTGGCATCGGTCGGACCGGCGAGGAAGGACTTGTCCCCCTCGTAGGCGGTGTAGTTACGTTGAATAAAGTCGCGGACGTTGATTTCGTCTTGCCAGAGTCCGGTCTCAAAGCCTTTCCATGCTTCGTTCATGATTTCCTCTTTCTTCTTGCTCATGATGTTTCTTTTTGTGCATCAATATAGCAAATAAGGGGGTGCATCCGAAGGGGGGCGTTCGGGTATATTTAACAACTTCTCGAAGGCACTTTTACACTCCCTGAAAAAAGAATCAGGGGGTAACTTCTTTAGGGTCAAAAGGTTATGAAGTTAAACTCCATTTGAGCCCGGCATGGCTCCAATGGGGCGCGCTATTTTAGCTTCTTGATTTCGTGCGCAAGCATGGCAAGTCCGATGATGGCAGCACCCGTATCGGCGATGGGCTGCGCCATGAACACGCCCTGCAGTTCAAAGAAATGCGGCAGCACGAGCAAGAAGGGAATCAGGAGGATCACCTGTCGGCAAGCGTTCAGGAACATCGCCCTGAAGGCTTTGCCGGTCCCCTGGAAGAAGTTGCCGGATACCATGCCGAAGGGAATCATGAAGAACGCTGCGGCGAAGATCCTCATCGCCCAGGCGGAGAGCTTGATGAGTTCGGGATCGTTCGGTGCAAACGGTGCGACGAAAGCTTCGGCTTGCCACATGAGGATGGCCCATGTGCAGAACATGAAACCGCCCGCATAGATGAAGGTGAACTTGAGCGTCTCCTTGACGCGACTGTTGAGCCGTGCGCCGTAGTTGTAGCCGATAATCGGTTGCGTCCCGTGGACGAACCCTAACAGCGGGAGGATGATGATGGAAACGATGCTGTTGATGATGCCGAATGCAGAAATCGCCATGTCGCCACCCGAAAGGGAACTCGTCGCCTTGACGCTGATGTTGCCGTAGGTCGTAAGGCTCCAGGCGAGGATGGCGTTCATCAGGCTGTTGCAGATTTGCATCACGGAAGGCGGAAGCCCGAGGATGTAGATCTTGCGGACATAGGCGGCCTTGAGCTTCATGTGGCGCCAGCGGATGCGGATGGGAGTACCCTTCTTTACGAAGAACTGCGTAATCAGGCTGCTCGCTACCAGCTGCGAAAGGATGGTGGCCCAGGCGGCGCCTTCGATTCCCCAGTGGAACTTCATGATGAAGATCCAGTCGAGGATGATGTTCGTGACCGCACCGACGATTTCGCGGAACATCGCGGTTTTCGGGTGGCCCATCGAGCGGATAAAGTGGTTCATGCCGGGTGCAATCGTCTGGAAGACGGCTCCGCACAGCAATATGCGCATGTAGCTGCTCGCGACGGGGAGTGTCTGTTCGCTGGCCCCGAACAGCTTGAGTAGCGGGACCATGAAAACTTCCCCGAGCGTAAAGGCGAGAATTGCCATGATGATGAGCAGCGAGAACGAATTGTTCAGGATGATGCTCGCCTGGATGTACTTCTTTTGCCCGAGCCGGATTGCGAAAAGCGTATTGCCGCCGACGCCCACCATCATGGACATGGCCATGATGAACAGGCAGATGGGGAAACACAGCGTAATTCCCGCAATACCGAGGCTTCCAACGCCCTGACCCACGAAAAAACGGTCCACGATGTTGTAGAGCGCGTTCACGAGCATGCTGATAATGGCCGGAACCGAGAACTGCAAAACCAGTTTCGGGATGCCTGCCGTGCCGAAGGAGTTCAGTCGCTGGGAGTAGAATTGGCTCATCGGCGCCCAAAGTTAGAAATTTCTGCCGCTATTTGCTATCTTTGTGCCGTAAAAATCAAAAGGTAAAGCTATGGCTGAAAAAATGACTTCTGCGCAGGTGCGCGAATCCTTTATCAAGTTCTTTGAATCCAAGGGCCACCTCTTTGTGCGTTCTTCGCCGGTGGTTCCGCATGACGACCCGACGCTCATGTTCACGAACGCGGGCATGAACCAGTTCAAGGCCATCTTCCTGGGCGACAATCCGAAGGGTTGGAAGCGCGCATGCAACAGCCAGAAGTGCCTCCGCGTGTCCGGTAAGCACAACGACCTCGACGTGGTGGGCCGCGACAACTACCACCACACCTTCTTCGAGATGCTCGGCAACTGGAGTTTCGGCGACTACTACAAGAAGGAAGCCATCTCCTGGGCCTGGGAACTCCTGACCGAAGTTTGGAAGCTCCCGAAGGAACGCCTGTTCGCGACCGTGTACCAGGACGACGACGAAGCCTGGCAGATTTGGAAGGACGTGTCCGGCCTCCCGGATGACCGCATCATGCGCTTCGACGCTCACTCCAACTTCTGGGAAATGGGCGACACCGGTCCGTGCGGCCCCTGCTCCGAAATCCATTACGACCGCGGCGACCTCGCTACGCAGGCCGAAGGGCGTGAACGGCGAAAACGACCGCTACATTGAAATTTGGAATAACGTGTTCATGCAGTACGAACGCGTGAGCGACGGAAGCCTCATTCCGCTGAAGGCGAAGAACGTCGATACCGGTATGGGCTTCGAACGTATCTGCGCTATTCTGCAGGGCAAGACCAGCAACTACGACACCGACGTGTTCACCCCGATTATCGCAAAGATCGCTGAACTCTCTGGCGTTCCGTACAACGATGGCGAAGCCGGCACCCCGCACCGCGTGATTGCCGACCACATCCGCGCTATTTCTTTCGCTATTGCCGACGGTGCCTTGCCGAGCAACGAAGGCCGTGGCTACGTGCTCCGCCGCATTCTCCGCCGCGCAAGCCGCTTTGCTCGCCTCCTCGGTCAGAAGAAGCCGTTCATTTGCCAGCTCGTGCAGGTGCTTGCCGACACGATGGGCGATGCCTTCCCGGAAATCCGCGAACGCAAGGAATTTGTCGCAAGCGTCATCAAGAGCGAAGAAGAAAGCTTTATCCGCACGCTGGACGCCGGTCTCGAACGCTTCGCCGCCATCTCCGCCGACTTGAAGAAGGGCGACAAGATTCCGGGCGACAAGGTGTTCCTCCTTTACGATACCTACGGATTCCCGCCGGACCTCACCGGCATTCTCGCCGAAGAAAAGGGCCTCCTCATCGATGAAGAAGGCTATGAGAAGTGCATGGAAGAACAGAAGGCCCGCGCCCGCGCTAACATGAAGCAGGGCATCAACACGATGGGTACCGAAGGCTGGACGCAGTACAGCGAAGAAAGCACCAAGTTCGTGGGCTATGAACTTTCCGCTTGCGAAACGAAGGTTGTCCGCTGGCGCGAAGACAAGGGCGTGCTCAGCATCGTGCTTGAAACTTCTCCGTTCTACGCCGAAATGGGTGGCCAGGTCGGCGACAAGGGTACGCTCGTTTCCGCTGACCTCGAAATTGACGTGTTCGACACCGTGAAGGTGAACGACACCGCCCTCTGCCGCGGTAAGGTGAAGAAGGGTACGGCCAACGAAGAGACGATGGGTGCCGTGTTCATGGCGACCGTCGACAACGACCGCCGTAACGATATCCGCAAGAACCACTCCGCCACTCACTTGCTGCAGGCGGCTCTCCGCGAAGTGCTCGGCACTCACGTGCAACAGCAGGGTAGCTTTGTTTCGAACGAACTCCTCCGCTTCGACTTCAGCCACTTCAACGCGATGACCGCCGAAGAAATCCAGAAGGTGGAAGACATCGTGAACGCGAAGGTCATGGAATGCCTGCCGGTCAACACCCAGGTGATGGGCGTAGTATGGCGACGAAGTCCGCGTCGTGAAGATGGGCTGCGCCAACGAAGAATTTTCCAAGGAACTCTGCGGCGGCTTGCACGTGCAGAACACCGGTAACATCGGCCTCGTGAAGATTATTAGCGAATCGAGCGTGTCCGCTGGCGTGCGCCGTATCGAAGCCGTTTCTGGCCGTGGCGCACTCTCGCTGCTCCGCGCTGGCACGCACATCCTGACTGCCCTCCGCGAACAGCTCCGCTGCAAGGATGCCGAAGTTCTCGACCGCATTCAGCAGAGCTTCGCCAAGACGCAGAATCTCGAAAAGAGCCTGCAGTCCGTGAAGCTGGAACTTGCAACGCTTGCCGCTGCCGAACTCTTGAACGGTGGCATCAACGTGGCTGGCGTGAACCTCTACGTTCGCGAACTTTCCATCCCTGATGAAAAGTACAAGAACTTGCTG
>CACXKY010000037.1 GCA_902768325.1 Fibrobacter succinogenes
TGCCGCTGGCCAGATCAAGACGGGTTCCCTCTCTCGTACGGACCGCGTGTGCAAGTACAACCGCCTCCTCCGCATCGAAGAAGAACTCGGCAAGGCTGCCGTCTATGCCGGTGACCCGCGCAAGGGTGCCAAGGCCGCTAAGAAGCCCGCTTGCAAGAAAGCTTGCAAGTGCAAGAAGTAATTTTCTAAACCATTAGAGTTACTCAGAGGAACCGTCCCAACCGGGGCGGTTTCTTTTTTTGTGCTTGTCCGCGAAAGTTAGTTTGTCCTAAATTCAGCGGGGGCCGGTTCTAAACAGGTCGCGGGCTCGCCTTAAACCCGGGCTCGATGGGGGAGGTCGCCGTACCCGGGCGGCCGTAATGCGGTGGGCGGTTCCGGTATGACGGAGGGGGTGCCGGCGATGGGAATGCCGGGGCGGTTTGTAAACTTTCGTAAACTTCGGAAAGCGTGTTTTGCTATGTAAACGCTATTTTCCAAATGCCGACCAATGATTGGAATGAAATCTATTTTCAAATCTGCCGTCGTTATTTCGGCAACGGGCGCCCTTTTTGGGTGCGGTGGTGGCGAACAGCAGCAAGCCGCCGAAGGCGCTCTTCCGCGCCAGGAAACCCTTTACCTCTCCGGCCAGCAGTGGGGTGCTCCCGCTACGTTCAACCCGCTTGCTGAAAGCTGGATGGCCGCATGGCCTGTTGGCGGTCGCTTCAACCTCGTTTACGAACCGCTCGTTACCTATAACACCCTGAATGGCCAGATTGAAGACCTTCTTGGTCACCTTGTCGAAGAACTCTCCAACAACGACAGTATCGTGGTCGACCTGAACCCGGCTGCCAAGTGGAGCGACGGCAAGCAGGTGAACTCCAACGACGTGAAGTTCATCTTCGCCAATGGTTCCATCAACACCACCGAACAGATTTCTGCAATCCATGTGGACACCGTCAAGGCCGAACCGGCAGCAGAGGATGCACCTGTTGTCGAACGTATTTCCTTCATCGTGGCCAAGGACAAGCGTAACAACCCGCTTTCCGTGCGCGACCTGCTCCAGGCGATCCGCATCGTCCCGGCCCACGTGTTTGAGCCGCTCGTTGCCGAAAAGGGCCTCGACGAAGTCAAGAAGCTCATGATGGACAAGAACCCGGTCGTTTCTGGCCCGTACACCATCAAGGACTACTCTGCGAACAAGATTATCCTCGAACGTCGTGACGACTACTGGGGCAACGCGGCCCTCCACGAAGGCAAGCTCCCGGCTCCGAAGTACATCGTCCACCCGATCTACAAGAGCAACGAACACAACACCATCGCTCTCCGTAAGGGTGAACTCGACGCTTCCATGTCCTTCATTCCCCGTATCGGCGACCTCAAGAGCGCTGGCGTGCATACCTGGTTGAACGAGAAGGAACCCCTCAACGACAAGCGCTTCCGTCGCGCCCTCGCTACGGCCATCGACTACAACGCTATCCGTCAGTTCGCCCTTTCCGGTTACACCTCTCAGCTGCAGCCGGGCCTTATCATGCCGACCAACCTCGAAGGCAAGTACATCAATGCCGAAGACCAGAAGATTGGCGTGAACCTCTCTATCACCGACGAAGCCGAACGCCTCAACACCGTGAAGGCCATGCTTACCGAAGCTGGTTACAAGTCCGTGTTCAAGGATGACGGTTCTCTCGACCACATGGAAAATGCCAAGGGCGAAAAGATCCCGACCCTCTTCATCACGTCTCCGGCCGGCTGGACCGACTGGGAATCTATCGTGAACATCGCTGTCGAAGGCATGCGCAAGGCCGGTATCGATATTCGTGAAGGCTTCGTGGACGGCGGTCAGTACTGGCCGGCCATGGGTACGGGTAACTTCGACCTCATCATGCACAAGCCGACTGCCGACGTTTCCCCGTCTCTCCCGTGGAGCCGCTTCAACGAAGTCATGTCTAGCCGTGACTGGCAGAAGCTCGGTGACTGGGCCGGCACCAACATTGGCCGTTACAACCAGCCGGGCACCAAGGAATTCCGCCCCGAAGTGGACAAGCTCCTCGCCGAAATCCCGCTCATGACGGACGACGCGAAGAAGGCTGAAGCCTACCGTGAACTGAACAAGATCTTCATGGAAGACCAGCCGGCTATTCCGCTTGCCTACCTCCCGGAACAGTATTACGAATTCAGCGACCGCGTGTGGACCAACTGGCCGTCTGCCGAGAATGCTTACGCTCCGGCCCAGCTCCCGTGGATCGCTTCGGGCACGAAGGTTCTCTGGAGCCTCAAGCTCGCCAAGTAATAAAAGAAATAAAAGGACTATAAATGCTTAAACAGTATCCTATGCTGCGCTATGTCCTTCAGAAGGCATTCTGGTACCTCCTGACGTTTGTCGTAGCTGTCGCTATTAACTTCACGCTGCCTCGTATGGGTGAAAACAACCCCGTGGACATCATCATGGGTAAGGCCGCTCAGGGCCTTTCTCCCGAACAGGCGAAGCTTAAGAAGGAAACCCTCCTGAAGGCCTTCGGTATGGCCGCTCTCGACGATCAGGGCAACGTTATCTATGAGCCCGAACTCGACGAGAATGGACAGATGAAGACGGTGAAGGTGCCGAAGACCGAAAACGGTGCCTTGGTGCTGAAGACCGTCCTCGAGGTGAACGAAGATGGTTCGCCGAAGATGATCGAACGCCAGAAGGTTGACGAAGCCGGCAACCCGGTGTTCGAAGAGAAGCCGGTTCTCGACGAGAAGGGTAAGCCCGTGATGGAAAAGGATCCCGCTACCAAGAAGAAGGTCGCGAAGGTCGAACAGATTCCCGTCATGGAACAGGTCCAGGCCGAACATCAGGATACTGTCATGGTGGACGAACCGGTGCTGAAGTCCGATCCGAAGCTCGCTTCGGGCCTCTCCCAGTTCTTTGTCTACATAAGCAACGTGTTCAAGGGTGACCTCGGCTTGTCTTACAGCCAGTACCCGAAGCCGGTTATCGAGATTATCAAGGAATCCCTCCCGTGGACCCTTGCTATCCAGGCTCCGACCATTATCCTCGGTTGGATCGTGGGTAACCTTCTCGGTGCTTTCGCTGCCTACAAGCGCGGCATCTTTGACAAGGTCTTCTTCCCGTGCGCCATGTTCCTGAACGGTGTGCCGTTCTTCGTGTTCGGTATGCTCCTGGTGGCGCTCTTCTCCATCACTCTCGGCTGGTTCCCGGCCATGGGCGCCTACAGCCCGGATATCCCGGAACTCCAGTTCAACTGGAACTGCATCAAGAGCGTCGGGTTCTACTACGTCCTGCCGTTCTTCTCGGTGTTCCCGATTCTTCTTTCGGGCCAGGCGACGGGTATGCGTTCCATGTCCATTTACGAACTCGGTACCGATTACATGAAGTATGCCAAGTGGCTCGGTCTCCGCGAAGGCAAGATTATTAGCTATGTGTTCCGCAACGCTATGCTCCCGCAGCTCACTGGCCTTGCCCAGAGCCTCGGTGCGATGGTGGGCGGCGCCCTCATTACCGAAATGATCTTCTCTTACCCGGGCCTCGGTATGGCGATGCTTACCGCCATCCAGCAGAACGACTACGCGACGATCCAGGGCTGCACGCTCATGATTTCGACCTGCGTGCTCGTTGCTAACTTCGCTGTCGACGTTTTGATTGCCGTCTTTGACCCGCGCGTCAAGGCCGGTCTCCAGATGGGAGGTAAGTAATCATGGGTAAACTTCTTAGAAATCTTCTCAAGTCCCCGATGTTCGTCATCGGTGTCAGTATCTTTATCATCACGCTGTTGATCGCCCTTTTCGGACCTCTCTTCTATCATGTGGATATCAATGCCCGCGATATGATGGCTGGCCCCTATGCCGGTTCCAGTGCCGACCACCTGCTCGGTACCGACCACCTCGGCCGTGACTATGTGTCCCTGCTGATCGAAGGCCTCCGTTCTTCGCTCTACGTGGGTCTCGTGGCTGGCGTGATCGCTACGACGATCGGTGTGCTTATCGGTCTGTTCGGCGGTTTCCGTGGCGGCTGGATCGACGAAGTCTTGAACATGCTCACGAACATCTTTATCGTGATTCCGCAGTTCGTGATTCTCGTGCTCATCAGCTCCGCTGTGAAGGACGGCCGCTCTCTCACGCTTATCGGCCTTATCATCGGCCTTACCGCGTGGAGCTGGTCTGCCCGTGCCGTGCGTGCCCAGGCGTCTTCGCTGCGTAGCCGCGACCACATCGCGCTTGCCCGCATCAACGGTGCTTCTACGCTTACGATTGTCTTGAAGCATGTGCTTCCGTACCTGCTTTCTTACGTGTTCATGGTGTTCATCATGCAGGTGTCTTCCGGTATCCTTTCCGAAGCTTCCATCTCCATGATCGGCCTTGGTCCTCTGGATTCCACGAGCCTCGGCATCATCTTGAACCAGGCCAAGGATAACGGCGCCCTTTCCGGTGGTATCTGGATTGCCTTCTTGCCGGCAACCATCATCATCACCCTGACGGTGTTCGCCCTTTACCTGATCAACACTTCTATGGAAGGCGTCTTCAACCCGCGCCTGCGCAAGTAAGAGGTAACGAAATGTCTGAAAATGTTTTTGAAGTAGAAAACCTCAGCCTTTATTACCTTGGGCGCTTTGGCGACAAGACCCACGCCGTGACGAACGTCAGCTTCTCCATGAAGCAGGGCGAAATCCTCGGCATCGCCGGTGAATCCGGTTGCGGTAAGTCCACGCTCGTGTCCGGCCTTATGGGCATGTGCATCCCGCCGCTCTACCCCGAAGGCAAGAGCGACGTGCGCGTGTGGAACGGCACGAAGATGGAATCCCTGATGAACCGCAAGATCGAGGATGTCCGTGCGAACGTTCTCGCTCAGAAGGTCTCCATGATTCCGCAGGGTGCGTTCAACGCCTTGAACCCGGTGCGTAAAATCAAGGACATCGCCGCCGACGTGATTGCTGCCCACCAGCAGCCGGGCAAGAAGCTCGACCACAAGGAAATCTACGACCGCCTTTGCGAACGTTTCGACTTGTTCGGCATGGACACGAAGCGCGTGCTCGATTCTTACCCGATCCAGCTGACCGCCGGTGAACGCCAGCGTTCCGTGATCGGTATCTCGACGCTTTTGAACCCGCAGATGGTGATTGCCGACGAACCGACTTCCGCTCTGGACGTGTCTACCCAGAAGGAAGTGATCAAGATGATCTTTGACTTGCTTGACAAGGGCATCTTCTCGACGATGATCTTCATTACCCACGAACTTCCGCTGCTGTACCACGTGGCCGACAATATCGCCATCATGTACGCCGGCGAATTCGTGGAAAAGGGTACCGCGGAACAGGTCGTGAAGGACCCGCGTCACCCGTATACGCAGGCCCTGATGGGCGCTATGCTCAGTACCGAAGCGAGCCAGCGTGGCCGCCACCCGGTGGCTATCGAAGGCGCTCCTCCGAGCCTCAAGAAACAGATTGTGGGCTGCCGCTTTGCACCGCGTTGCAGCAAGGCCTGCCCGGATTGCAAGAAGAATACTCAGAATCTCCGCGTTGTCGGTGATCGCGATGTGAGGTGCGACTATGCTAAGTGATAAGCCCGTTGTTTTTTCTGCCAAGCGTATCAGCAAGGATTTCGGTGCTGGCAAGTCTCTGAAGCAGGCCGTGAAGGATGTCTCCTTCGATATCTATGACGAAGAATTCATCTCCATCGTGGGCGGTTCCGGTTGCGGAAAGTCCGTGCTCGCCAAGATCATGCTCGGCCTTTACCAGCCGACGCGCGGTCAGTTCCTCTATCGCGACCACAGGATTACGAACTTGAAGGCCCACTGGAACGAAGTGCAGTCCGTTTTCCAGGACCCGTTCGGTTGCTTCAACCAGTTCTTTACCATCCGTAGCCAGCTTGAAGATTCCCTGAACATCCTGAAGAACAAGCCCAGCAAGGAAGAAATCCGCCGCCGCGTGGACGAAGGCCTGATGGCTGTGAACGTGACGCCTGCCGATATCGAAGGCAAGTACCCGTTCGAACTTTCGGGTGGCCAGATGCAGCGTATGTTGCTCGCCCGTATCTTCGCGCTCCGTCCGAAGGTGCTGATTGCCGACGAAGCCACCTCCATGGTGGACGCCTGCGTGCGCGCCAACATCCTCGATTACCTCCGCAAGTTGAAAGACGAGCTCAAGATGACCGTGGTGTTCGTGACTCACGATATCGGCCTTGCCAACTACGTTTCTGACCGTATCTTCATTATGCACGATGGTCGTATCGTAAACCAGGGTACTCCTGCCGAGGTGCTCGACAACACGACCGAACCGCATACGCTCCGCCTGCTCGACGATATCCCGGAAGTCCACAAGACCGAATGGATCAAGAACAGCCACCGCAGCAAGAAGTAACATGATGTCACCCCGGACTTGTTCCGGGGGCGCCATTAAGAAAACCCGACTCTCCGGAGCCGGGTTCTTTTTTTGCCCTGTCAAGTACGGCCTATAAAATCCTGCCTATAAAAAAGCGAAGAGCCCGCTTGCGCGGGCTCTCCGAGTCATGCGTCAGGAGTATCTTTGCAGATTACATGAACCAGTAGGTCACGCCAACCTGGAACTGGAGGTTCTTGACCTTGCCACCGGCAGCAGAGGCGCTGTTGTCTTCCAGGGAGGAGTTCATCATGTCGTCGAAGCTGTTGAAGGCAGCGGCGAAGTCATCGGCATCGGCATCAGCAGCTTCCATGTCGGCTTCTTCGAAGTCGTCGTTCTTGCTGTCGTCGAGGATGGAGGTGAAGCCGAGAGCGAGACGGAAGTTCACGTCGAGGTTCGGAGTGATGGAGTAGCCAGCGCCAGCAGCGAGACCGATTTCGAAGGTGTTGAGGATATCGGCATCACCGTAGTTGATGGTCGTCGTGCCGAGGATGTAATCCATTTCAGCTTCGGAGCTCAGGATGATGGCGAACTGCGGACCAACTTCGAGGTAGAGGGCCGGCATCAGGTTGATGCGGGCGAGCACCGGAATGTCGATTGCCCAGGTGGACCAGGTGATGACAGCGTCGGAGGAGCGGCGCAGATCGATGGTCACTTCGGGAGCGACGGCGAACATGTCGTTGATGCCAATCTTGGTGGCGAGACCGGCGTTAAAGCCGAAGCCCCAAGGAACATCTTCGGTATTGTCGCCCCAAACGGTGCCGAAGTTGATGGCAGCGCGGCCACCAAGGTTGAACTGAGCGAAAGATGCGCTTGCGGCCATGAGGACTGCAGCGGCGAGGAGGATGATCTTTTTCATGTTTGTTTCCTTTGTGTGAGGTTTAAGTTGTTTCTACCCCGTAATTTAAAATCGGCACATTCGTTTGTAAAGAGAAAAAACACTTTTGTTGAGGGAAAAAATGAAAAAATGAAACGTACAAAAAGGTTACGTAAGCCTATATGAAACATTTTGTTTCATATGGAATTTTGACCCCTAAAAAGGAGGGCATATTTGAAAAAAAAGGATTGAAATGCGGGCGTGTGAGCATTGATTTTGAAAAGGGGTATTTATAAGTTATACGTGAAATCAAAAAGGAGCTGGACATGAAATACTTTATGAACAAAACACTGCTTGCGTCTTGCAGCATTGCTGCCGCGGTGTTTTTTGCCTGCGGTGACGACACTTCGTCCAATTTTAATGATGAAGGCTCGACGGTCTTGCCGGATACGCTTGAGTCGTTTGTCGATTTGCAGGCCTATAACTGCGGAGCGTCCCTTAAGTGCCAGGGTGTGTACGTTAGGGATATGGGCTATGGCGTTTGCGATGGCAAAGGCGGCTGGGTATACGGTAGCTTGATTGATAATTTGGGTTGCGAAGAAGAAACCAAAAACAATCTTAACGGAAATGATGCTACGACTTTGCCGGATTCGCTTGACTCGTTTGTCGATTTGCAGGCCTATACCTGCGGGGCGGCCAACAAGTGCAAGGGCGTGTTCCTGAATGACCTGGGCTATGGCGTTTGCGATGGCAAAGGCGGCTGGGTATACGGTAGCTTGATTTACGATATGGATTGCGGTATCGATTACGTGCCCGGCTTCGACAACCCGCGTGTTTCTTCTAGTTCCGTTGTCGAAGATGTTGTTTTGTCCAGTTCTTCCGTTGTCGAAGAACCTAGCAGCTCGAGCGGCCCGAAGTACGAAATAAAGGAGAAGTGCACTACGGCTGATCCGTGCGAAGGTTTGGTCAGGAACGATGTGAGCACGTGGCACTTTACCCGCAAGGATGCTTTCGGCGATCCGGCCCAGTATACCTATGTGGCAGAGGGCGACGAATTGCACCTCACGATTGTCCATGCGGACGGCCAGTCGAATACGCAGGTCTTTACGATGTACAAGATGACCACCGAAGTGGGCGTGGAAATGGCGTTCAGTGCGGTCCGTAGCACCTGCCAAGATGGCAATGACGGCGATGCCGGCGAACAGGTTTGCGTGATGGATACCGTCTTGGTGGCTGACTAATTAGGCGAATCGCCAAAAAATAGGGGGCGTCTATCCGCCGCTAGAAGGAGGTGGCGGAGTAGACGGAAGCCCGGCTCAAGGAGGAGAGCCGGGCTTTATTATTTTTGCCGTTTTTTGTTTATTCCAGGAAACAGAAATTGACGGGGCTCACCCTCATGCGGGGGCTTTTTTAGGTATATTCTGGGTATGAATACCTTTAAAAGCGCTTTTTCCTTGGCGGTTCCTGCCGCCATCTCT
Organism: Fibrobacter succinogenes; assembly: GCA_902768325.1. Taxonomy (GTDB): domain Bacteria; phylum Fibrobacterota; class Fibrobacteria; order Fibrobacterales; family Fibrobacteraceae; genus Fibrobacter; species Fibrobacter succinogenes_A. Next base: position 8,646 of record CACXKY010000037.1, read on the forward strand.
TTTTCTGTAGCTACTGCGTTTGCCGCTCCCCTGGTGAACCAGCTGGGCTTTGCCCCCGATGCCGAAAAGACGGTCGTTTTCCCCGGGAGCGACGCGAATGGGCTCGAGGTCCGGGACCTTTCCGGAAAGACGGTGTTAAAGATTAAGGCCCCGGATGTGTACGACTGGGAATACAGCGGCGAAGAGGTGCAGACCTTCGATATTTCGGCGGTAAAGAAGCCCGGTACCTACCGCCTGTTTCGCGGTGGCGAATACGTGGGGACCCCGATTGTGGTGGGCAAGAATGTCTACGATGAACTGGTGAAGGCGAGCCTCAAGTGGTTCTACTACCAGCGTTCGAGCATGGCGCTCGAGCCGCAGTATGCGGGCAAGTGGGCGCGCGCCGCTGGCCACAAAGACGACAAGGTCATTATTTACGGTACCGACAAGGCTACAGGCGGCAAGGGTGCCGGAAAGACCATCAAGTCGGCGCGCGGCTGGTACGATGCGGGCGATTACGGCAAGTACATCGTGAACTCCGGCATCACCGTTTTTACGCTGCTCGAGATTTACGAGCATTTCCCGAAGTATGCGGATTCGCTTACCTGGAACATCCCGCGCGAGTTCCCGAAGTACCCGGAGCTCTTGGAAGAGGTGCGCTATAACCTCGATTGGATGCTTACCATGCAAGACAAGGACGGCGGCGTTTACCACAAGGTTTCGACGCTCAAGTTCAGCGGTAGCGTGATGCCCGAAAACGACAAAGCCTTGCGCTATGCGATTATCAAGAACGTGACGGCGACGCTTGATTTTGCCGCGGTGATGGCGCAGGCGAGCGTCGTCTACGCGAATGTCGACAAGGCTTATGCCGACAAGATGCTCAAGGCGGCCGAGAAGGCTTACGCCTGGGCGAAGAAGAATCCGGAAGCCTTCTACAAGCAGCCCGATGACGTACAGACGGGCAGCTACGCCCCCGGTGACGAGAACGGCAAGGACGAATTCCGCTGGGCGGCCGCGGAACTGTACCGCGCGAAAGCGGTTGCCGGAGCGAAGGCGGACAAGGCGGCGGGCGAATACCTGAATGACTTGAAGGCGAATGCTTTTACTGCGAATGGCGCCTGGTGGGGCGACGTGAACATGCTTGCGGCGTTCCGCGTGGCGCTTGATTCCGCGGATTTTGATGCCGAGTTGGTTGCTGCCGCGAAGAAGGTGGTACTGAACGAGGCGAACAACCTGCGTGCCGTGGGCGATACGAGCGCCTACCGCCTGCCCGCTTTCCCGTGGAGCTGGAACTGGGGTTCTAACAGCGCGATGGCGAACAACGGAATCGTGCTGGTGCATGCGTACCTGCTTACCGGCGACAAGAGTTACATCGATGGCGCCCAGCAGTGCCTCGATTACCTGCTCGGCAAGAACCCGCACGATATTACCTACGTCACGGGATTCGGTTACCGCAGCCCGCACAACCCGCACCACCGTCCGAGCGAATCCGACTTCGTAGACGATCCGGTGCCCGGCATGCTCGTGGGTGGCCCGCACCTCGGCAAGCAGGACATCAACCTCGACGGCAAGGAAAGCTGGAAGTGCCCGAACTATGCCGCTGCCGACAAGCCGGCGCTTGCCTACATCGACAACCGCTGCAGCTACGCGACGAACGAGGTGGCCATCAACTGGAACGCCCCGCTCGCTTACCTCGCCGCAGCGCTTGAAGCGATTTATAACAAGTAGGCGTTAAACGCCAGAAAAAGAGATGCAATCCTGGGCCGCGATTTCTATATTCTCGCCCATGATTCACCCGTCCGCATTCGTAAGCCCGCAAGCCAACGTCCACGAGTCCGCTGTTATTGGCCCGTGGTGCCTTGTGGACGCCGGTGCGGAAATTGCCGAAGGCGTTATTCTTGAATCCCGCGTCCACGTGTACGGCGGTGTATCCATCGGCAAGGGGACCCACGTTTTTGACGGTGCCGTTCTCGGCGCCCCGCCGCAAGACTTGAAGTACGGCGGCGAGCCTACGCGTCTTGAAATCGGCGAAGACTGCATTATCCGCGAGTACTGCACGCTGAACCGCGGGACGGTCCAAGGCGGCGGATGCACCCGTGTGGCCGACAAGGTGCTGATCATGACGTATTCGCATATCGCCCACGATTGTGAAATCGGCAGGGGCGCGGTCATAGCGAACAGCTGTCAGCTGGGAGGCCATGTGCGCATCGGCGAGTATGCGACTATTGGCGGCGTGACGGGAATCCAGCAGAGGAACCAGGTGGGCGCCTACGCTTTTGTGGGCGGTACGCACAAGGTGGACCGCGATGTGCCTCCGTGCGTGAAGGCGTCCGGCAACCCGATTCGCTACGGCGCGCTGAACCTGCATGCCTTGCGCTTGCACCCTGAAGAATTCCCCGAAGAACGCATTGTGAACCTGCAGCGCGCCTACCGCATGCTTTACCGCAGCGGGCGCCCCGTCGCCGAAGTTGTCGAAGAATTGAAAAAGGGCCCGGAACCCTTGTTCCGAGCCTTTTTCGACGATCGTTGGGGCGGTAGCCTTATTCGGCCTTGAGACCGAAGGCTTCCGGGAATCCCGGGTACCAGGTGCCGCCTTGCTTGTTGTAGGCCTCGAAACCGCCGACACCGGCAAAGCCCCAGTAGTGCCATGAAATTTCGAAGGATTCTGCGGCCTTGATAACGTCGCGGGCCCAGATGGCTTTGTACTTGTCGCTGGGTCCCTTTTCGCGGCAGGGGCCGGTCTGTCCGGAAATTCCGAATTCACCCATGTTCATGGGGATAAAACCTCCGTTCTTGTCCGGATAGTACTTCTTGGCGGTGATTACATAAGACTTGAAGTCGGCGCCTGCAGTGATGGCGAAGGCATCGTCGCCCTTGCATTTGTACTGGTCGCTGTGGCCCTGGTGGCTGTAGCTATACGGTTCGTAGTAGTGGCCGCTGAAGATGATGTTGCCGTCTTGCGGGAGCTTGAGCGTGGCGAGGTCGGCAAATTTCGCGGCATGGTAGGCTTCGAACATGATGGTCTTGCCCTTGGCGTGCTTGCGGATGGCTTCGTAGCCGGCCATGAGAAGCTCGCTGACGACATTGGGTTCCGGAATCGTGGGCTCGTTCAAGATGTCAAATACCAGGAGGGAATCGGGGAATTCCTTGTCCATTTCCTCGGCCACTTGTTCCCAAAGGGCGGCGAAGTGGTTCTTTTCCTTGAGGTACTTGGCGCTTTCAAGGGAGTCGCCCTTGACGTAGTCGCTGCCGTACGCGGAAAGCTCTATATAGTGGTGGAAGTCGAGAACGACGGCGAGTCCGTGGCTGATGGCGAGGCGGATGTCTTCCTTGACGCCTGCCAGCTTGTCGGGGTCTACGGTATGGGAACCGTAGTCGGAATCCGTCTGCCAGCGGACGGGGAGGCGGATGGAATTGAAACCGGCCTTCGCGATAATCTCGAAGTATTCGTCCTTGATGCAGTTGCTCCAACCGCAGTCGCCGTTGGATCCCGTACCGTCTGAATCCCAGGAGTTGCCAAGGTTGATGCCCTTGCCGAGCCTCTTGTTCATGGCACGGCCCTTGGAATAGTCGACGGCGACGGCATGAATTTCATCTTCGCCGTTATTGGTCCCGTCATCTTCGGCTACGGTAGGCTTGCTTCCGCTATCGCAGGCAAAGAAAAAGGCGCACAGGGCGAGGGGCAAAATTTTATTCAGTTTCATGGAATTCCTCGTGAATTGTTTCCTTTTACAAACATATACAAAAATATTTATACATAGCAGATTGAAAAAAATAAAGTGTATACACTTGAAAACTCAAAAATAAACAAAAAAACTTGTATTTTCATTTTTTTCTCACGATTGGGTCTTTTTTTTGTCATGGACCGGACCCAGACCTTTCAAAAACAAGTTATATTATAGCCTATCCGAATTTGGAGAGTTTTATCGATTATGAATGGAAATCTCAAAAAAGCCATTTGGAAGTGCACTCTAGGAGCGCTGCTTCTTGTTTCATCGTCCTTTGCCGGCTACGGCTTCAGCGATTATCGCGACCGTGACCAGGCTCGTTTTGTCACCAAAGAAGGTAAACCTTTCCGTCCCGATAAGGACGTGGTAAGCGTTGTGATGCGCGAAGCCATTCCCCGTGGCGGTGGATACACCTACCAGTACCCGCGTGAAAACCCCGAACCGGTCCTCACCGACAAGTACGCCATGGAAGGTGCCCTTTCTATGGAAATTGAACTTATCGCTAGCGACTATTCCGGTGTGGCTATCTGTATCGCCGGTTCCGTCGACCTGACCCCGTACCTCGAGGAAGGCGTCCTCGAGTTCTGGATCAAGGGCGCGAAGGGCGGCGAAAACGCCCTGTTCGTGCTGGTGGACGACGGTGTGAAGAGCGGTGGCGAATCCCTGCAGGTGAAGCTCCGTTCCAAGAGCCTCGGCGAAATCACTACCGAATGGAAGCACTTCAGCATCCCCCTCAAGCTGTTCGGCATGACCGGTGTGTACTGGGACGCCAAGAACACGCGTGAAGTGATGCTTCCCTTCAGCTGGAGCAACTTCAAGGGTTTCCGTCTCGAAGTCCGCAAGGATGAGAACGAATCCTTCAAGGTCTGGATCGACGACGTCGTCATCAAGAAACACGGCAAGCCGTACGAAGGCCCGGCCAACTACCCGTTCCGCAACGAGATTTAAGAGGGTATAGAGGATTTTATGCATAAAAAGTTAACATCGATTCTTCTTGCTTCTTGCATTGGAGCTTCGTGGGCTATTACGCCCCAGATGCAGCTGGATTCCATCCATGCCTCCCTGGACACCCTTTCCGGAAATATGGAATCGACCATAATGGGCAAGGACGACCTGCCGCTCGCGGTCTCCGGCTACATGGCATTCCGTCTCAAGAATTTCCACTATTCCGAAAGGAGCCCCTGGGTCCGTAACGATATGGCCCGCACCGCCGTGGACGCCGTCCTCAACATGAACGTCGTGGCGATGCCCAACTCCTACATGACCTTGTGGACATCCATGAGCTTCCCGTTCGACCTCTCCGGCCTGTATTCCAACTACCTGGGATCGCAGCCGACGGGTGCTTCTACGAACGATGACCGTGTCCTTTACGACCATTCTACCGACTACTTCTCTTCGACCATCAACGAAGAAATGAACTTCGGCGTGGATATCCGCGCTGGCGTCTTCGGTGCCTACGTGACCGCAGGCGGCGTTATCTGGGCGAACGCGTCCCCCTTGACCATGTGGGAACGTGAAACGGCCCCGCGCTTCGCCTGGCAGTACGAACTGTTCGAAGACGAAAAGACGGTGAGTACCTATTATAAGGAAAAGGTCTTCAAGCCGGTGAAGGAAGGCGGCCGCGCCTTCTGGACGAACCGTAGCTTCGGTGGCGTTTTCGCGAACTTCTACCAGCTGCCCTTCAACATGAAGGCGCAGTTCATGGTGTCCCAGCCGGCCGATGCCGATATCGGTACCCGCGACGGTCTGCGCATGTACGGCGGCCAGCCGGGCGAACTGGAAATGTCCGGTGGTTACGATATGCGAGGCTCGGTCTACCATGGCCGCATTGCCAAGGAAAAGATTGCCGACAACCTGACGCTCGGCCTCAACTATATGGGCGTGGTCTTCGACAAGGGCATCATTTACGAACCGGAATTCCTCAGGCAGTGGGTTAACTACGGTGGAACCTACTATGGCGCTGATTCTACTCCGGTCGAACTGAATACGCATGTGGCTTCTATTGATATTAAGGGCAATGTTACCCCGAAGCTGTACTTGATGGCCGATGTGGGCTTGAGCATCACGGACTCTATCAAGTTCTACCAGTCTTCCGAGGTGAATGGCTATAACAAGGCCAACCCGGCGTCTGGTTTCTCTGAAGATGCTTACGAATCTAAAATCAACACACCGCAGGTGGGCGTGTACGTGAAGGCCCAGAGCAAGTACGTCGAGGGCTGGCCCATGACGGTGGAAGCCTCCTTCTTCCAGAAGGACTTCTACTCTCCGTACTCTCTGACTAACCCGTCTCGCTTTGCCAGCTGGCGTAGGGACGAAGCCTTCCTGAACGGTGGTTCGCTCCGCTACACCCCGAACATGGCCGGTATCAACTTCAAGTTGGAACCGACCTTCAACCGCGGTTACTTCGACTTGCAGTACGGCCAGCACCGCCAGATTGAAGAAGGCCAGGACGTCGTTTGGTTCAACTACCGCTTGAACGGCCGTAACATGTGGGAATCCTCCAATTCCTGGACCAAGCACAAGCCGCTCTTCATTGCGGACTCCGGTAACGCCGACCATGCCGGCTATATCGCCCGTTCCGGCGTGATGGTCGGTTCTGAAAAGGGCATCAAGCAGTACCGCCAGCAGGGCGGTCTCTACGGTGGAACGTGGGAACTCTGGGAATCCTTCGTGGCTTACGAAGATGCCGAACAGGCTAAGGAAGACGAAGCCCCGGCCCATACCAAGTGGTCTTCTTACCTCTCCTTCATGGGTGGTTACGACATCGGTGGCTGGCTCGGTACGGACCGCACCATCATGATGACCCTCTATGCGGCACTCTCCGGACTTTCTACGTCGTTCGCTCCGATCGCCTACAGCGAGTCGCAGTCGGACATGCTCCTCTGGAGCTTCTACACGCAGTTTGAACCGTCTATCGCCGTACACCCGAAGTTCCACGTCGTAGGCATCATCGGTATGGAAACGTTCCGTTCCGAATACGCCTACCGCACGGTCAGCCCCACGGTGACGGTCGGCAAGACGTCTGACCTGTTCGATATGTACAATACGAGCTACTTCGAAAAGGCTCCTATCAACTATCTTGAAACGGCCTTCGGTTGCGGTTTCGACTGGGACTTCGCCGAACGTGCCGGCCTCCATGTCCGTTATAAGTTCATGACCCATTCTGACGAATTGATTTCTGAAAATGATTGGCATTCCCATTACATTGCAGCAGAAACCAAGGTCTGGTTCTAAGAGGGGTAGCTAAAAATGAATATGAAAATGAAAAGATCTTTGTTTGCCCTCCTTGCCGCAACGGTGGCTAGCGCCGCTTCCCCGGTAGTAGACAACCAGAATTTGTTGGAAAGCAAGGTTGATTCCATCAACGCGAAGCGCGGCCTGGAACTGGGCGGTTCTATCCGTGGTGTGGCCCAGGCCACTTACTTCGATAGTGACCAAGACGGTACCGTGAAGAGAATGATGCCCGATGTCGAAAAGGACGAATTCGTTACTGCCGACTTGGACTTCCACTTCCGCCCGTACGAAAACGTGCGCGCCAATGCGACCATGCGCCTCGAAGCGGGTATGCAGGAATACTTCGCCTCGGCCGCCAAGAGCATCTCGGTTGCCTGGATTAACGTCGAAGGCAATATCGGCAAGTCCTTCTACTGGATTGTCGGTGACTTCCGTCAGGAATACACGCCTCTGACGTTGTTCCTGCCCACGGTCGACATCATGTACGAACCGCTGGTGTTTGAACGTCAGCGCCACATGGCCCAGAAGTCCCAGTTCATCGAAGGGAACCAGAGGAACCTCCAGGGTGTAAACCTCCAGTTCCGCATGATGCCCAACACGAGCGTCGGTGAAATTCGTGCCGAAGCCTTGATGGCCCGCCTGAACCGCGCTGCGGTTCTCGACTTCAGCGGTGCCGAAGGCAACGTGATGACGAACGCCGCCATGCCGGGTGCCACGCAGGCGTCCAACATGGACAAGTGGCTTGCCGCGGGTAACTTCGAAATGCTTCCCCTGAACCGCAACCTCTATGTCGGTGCGACGGGAATGTTCATTTTCGATGACGAGGATTCGTTCACCTATACGGATCGCCATGAAGAAAACAAACTCATGAATGACTACGTTCGCGAACCGATTAATCCCTACGACCTGGACGCTCAGCAGACTCTAGTCGTGAGCGGCCGCGTCGGTGGCGATGTCGCCGGATTCTTGGGCAACAAGAACCTTACGCTCGATCTCGTGGCCGAAGTCGCAATGTCTAATGACAAGGTCTATACGCATACGCCGACCTTCGTGCAAGATGAAAATGGCGAAACCGTTCCTGGTGAAGAACTCATTGAAGATTCCAAGGAATCGGGCATGGCCATTCTCGCCACCCTCAATGCCGGCTACAAGACGGAAGTTTGGGGCGTAAAGCTTCTTGGAAACATCATCCGTAACGATAGCGCCTGGTTCAACAACGCTGCCCAGTCCCCGAGCTTCTTCGCTCAGCGAATCCTCAATACGGACCTGGATGGCAACACGGTCAAGTACGGCGTGAATTCTCCGCTCTACAGCACCTTCGGCGCCCTCTATAGCTTTAACCCGAAGTTCTCTCCGGTGGCCCGTTCCTTGGGTACCGATGACGCCGCCTTCGAAGACGGCCAGACGGAAAGCTACAACATCGCTAACTACAACAAGAACTCCTGGACGACGAACGTCTATGGCAAGAGCCAGCTGGCCCTGCTTGAAACGCTCATGGATCCGGCCCTCCAGATGGCCCTCCCGAACGGCCTTGCCACGAGCAACCGCTTCGGTGGACAAGGAACCCTTACGGCAAACTTCAAGGACTTTGCCGAAGTCCAGGGCCTTGTGACGGTCCTCTCCCAGGTCAAGCCGATGTACGGTTTTGAAGCCGTGAAGTACATGGAATATGGTGGTGGTGCGAAGGCCGACATCTTCAAGGCGATCGGTTTCTCCAAGCCGCTTGAAATTTCCGGTTCTTACAAGCATTCCGAACGCAAGGCCGATCTCGACCCGGAACTCGGCGGTGCCGGCACTGCCGAACTGAAGAGCGACTTCATCAACGGTGGCCTTTACGTGCAGTACCTGCCGCGCCTGGGTGTTACCGGTGGTGTGCAGTTGATCAATACGGAATATAACACCATCCAGTCGAACCTCAGCGGTCTTGTCGCCCCGCTCCTCAAGAGCAAGCAGATGCAGTGGATGGTCGGTCTTGACTACTCCATCGAAAAGAATGCTTGGCTTGCGGTGAACTTCGGTATCATCACGGTGTCGAACGAATACAACACCAAGGCGCTCGTCGAAGCGAACAAGGCTGGCGAACCGATGGAAACTGGAACGGTTAAAGGAGGTGTGTTCAACATCCCCGACTACTACGATGTCAGCAAGGATAAATCTGGGAAATACAAGAACGAGTTTTCTCAGACTATCATCGAAGCTTCCCTTAATGTGGAATTTTAATGGGAGGATGTTAGCATGAATTTCAATATGAAAAACCGCACAATCGCTCTCACTTCTGCCCTCCTGTTCTCTGCTGCGTCTGCCTTTGCCGCCGGCGCCCAGGATTCCGTTGTTCAGGAACAGAAATCGCTTTTGCAAAAGTTGGATTCCCTTCAGGAATCTGTGATTGGCCTTAAGCTGAACGGTACCGCCAAGGCGGGCGCCCTTGCTTCTTTGGCCAAGTCCGACCAGTTCAGCGACGACTCGCCGACGCACGAGACGCAGGCCTACACTGACGTGAACCTGCTCTTGACCGCCCGTCCGAGCAGCGAGACCATGGTCACCTTGCAGCTCCGCCTCCACAAGGATTGGCAGAGTGGCTTTGACGAAAACAACAACCCGGTTATCGGCCACTGGTTCAGCTATGATGGTTCCATCCTGAACAAGCACCTCGATTTCAACTTGGGTTACATGCGTGTCGCTTATACACCGCTCACGCTTTTTGCCCCGCAGCCCTTCCTTTTGCAGGAACCGGAAATCTTTGCGCAGGAACGTATCGAGGCCTTGGCCCAGCGTAACCTGGACACGACTTCCCGCCGCCTGTTGCAGGGTCTCAACGTCGATTACCACAGCGGCCAGCTCGGCAGCATTGTGGACGATGTCCACGCCCAGTTGACGGGTGCGCGTCTCCGCAATACCGCGAAGAAGACCGACCAGCTGTTCTTCGACTTCGACTTCTCTGACCGCTACTTCTATGCGGGCCGTCTCGGAGTCGGCATCATGGGCGCCAAGCTCGGCGTGAACTACACCGACGTGTTCGACCGCACGCTGAGCCGCGAATCCCGCGGCCTTCAGTCGGGCGATACCGTCTACTACGAAGACAACTCCTTGATCTCCGTCGAACTCGGCTTTGATTCCAAGAAGTTGCTGCCGACGTTGCCGGTGACCTTCGGCTTGGATGGTGAATTTGCCATGTCCAAGTGGAGTGCCGAAATGGAATACTTCGCTGCGATTAGGGAAAAGATGTATACCATCGCCCAGGGCGCCGTTATCGATGAAAACGGCAACCAGGTGAATACGATTTACGTCAGTACCGAGGATCAGCCGGGCGATACCGAATACAAGGAAGACGTCGGCGAGACGGATGGCAACGCTTTCTACGTGACCCCGTATGTCAAGGCCGATATTGCCGGCATCGAGGCCGACTTGAAGGCAACCTACCTCAAGACGGATAAGGACTTCTGGTCCGAAATGGCCTCTGCCCCGAATTACCGTGGCGGTTCCATTATCTTGAACTCGAACGCCCTCTATAGTAACGAAATCTATTCGAGCGCCATAGGAGCCTTCGGCATGTCGAGCCTTGAAAACCTCTACCTGTCCGTTTACAACTCCAATCCGCTCAACGCCACGAACCTGCTGACTTCCCAGCCGCTGGTGAATGCCTTGTCCAATACGGACGAATCCCAGTACCTCTATAGCAAGCTGTACAACAACTATAAGAACGCCCACTTCTACCGTAACGGTTACGATGCCGGTACCATCAAGCGCCTTGAGCTCGAGCAAGCGGTGTTCACGCTCGACCCGACCGTGAATATGGCGCTCCCGTTCGGCCTTGCAACGCCTGACCGTAACGGCTTCAATGTTTCGTTCAATGCGACTTGGAACGACGCGGTGACGCTGAATGCCTACTTCGCCCAGATCAAGCAGGACTCTGTTTCCGTTGACCTGGCTACGGGTGCCGCCATCGAAAATACCTACACGGAATTCGCCGTGGGTGGTAATGTCGATATCGGCCGCTTGGCAAATCTGGACCGCAAGATTCTTCTCCAGGGCTCTTATGACCATGCCGAAGAAAAGGAATTCCTGAAGCGCAAGTCTGATCGCATCATGGGTGGCGCCTCTGCCGATGTCTGGGGCCCGTTCGCCTTCCAGGCCGGCATTCAGATGGCCAAGACCCAGTTCGAAAACGAACTCCCTGTGACCGCCTTCTCCACGATTACCAACGTTGAGGAAATGTTCGTCCTTGCTGGCCCGAAGGTCCGCATCGCTCCGAATTCCTACCTTACCGTTCAGTACGGCATGTTGACGGACAAGATGAACCTGAACACCTACGCTATTGGTGTTGATGCCGATGGCAAAGAAACACTTGTTCAGGGAACCGAAGAAATTTCAATAAATAAGAACGTCATCATTGCTGACGTGACGGTTAATTTCTAAGAGGTACGCAATATGAAACTTCTTAACAAATTCCTGATTCCTTTTGCAGCGTTGTCGCTGGCCGCCTGTTCTTCTTTGGAAGTTGATGACAGCGAAGCGTTTTCGGAAAATTTCCCGGAAGATTTTGACGGGGCTGTCTATATGGAGCTCCATCCGCAACTGGTGAGCCTGCAGGTGCGAAACTATATCGTCAACTACAATGCCGATGCCAAGGATGCCGATTCGCTCATCACGGCAGAGGCCGTTATCGCAGACTCTCTCGAGTTTATTGCAGATACGGCTCAGCTCCACAAGATCTACGCTTCCCCCTACTATGGTGGCTATGGCGAAGAACGCTGGCAAGAAGCGATGGAACCGACCATGAATCTTAAGTGCAAGATGCGGGATCGCTACACGATGGTGAACCTGAACCAGATTTCTGGTGAAGACACGACGCACATCAAGCTCCTGGATCCGATTACGTTTGTGAAGGATTCCACTGACACGAGCAAGATTGTCTCTGTGGTGGGCAAGGCCGATTCGGCTGCTACCGAAGTTGACACGCTTGTCTTGAGTGACACGCTGGTCCTGCTTTCCGGTAAGAACAGGGGTACCGCTGTTCCCGACACGGTCTCGTGCGACACTACGTACTCGCCGGGTGCCGTCAGTGCCCCGCAATTGAAGTTCCTGGCGGCCTTCAATTTCGTCAACACCACGAAAGACTGGGAAATGATAAAGGCCATTCCGATCGATACCTTCGCGATAAGCCTGCACTATGTTGTCTTTGGCGAACTCAATGGTTGGGCCTACCGCAAGTGCAAGGATTCCGAAAAGGAGAATCCTGTGATTTCGGAGGAATATCCTGTGACGAAACGTTATTGTGCCGATGCTTCCGGCGTTGTCCGTGAGATTAAGTAAGGCGAGGTTATCATGAATATCAAATCATTTGCTCTGGCATTGACACTCGGTTTTGTCGCGGCTCAGGCTGCGGCGGACAAGGTTGTGGGTTACTTCCCTTACTGGAGTCAGTATTCCCAGTTCTATCCGAAGGATATCCGCTACAATACGGTGACCAACGTCCATTATTCCTTTATCGTCCCCGGTGAAGACGGCTCGCTCGCTTTTGCCGACGAAAACGACGCGACGAACTTCAAGACCCTGGTGGACCTCACGAAGGAAAACGGTGTCAAGCTGATTGTCGGTGTGGGCGGTATGGAAAACGAAGGCACGCTCAAGGCGATTGCCTCTTCCGATGAACTCCTCCCGCAGTTCGTCTCTAACGTCGGTAGCTGGCTTTCTGCTAACGGCGGTGACGGTATCGAACTCGACTGGCAGAACCTTACGGCCGAAGACGCCGAACTCTATGCGAAGATGCTCAATGCCCTCGTCGATGGTCTTTCCAACTACACGGTGACCGCGGTGATCTACCCGGCGGTCGGCATGGATGCCTACAAGGCCGAAGCGCTTAACCGCGCCGCCTATGTGGACGTGTTCATGACGGACCTCATGACGGAAGAATCCTCTACCGTCGTTCCGAACCAGGGTGCCGTTTCCATCCAGCAGACGCTCGAAGAAGTCGCGGCTGCCGGCGTGCAGAAAGACCTGCTCGTCCCGGTGGTGTTCCTCTACGGTAAGTCCTGGATTGGCGCCAAGGGCCTCGGTTCTTCTCACCAGGGCTACGGCAGCGGTAACGAAGGTTACCTCCCGTACGCTGAACTGATGGGCAAGTTCGATTCTCCGGACTACACCGTCACCTTCGATGAAGCTTCCAAGTCCGAAGTGGCCGTGAGCGAATCCGAAACGATCGTGTTCATGGG
>CACXKY010000038.1 GCA_902768325.1 Fibrobacter succinogenes
CACGGACATTGTCGTCGAAGATTCGCTATCGGACTTGATCAGCCAAGTGCCATAGCTTGACGTAGAATTTTCCGTATCAAAATAGCCCTTTCCAATAAAACCCTTGCTTGTATTACCCGTTTCACCCCTGCCTTCGTCAGGATATGCGGCATCCACAATGGAAGAACCGGACGAAACCACCTTAGACGTATCGACCTTCGTCGTGTCTTTCGGAGGCACAGTAACGGTATCTTTCACGGTAATTTCGCCGTTTAACGACACGTTTTTCGCCTTGCTTCCCTCGGTCGTTAGCGTGAACTTAAACGTACCCGCTTTAGACGGTGTCCCAGAAATTTTCAGGGTCTTTGCGGCAGAATCCACCTTGGCAGTAACCCCGGACGGCAAGCCGCTAGCCTTGACACCTGTGCAGAACGAGAATTTATACGTAATATCCTGCATCGGGGTAAACAGCATATTCGTTTTCACCCGCCGCATAAACATTAGGCTTCGTGAGTTTCTTGGCCATGTCCGGCAGGTAGTAGCTCGGATGAGGCGGCAAGTTATACGCCGTATTCTGCCATGCAATCGCCTGACGGTACTGAGCGTCATGCATCAGCGTGTAAAGGCGGTGCGGAGTCGTCACCGGAGTAGAGAAAATGTATATCTTAGAAGAATCGCTTTCCGAACGGAAAATCATTTCTTCACGCCAGTCGCCAAAGAGGTCCGCCACCAGGTTCGGGTAATTTTTCGCACTCTGGTTTCCAATCAACCCAAGCGATGTCTCGCCATCAAAATAGGTTTCGATTTTCCTATTCTGCTGATTAAACTTGCTCACAACCGGACCGTTCAGGAGTTCGTCCTGAAGGTCGCCGTCGAAATAAATCCTGAAGCTCGTCGGAATCACGCGCCCCAGATAGGGATCTTCCGGATCGAGGGAATCAGAGAGCTTAATCGGCGTTCCCTTGGCCGAATGCATTTCACTCGGCACGTAAGACCACAACTCGTAACCGCGGCTAGTGGAATCGATATCGGCTGCCATGGCACGGCCATTTTCCTTCTGCATGGGAGACAAATCACCAAACAGGAATTTTCCCTTGTCATCGCGAAGCTCAGCGACATACCGGGTACTATCAAAATGCGAGTGAATCGCCCAAACTTCCAGGCCCGCGTGATCCGGGTCAAAATTGCCGACATAGGCGGCATAGCCATAACCAAGCCCAGTCGAGTAACGGAGGGTTCCGTCGTGATTCAGGGCAGCAGACCCATACACAATCTCATCGAGGCCGTCGCCATCCAGGTCACCGACAACGATATTGAGGTTGCCCTGGCCAAAGAGCCCCTCGCCCGGTGTTTCAGACTTGTGGAACCAGCGTTGCTTCAAGTTCTTGCCGTCAAAGTCATAAGCCACCACATAGGCCGCCGTATAGTAACCGCGGGCAATAATCAAGCTCGGATGAACGCCATCGAGATAAGCCGTCGCCGACAGGAACCGGTCGCAGCGGTTACCGTAGGTATCGCCCCAGTTGAGACCCAGCGAATCATAGGGGCCAAAATTTCTGATATCGCGCGACGGGAGATAGTCAATCGTCGTTATTTCAGAGCCATCGCTACCCCTGAACACCGTCAAGTATTCCGGACCTGTAATAATCATCCCCGACGCATTGCGGTAATCCTTGGAAGAATCCCCAATGACCTTGCCCTTGCCATCAATGGTTCCGTCTCCGGTCTTCATGACAATTTCGGCCTTGCCGTCACCGTCGTAGTCATACACCTGGAACGGCGTGTAGTGCGCCCCCGCGCGGATGTTCCTGCCGAGGCTTATGCGCCAAAGCTTTTTACCGTCGAGCTTATAGGCATCGAGGAAAACCGTTCCCGTATAGGAGCCTACCATCTGCTGCGAATTGTCCTTGAAATTGTCCGGGAACCACTTCACGATCAGTTCATATTCACCGTCGCCATCCAAGTCGCCGACACTCATGTCGTCCGGATAGTAACCGCAAACCGTATTTACGGAATCAGGCATCACCTGGCTTGCAGGGCGGTCCAGCTTGAGGACCTTGTACGGGAAGGTCTGGCCGTCAAAGGCAACGGTCGAATCGAAAACGAAGGATGCGGCTTTCTTTTCGCCTTCCTTGCCATCTACGACAGCCGAGACCGTGTACTTAGACGTTATTTTCCCATCCTTGTCCAAGTAGTTGGTCCCGTCCGTTTTCCCGATGGTCGCAATCTTTTTGCCGTCACGGTAAAGGTTGAATTCCGTATCGGCTTTTTCCGTACCAAGAAGGCGCCAAGAAACGAGCATCCCCGATTTGCCTACGTTTGCGACAACAAGGCCACGGTCAATGGCCTCCAGCTGGCGGGGATGTGCAAAGGATTGGAGCGGCAGCGCGAGGAGCAGCGCCGGGATAATCGCAAGGAAACCGAAACGGGAATGTCTTGTCATAACTTCTCCAGACTTGTTGTTGATTATTCCAGAAACATCCCGTAGTCCAATAAACAAAGATAATCTATTTCGTGAACGAAACGACTTTCCGTCCGACGAAAACCCCGTCCACATCCACCGTCACGGCAAAAACGCCTTCCGGGAGAGCATCCTTGCCAAACATCATGGACATTTCCCCAGCCTTGACGTTCCGGGAAGCGCTCAAGACTTCTCGGCCCTGGAGGTCCATAATACGCACACGTGCCAAGCCACTCGCATTCAAGCGCAGCCATCCATCGGCAAAGCTGAATCCATCCGCCTTATGTAAATTTTTCACATCGGGGCGCACCACCAGCGGAACGTCGGACGTATCTCCGCCAATGACCGTCACATCCGGCTTTTTCAGGTCCTTCACCGCGTCGGGCAGGTAGTAGCCCAGGTGAGGCGGCTGGTTGTACGCCACGTTCTGCCAGGCAATCGAGAGGCGGTAATGGGCGTCGTGCATCAGCGTGTAAACACGGTAGGGCGACGTAAACGGAGTCGTGAAGACAATAACCTTCGAAGGGTCGGAAGCGGAACGCACAATGAATTCCTCGCGCCAGTCGCCAAAGAGGTCCGCCACAAGGCAGGGGTTCGCCTTGGTCCAGTTGTTGAGCGAAGCGCCTTCTACATTGTAGAAGCTGAAAAGGCGGTCCAAAGTCTTCTTGCCGGAATTGTACTTTTCGATCTTTCCGCCAGTGGCGCCACCGTTTTCCACCGTCGGGCTACCGGTGCCGTCCATCAGTTCGTCTTGCAGGTCTCCATCAAAGTAGATGCGGAAATTCTGCGAAAGGCCCGTCGTGGTGACGACCTTCCCCTTGACGGAGCGGGCGCCCTTGCTGGTGCCGGACCACATCTCGAAACCGCGATTCGTGGAATCGATATCGGCAGCCATGCCGCGGCCGTTGTCTACATTTCCGGCCTCGGTCTGGGTCGTTCCCCAAATAACTTTGCCGTCCTTGTCGCGGAATTCTTCGCTATACTTATTTTGTTTGTCTTCGTGGACATCGTAAAGTTCGAGGCCCGGATGGTCCGGATCCATGTCCGAAAGATGCATGGCGTCACCATGACCGAATCCGGTGCGGTAAAGGAGAGATCCGTCGGACTTGAGGGCCGCAGCGCCAAAGACAATTTCGTCCTTGCCGTCGCCGTCGAGGTCACCTACAGAAAGGTTGTGGTTGCCTTCGCCATAAAGCCCTTGGCCGGACCTATCGGAGGTATGCTTCCAGCGTTCGACCAGTTTTGTGCCGTCAAAATCGTAAGCCACGAGGTAAGCCATCGTGTAGTAGCCACGGTTCATAATGACACTCGGATGCTCTCCGTCAAGATAAGCTACCGCCGCAAGAAAACGGTCACAGCGGTTCCCGTAAGTGTCACCCCAGGATTTCGAAATATCGCGCTTGGGCCAATAGTCGATCGTAGATATTTCCTCGCCCGTTCGCCCGTTGAATACCGTCAAGTACTCGTTGCCGCTCATAATGCGGCCTGCAGAGGTCCTGTAGTCCTTGCTCCCGTCGCCAATGACTTTGCCCTTGCCGTCGACCGTACCATCGGAGGTCTTCATCACGATTTCAGAGATGCCGTCACCGTCAAGGTCGTAGACCATGAACTGCGTGTAGTGCGCACCGGCGCGGATGTTCTTGCCAAGGTCAATTCTCCAAAGCCGTGTGCCGTCCAGCTTCATGCCGTCGACAAAGACAGAGCCCGTATAGCCGTCCTTCGAGTTATCCTGTGCATTGCTCGGGTCCCACTTGAGGACAAGGTCCAGCTGGCCGTCGCCATCGAGGTCGCCCACGCTCATGTCGTTCGGGGTGTAAGTGCAGGTGGAGCCGTCGGGCATTTTTTGCGATTTCGGAACCTCAAGTTTTAATACTTTGTACGGAAAATTGACGTTGTTCACGTCCTTTTTTGCATCCGTGAAGACAAATTCAGCTGCCGATTTTTTCCGTTCAACACCGTCAAGAACCGCAGCGACCGCATATTCGGAAGTCGTCTTGCCACTTGCATCCAGGTAATTGGTTCCCGCATCCTTGCCAATCGTCGCAATTTTCGTGCCATCACGGTAAAGGTTGAATTCCGTAGCCGGATCATCCGTCGCAAGCAGGCGCCAACTCACAAGCACTCCTGAACCGACATTCGCGACCGTGAGCCCACGAGTAAGCCATTCCACCTGGCGAGCCGCAAAGGAAGGAGACGCCAACCCGAAGGCAAGCGTTACGCCGAGCACGGCCCCGGCAAATCGAGATCCATTTCCCATAAAATATCCCATAACAAATCCTTTTTCGATAGATTATTAATTAATCTAATCTCAAACACCAGAAACAGGGCTATCTAACCCTACTTTCCATTTGTAAATATAACTTTCTATTTATAAAAAAGTCTACACTATTTCCATGTTTTTACATATTTAAACCATTTTTGTCAGCATTTCGCAAATAAAAAAGTCCACGTTAAATAAAATTTTCGCGAGCAAGAGTTCCCCTACCCGCAGGCCCGGCCGGAAGGGCGCACCTTTTTTCTAAATTTTCGGCCAGTTATGCCGAACTGGTGGAAAAACTTTTCCTGGGAGTGGCTGTTCGACTCCATAGCCGACAGGTCCCCCTCATTCGTAAGGGTTATCGTCGTAACCGGCAAGTCATTCCTCTACTACCACGGAATGACCCGGGCGGCCAGCCTCACTTACACCACGCTCGTGGCCGTCGTCCCCCTGCTCATCTTGCTTACCTCGATCACGCTTGCCGTCGGTTTCGGCAACTTCATGAGTGACTACCTGCCCATTGTCCTAGACGTGTTGAACCTGGACTGGCCCACCGAACAGATTACGACCATCGTCCAGAACGCCGAGCACGTCCCCATCGGCAGGCTCGGGTTTATCGGTGCCCTCGGTCTTTTCGTGACGTTCATCCTCGCCTTCGGAAGTTTGGAATCGAACTTCAACGTCGTCTGGGAGGTCAAGACCTCGAGAACGGTCATCCGCCAGATTCAGGTCTACACCCCGTTCCTGCTTATCTTCGCCGGCTTCATCGGGATGTTCGCCGGATTCGTGAACCACGTCCAGGACGTATTGACCATGATTGTCGTCGACGGGTTCCACTTCTCCCCCGAGTTATTGAAAATCATGATTACCGCCTTCTGGTACATCGCGTTCCACCTGGCATGCATGCTGCTCATCTTCCTGATGCTCTATGCGCTGCCCGCCAGGAGCCTGCGTCTACGCGAAACCGGAATCGCCCCTCCCTACCGCAAGCGCAAGCTTTTCGCTGTTTCGCTCATGGCGACGATTATCGCCTGGATCGCCATCAACATCTACGTGAAGATCCTCATGCTCATCCAGACGGCGATGGTCACCCGCATGTCCATCTTCTACGGTTCGCTAGCCTTTATCCCGCTTTTCCTGTTCTTGCTCTTCGGCGTGTGGTCCATCATCCTGTGCGGAAACAGCCTCGTGTGGACCATCTGCTACTGGCCGGAATCGTCCCAGAAGAAATGGAACTGGAATGCAACCCTGGAGGACGTCCACAATGAAAAGAACAGCGACGAAAAATAGCCTGAAGGCCACCATGGCGTTGGTCTTCGCCCTCGCGGTTTCCAGTTTCGCGGAACTCGCCGGCATGAACGACAATACGGCCGCCGAATCGGGCGACAACAGTACCATGTCCGCGCTTGTCGGGCTCGGCGGCGGTAACTCCATGATTGCCGACGACGGCGTGATTTTCATGACCATGCGCATCGGTGTCGAAGTGAAGCAGCTGTTCTCTACGGGTGCCTGGTTCACCTCCACCATCGAAGACGTCCGCAACTACAACGTGGACCACAAGCAGATGGTGAACTACAATGCCTTCGGCGCCTTCGTGGAACTGTTCCCGCTGCGCATCGACAACTTCGCCATCTCCGTTCCCATCAAAATCGGTGGCGGTGCCGTGAACGCCATGGACAAGGGCGAAGAAGCCTTTGAATCCGAAGAATACTTCTTTATGGCCGACATGGCGGCGCATTTCAACTACCGCCTGACCAAGATGCTCGAAGTCTCCATCGGTGGCGGCTACCGCATGTTCGCCGGCATCGACAAGAACAACCTCGAGAACATGGACTTCAACACGCCGTTCGGAGAACTGAGGTTCACGATCAAGGAATGATCGATAATTGATGATTGATGATGGATAATGTAACTCGTGGCTGATTCAAGTTTCATTTCCATACGCGGCTGCAGGCTGCACAACCTGAAGAACGTGGACGCCCAGTTCCCGCTGGGTAAAATCACGGTTGTTTGCGGACCATCCGGCTGCGGAAAGTCGACGCTGGTGCTCGACACCCTGCACGGGGAATCCAAGCGCCGCTACCTCGAGACGCTTTCGCCGTTTGCCGCCGAACTTCTAGGCGGTCGCCGTATCATCCCGCTGGATAGCGCCGAAGGACTGCCCGCGAGCCTTGCCGTAGGCCCGAGTCACGGAGAAGCCCCCGCCAAGGCGTACGCCCTGAGCCTTTCGGAATGCGACTCGACGTTGCGCGGGCTGTTTGCGAAGTTCGCGAGGCCCGCCTGCCCCATCTGCGGCAAACCGATGGAAAACCAGAGCCGCGAAGAGATTATCCGCGAGATTGCAGGAATGCCGCAAGGAAGCAAGTTGCAGTTCCTGGCCCGCGTTGATTCCGAGAAGCGGGCGAATCTCGACAAATTGGCGGCCGTATTCCTGGCGCAGGGATTCACGCGCGCCATGGCCGACGGCGTAATCTATTCGCTTGCCGACCTCACCGAAGCCGAAAAGAAAATCGTCCCGAAAGAATTTTTCATTGTCGTGGACCGCGTGATTGTCCGCGAGAACACGCGCACCCGCATTGCCGAAGCCGTAGACGGCGTTTTGAAACTCACGCACGGCGAACTCACGCTGGATATTGGCGGTGAGCGCAAGCTCTACAGCACGGCGCCGAGATGCCCGGAGCACGGGGAACAACTTACGAGACCGCTCCAGCCGGAGGACCTGTCACCTTACTCGCGCACGAGCGCCTGCCCCGAATGCGCTGGAACCGGCATGGTTGAAGGCACCGAAGACGACAGCAACGAAGAATGCCCGGAGTGCAAGGGCCTGCGCCTAAAGCAGAGTTTGCTCCAATCGGTCATCGACAGCTCCACCTGGAAAGATTTACTCGAAACGCCATTCGCCGAGCTCGGGCAAAAACTGCACCAGCTGTTCGACAACCGACTGAACGCAAACCAGAAGCCCGCCTTCAACGCGCTCCTCGACCGCATCGAAGCCATCGTGGAACTCGGTATAGGCTACCTGACCGGCGGCCGCAGCGCTGCCACCCTTTCGGGCGGTGAAATCCAGCGTTTAAGACTTTCGAGTCTCAGCACCGGGCACTTGAACAATCTGCTCATCGTGCTCGACGAACCGGCCAGCGGCCTGCACCAAAGCGACGTGGACGCCCTCTGGAAGGTTCTCAAGAAGGTACAGTCCCGCGGAAACACGCTCGTGCTGATTGACCACAACCCCGCCCTCATCAGACGGGCGGACTGGGTGATAGAAATGGGTCCCGGCGCCGGAGAAAAAGGCGGCGAGATCTTGTTCCAGGGAACCGCGAAAGACGTGCTGGAAAATCCGCAGTCGCCGACAGGCGCGTGGATTAAGGGCTTAGACGAGAAAATGTGTCATCCTGAGCGCAGAACCGCAGGTTCGAAGTCGAAGGATCTAAAGAAGAACGCCCCAGCCATCGACATCAAGAACTTCGCGATGTTCGACATGAACCCAGTCACCGCACATTTCCCGGTGCAAAAGTTCAGCGTCATCACGGGCCAGAGCGGTAGCGGCAAGTCGACGCTCCTGTTCAGGAACCTCGCCCCGCGAGCCTCCAAGGGCGAGTTCGAAAATCTCGGCATCCAAGCGCTCTCCGTGCTTTCAACAGGCGACTTCCACGGGAACCGACGCAGTACGGTCGCCTCGGCCATCAACCTGAACACGATTCTCCGCGACCTGTTCGCAAAACTCCCCGAAAGCAAGGTGCGCGGCTACACCGCCTCCAAGTTCGCGACGCATGCCCCCGGCGGCCGCTGCGAAAACTGCAAGGGCGAAGGCGTCCTCTACGATCCCGCCGGTTACGAAGAAACGGAATGCCCCGTATGTCTCGGCAGGCGTTTCAAGGACGAGATCCTCGAAGTCCGCTTCAAGTCGCTCTCCATCGCCGACATTCTCGACATGGAAATCGGCGACGCCTACAAGCTGTTCATCAACATGAAGCCCTTCGCCGACAAATTGAAACCGCTTGTGGATACGGGACTCGACTACCTGAAACTCGGGCAGACCACGGCGCACCTCTCCGGCGGAGAACGTGCGCGCCTGCGCCTTTCCATCGCGCTCGCCCGCGCGAAGGCACCGAATACATTATTCCTTTTCGACGAACCTGCCCGCGGGCTTCACAAGACAGATATCGAGCATCTGCTTGCGCTCATCCACGGGCTTACCGAGGCGGGGCATACCGTCATCGCCATCGAGCATGCACAAGATTTTGTAAACGCCGCCGACTACGCGGTGGAACTTTCTCGCAAATAGTTAAAGCGTCGCATGCGCCGCGATGGTGTAAATCGCGGTCACGTCCTTCGCCTTGAGCGGCACGAAACCCCAGCCGTCGCCCGGGTTGAGCTTTTCGACCAACTTCGGGATGTCTTCTTCCTTCGCGCCGAGTTCGGCGAAGTTAATGGGCATGCCGATGGAATGCAAGAAGCGGCGGAACGCACGGATGCCATCCAAAGCAGTCGCCCTCGGGTTCTCGAAATTCATCTCGCAGCCGAACACACGCGTCGCCATCTGGGCAAAACGCATC
The DNA here is from genome assembly GCA_902768325.1 of Fibrobacter succinogenes. GTDB lineage: Bacteria > Fibrobacterota > Fibrobacteria > Fibrobacterales > Fibrobacteraceae > Fibrobacter > Fibrobacter succinogenes_A. The sequence continues at coordinate 9,254 of CACXKY010000038.1, forward strand.
ACGTTGTGGTCCACCACGTATTCCATCCAGGCGGGCATAATCACCGCGAGGCCCGCGCCATGGGCGCAGTCGTAGAGTCCAGAGAGTTCGTGTTCGATGGCGTGGCTGTTCCAGTCCTGACTGCGCCCGCAGCCCACAAGTCCATTGTGGGCTACCGTCCCCGCCCACATGATGTTCGCACGGGCCTGGTAGTTGGCGGGGTCGGCCATGGCGCGCGGCCCTTCCTTGAGCATCGTGATGAGTAGCGCCTCGCAAAGGCGGTCCGTCGTCTCGACCTCAAGCGTATTCGTGAAGTAGCGTTCAAAAACGTGCGCCATGATGTCGGTGATGCCGCAGGCCGTCTGGTAAGGCGGCAAAGTGCACTGCAACGCCGGGTTCTGCACCGCAAACTTCGGGCGAATCACATCGGCACCGATATCGCGCTTGAGCATTCCCTCTTCCTTGGTCACCACGGAATCTCCACTGCCTTCGGAACCCGCGGCGGCAATCGTCTGCACCACGCCAATCGGGAGCGCCTTCGTCACCGGCAATTTTTTTGCATAAAAGTCCCAGAAATCCCCATCGTAAAGCGCACCCACGGCAATGCCCTTGGAGCTATCGATCGTGGAGCCGCCACCGACGGCAAGGATGAAATCTACCCCGTTCGCACGGACCGTCTCGATACCCTTGTAGATGAGCGTATCGCGCGGGTTCGGCTGAACACCACCGAGTTCCACATGCGGGACGCCCGCAGCGTCGAGCGAGGCCTTCACGCGGTCAATCAGGCCGGAGCGTACCGCGGAACCGCCGCCGTAATGAATGAGCACCTTCGTACCGCCATATTTTTTGACGAGTTCACCGCACTCGTTTTCGCGGCCCATGCCGAAGACGAATTCCGTGGGGCTGTAGAAATTGAAATTGTCCATATTCCATCCTTTGTTTTGCTTAAAAATACAAGAATTCGGCCGGACTTGCAGACAAATCCGGCCTTTTTCTGTGTACAAGGGGAAACACCCCTACCAGAAATGGACGCCAAAGCCCACAAAGAACCTATCGTTCCATTCTTTCTCTTCGGACGGTCCTTTTTCCACATCATCTTCGACTTCAGAAACCGTTTTTGTGGTACGGTATATTCCCATATACCGGAACTTAAGAGAAAAGTACGTTGCATCATGGAATTCACTCCCTCGGGTTTTTGACATCCAGAAGCGATAATCTGCTTGTAAGCCGGCCGTGTAAAATTCTATTCCGCCGATAAAAGGCTGGATTTTAAGCCATTTGTTCTCGAACACATCAAAACCGACCGTAACAAAAAAACCACCCAAGCTTTCATCCGATATCCAGGAACCATCGTCTAATCTATAGGAAGTGGAAGTTTCTCCACCTATATATGACGGCGTAATTATAAGCCTGGAAAACTGTATAGGTACGCCTAAGACATAAGTCAATGAATACCCGAGAAAAACTTCGAAACCCAAGCCGCCGGTATAAAGTTTGTCTATATAATAATTTCTGTACCGCTTGTATTCCTCTTGACGAGATTCGATGTCCCCGAGTTTCTTGCCCAACCAGGCGGAATACTCCGACTCCGGATAGTTTGCACAAAATGCCCGCATTCTTTCAAGCATCGGTTTGGCGGCAACCGTATCCATTTCTTGGTGGTAATCCACCCAGCTCTCTACCCGATTTGCAACAATATTTGCCATGCTATCCATGCCGAGAGTTCTTTTAGACAGTCCTCCGAGATTTATCCAAAACTCTTTATCAAAAAAATGGTAATAGGGATGCAAATCCACAAGGATAGAAGCAAGATCCCTATATTCCTGTTTCATGTTCGCTTGCGCCGCATCGGTCAAGTACTTTTTCAGCTTTAAAAGACGTTCCCTTTGGTCAAGGTTCCCGGGGCGGTCGTTGTATTCAGCAGCAAATCGAGTTTCGTTTCTGAGGTATTGGAACAGGGAATCATTGGCAAAGGAGAATCGGACTTTTTGCCCCGCCTTCATAAAGATATTCGCAAGCTGCGGGACGGCCAAATCATAACGCCCCCGTATCAGGTTTACCTGAAGGATTTCTAGGCTGTCTATCGCCGATTCCGGAATCTTTTCATAGGACAAGACAAGAAGGACGCTGTCAACCTTGGTCATGTCGCCCGTCTTTAACGCCTGCAACAGGTCATCGCGCGTTTTCAATTCGCTCTGCATTTCAGCAGGATTAACCTTATCCTGGGCAAGCACAAAAACGCAAACACAAAGAACTAAAAAAAGAATACTCCTTATTCGAAAACAGAACATTATGTTCACGACACTCCGTACTGCTTATTTTTTAGGAAATTCCTCGAAAGCCTTGCTGTTCGCGTAGAGGTCGTTGCCCTTCCAGTCAAAGAGCGCGGGGCCCCAGGCGCCGCTGAGCGTCGGTTCCCAGAAGAACGAGCCTATCCAGCGGTCCATTCCCTTCACCATCTCGTTCGTGCGCTTGCGCGAGCCGTCGTAATTGTAGTGGTTGTCCGAATCGCCGCCGTTGTATTCCGCGACGATGAATTCCAGTTTCGAATACTTCGAAGTAACCGTCTGGAAGAGCGATTTCCAGTCATCGGGAGACTTGTCGCCGTACGCCGTGTAGGCGGAAAATCCCATCACGTCGGCAGGCACCTTCTGATTATCGAAGATTTCCTGCATCCACCAGGTGACCGTATTGGACTGGCGGATGCGTTCGATATGAAGCACGGTCTTTGTCGAAGGAGAAACTTCCTTGACCGCCTTGATGCCCGCCTTGAAATACTTGGCCGCGTTAGCCTTGCCGCTCGCGGTTCCCATGTCGCCGTTAATCGAGGTGGAAGCCTTGTCCACGCCATTGCCCCAGCAGTCCGGCTTGCTGTTCGGCACGTGAATGAGGATGCCCGGAGTGGTCTCGTTACCGACCTGCACCATCGCGGGGAGCGAGTTCACCTTCTTGAGCGCGTTCATCAAATCGAGGGTGTAAGCATACACGGAATCGGCGAGCGCGTCGGAACTGTTCACCTTGCGCCAGCGGTTCGGGATAATCTGCTTGCCCGGATCGGCCCAGTTGTCGCTGTAATGGATGTCGAGCAAGAAAGCCATGCCGGCGGCCTTGATCTTTTGCGCGTAGGCGACGATGTGGTCTTTGTCGGCATAGGCTTCGGCCTCGTGACCGCAGCCCGACGCGGCATAGCCGTACTGCGCCTTGGGATCCACGAAGGTCTTGAGGCGGATGGCGTTGAAGCCGTGGTCTTTCAGCAAGGTGAAGATGTCCTTCTCGGTCCCGTCCACGTCGTAGAACTTGGTCTTGTTACGTTCGTATTCCTGTATGGTCGAAATATCGGCACCAGTATAGAATTGGAATTCAATGGGTGCGTCGGCCGACGGCGTCGCCGAAGATTGCGGGGGCTTTACGGAAGAAGATAGCACCGGGTTGGAATCCGAGGAGCGCGGGGGTTCGGACGACGATGACTGCGGTGGTTCCGATACCGAGGAAAGCGGGGCACGCGAAGACGAAGAAACAACAGGTTGAGAATTTGAAAATCCCTCTTGCGGTGAGGATGAAAAAGGCGATTCCATAGCCGAAGAGACCAAGTGCTTGACTACGGAAGAGGAAGACATTTCAAAAAAAGTTTCTGACGACTCTACAATAGCCAGAGGCTCTTTCTCTGACGACACGCCGGAATCATGGCTACAGCCCGCAAACAGTATAAGCAATGCCAACAGGACAATCATAACCTAAATCTACACTAAATTCGGTTTAACAAAAAACAAATAATATAAATTTAGACCATGAAATCGCGATTTTTCCTAAACTGCGGTACTGCACTTGCTGCAATGTCCATTTTCGCCTGTTCCGAAAGTGAATCCTCCATAGATGTTTTGAAGGACTATTTAGACAACCTGTCTTATGCCAGTTCCGAAAACGAATCGTCCTCCTCTTTTTCAGGCTTGAGCCCCGATTCCGTGGTTACCGGAGAATTCAAGGATATTCGAGACAACAGGACCTACAAGACCGTTAAAATCGGGAACCAGACCTGGATGGCAGAAAACCTGAAATTCGCCCAGGACTCTTTAGTCGAAAGTTGGTGTTACGACAACGACCCCACCAACTGCCAAAAGAAAGGGCGGATGTATTCATGGATGGGAGCTATCAACAGGACTGCAGAAGAATGCGGGTACCAGAAGGCCTGTTCACTCACCTACCCCGTACAAGGAATCTGCCCAGAAGGCTGGCACATTCCCAGCAAGGAAGAATTCGAAACGCTAATTGAAACCGTCGGCGGCTACGCGGTTGCAGGCGCCAGGTTGAAATCAAAAGAAAACTGGGAACCCGCATGGAACGGCTGTGTCGGTACCGACGACTACCAGTTCTCCGCCGTAAGCGGCGGATGGTACAGGCCCTACTCTGAACACTTTGGAGAAGGAAACTATTACGCGGCCATATGGTCTTCCACAGAATTGGAAGACTGGCACAGAGCCAATGAAGAAGACCGCCATATTCTAGTTTACACACTTCGTTTTTTCAACGACAAAGATTCCGTGGACATCGGTGAATCCAACCGCGATTATGGTCTCTCCGTCCGTTGCCTCAAGGACGATTCCGAGAAATAGCCATGTTCTCTGCAAGCCTGCTTACATCCCCGCAAGTCCTGGAATTTATCCGAAACGCCCTCAAGCGCAAAATGGACGCATTGCAGGTTTCCACGGCCTTGAGCAAGGCGGGCTACTCCAACGAAGACCGCGCCACCATCATGGACTACATGGCGCTCGTGCCCAAGTTCCGCGATAAATTTTTCGAAGAGGAGTCCCGCAAGGGAAAGTTCCTCCTGTGCGACAAACTCGCGCTGGAACAAAGTACCGCACAAGATATCGGGCGCTGGAAGGCCGCGCTCTGGCCACACGAAGGCTCCGTAAACGACCTGTGCTGCGGCATGGGCGGCGACAGCTTTTTCTTGCCGGCCGGGCTGAAAATCACCGGAGTCGACCTCGACGAAAACCGCCTCGCGATGTACAGGCACAACTTGCTGGCGTTCGGGAAAGACGTTTCTACCAAGTGCGCCGACGTGCGCGAAGTCGCCGGCAACAACGTGCCCACGGGCAGTAACAGCGCGGACTTTTTCACCATCGACCCGGCACGCCGAGCCATCGAGGGCGAGAACCAGCGCGACTTGAGGAACCTCACGCCCACACTCGAAGAAGTCGTGGAAATCAGCAAGCATTACAAGGGCGGCATGGCAAAACTCCCGCCCGGTTACCCACCCGCCGAAATCCCGGACAGCACCGAAATCCTTTACCTGGGCGGACACAGCGACTGCCGCGAATGCCTAGTGCTGTTCGGGGAACTTGTGAAGCACCCCGATACCGTCCGCGCGGTCATTGTCGACAAAGCCGGCAACACCGAAGCCGAATGGACCCGCAAGCGCGACCGCACGCTTGAAACTCTTGATGAAGAACTACAGGAGAAACTCGACCGGAACGATAGCCTCGAAGGCAAGGACCGTACCTACCGCACGGCGACAAGCCGGAGCGACCTGCCCCTGGGAGAAATCGGCAAGTACATCGCGGAACCCGCGCCCGCACTTATCCGCAGCCGCCTTTTCAGCGACGCGGCCCTCGCCCACGACCCAAGCGCGCACCTGATTTCGGAAGGCATCGCGTATGTCTCTAGCGACAAACCGCTTCCTGCGCCTGCATTCACGAGCTACGAGATTCTTGCCCACGCCGAAATCGCGACCGGCGCCGTCCGCAGCATGCTCAAGGAGCACGACATCGGGAAAATCACGCTCAAGCTGCGCGGCGTAAAGCTCGACCCCGACGCCGAAACCAAGCGCCTCAAGCCCAAGGGCAAGAATTCCGCCATTCTATTTTACACCCGTGCCTACGGAGAAAAGATTGCGATACTCACCATAAAAACAAATCAAACCTAGATCCTTCGACTTCGGGCTTCGCCCTCCGCTCAGGATGACGCTGTTTTTTTATCATAACTAATGACCATTGACCAACAACTAATGACTATATGACCGTCAAACTTGAACAATCCTGGCTCAATCTGCTCGCCGACCAGTTCGAACAGCCTTATTTCAAACAAATTAAAGACAAGCTCTTGCAGGAGAAAGCGGAACATCACGTTGTCTATCCGCCCGGCTCCAAGATTTTTGCCGCACTGGATTACTGCCCCGTCGACAAGGTCAAGGCGGTCATCATCGGGCAGGACCCTTACCACAATCCGGGCCAGGCTCACGGGCTGTGCTTCTCGGTACCCCTGGGAATCGAGCCTCCCCCGTCGCTCATCAACATCTTCCAGGAACTGCACGACGACCTGGGCATCAACCCGCCACCGCACGGGAACCTCGAAAGCTGGGCGCACCAGGGAATCCTATTGCTGAACGCCTCCCTCACGGTCCGCGCCCACATGGCCGCAAGCCACGCGGGAATCGGCTGGCAGCAGTTTACCGACACCGTCATCCAACGGCTCTCCCAGGTGCGCGAGAACCTCGTGTTCCTGCTGTGGGGCAGTTTCGCCATCAAAAAGCAGGCGCTCGTGGCCCCGAACCGCGGTCACCTGATTTTAACCGCACCGCACCCGAGCCCGCTTTCAGCCTATCGCGGATTCTTTGGCTGCAAGCACTTCAGCAAGGCGAACGAATACCTCAAGAGCAAGGGCCTTGAACCCATCGACTGGAGCATTAAGTCGTAGTTACTAGTTCTGAGTTCAGAGTTACTAGGGCCGCTGCGTGGCAGTTCTGAGTTTAGAGTTCCGAGTTACGCCTTCGGCTAAGATGTTTTTCTATAGCATTTCTAGTAACTAGCCCGTAGGGCGTAACTAGTAACTAGTAACATAATTTCTATATTAACTAACATGACAAACAGAAATTCTTTCGGACGACTCATTCTCTTTATCGTGCTCGGCCTGATTATCGGCGGAGTACTGGGCGAATGCCTCGGGCTCCTTTTCGGAGAACTGGGCGAACTCATGAATGCTGGCGGTTACGACAACATCGTGCGTAACTTCTTCGTTGCCTCCTTCGATCTGAACCTCGGCTTCCTCGGCGACAAGGCAGATCCGGTCGTCCTGGACCTCTACATGGTCAAGCTCGCGTTGGGCTTTGGGCTTAAGATCAATGTCGTCAGCATTGTCGGCATGGTCGTTGGCATCTACATCATGAAGTGGTCCGGAGGAAATAGATAATGGAAACTATCCAAGAACTGAGCGGCAAGCTTGCCGACGGCAGCAAGACCGCCGTGGCTCTCGCCGAAGAATCGCTTGCAAAGATTGAATCTACCAAGAACCTGAATGCCTACATCAGCGTGCTCAACGAACGCGCGCTCCAGAAGGCTGCAGAATCCGACAAGAGGCGTGCCGAAGGGAAATCCCTGGGCGTGCTCGACGGCATCCCCGTCGCCGTGAAGGACAACATGTGCCTCGAAGGGACCCGCACTACGGCCGCTTCCAAGATTCTTGAAAACTTTGTCGCCCCCTACACCGCAACCGCCATCGAAAAACTCGAGGCCGCCGGTGCGATTATCGTGGGCAAGACGAACATGGACGAATTCGCGATGGGCTCGAGCAACGAGACGTCGTACTTCGGCAAGGTCATCAACCCGCTTGACGAAACCCGCGTTCCGGGCGGTTCGAGTGGCGGTTCGGCCGTAGCCGTGGCCAGTGGCACGGTCGCCTGTGCGCTCGGCTCCGACACCGGCGGATCCATTCGTCAGCCTGCCGCGTGCACAGGCGTCGTGGGCCTTAAGCCCACCTACGGCCGAGTGTCCCGCTATGGCCTGCTCGCCTATGCAAGCTCCCTTGACCAGATTGGTCCGTTTGGCGCTACCGTGAAGGACGCCGCCACGCTCCTCGGTGCCATCTGCGGTATCGACCCGCACGACAACACCACGAGCACCCGCCCCACCGAAGACTTTACCGCCAAGCTCGACGCGGGCGTAAAGGGCAAGGTCATCGGCGTCCCGAAGGAATACTTCGGCGAAGGCCTCGACCCCGAATGCAAGGCCGCCATCGAAAACATGCTCCACAAGCTCGAAGCCGAAGGTGCCACGCTCAAGGAAGTGAGCCTCCCGCACATCAGCTACGCCGTGTCCAGCTACTACATCATTGCCACCGCCGAAGCAAGCTCCAACCTCTCCCGCTACGACGGTGTGCGCTACGGCTACCGCAGCAAGGAAGCCCGCAAGCTGTTCGACCTGTACGCCAAGTCCCGCAGCGAAGGCTTCGGCAAGGAAGTCCAGCGCCGTATCCTCCTTGGGAGCTACGTGCTTTCCGCCGGCTTCTACGACGCCTACTACGTGCAGGCCCAGAAGGTCCGCCGCCTTATCACCGACGACTTCAACAAGGCGTTCGAAAGCTGTGACGTAATCGCCAGCCCCACGATGCCGGGCCTCCCGCTCAAGTGCGGCATGAACGAATCCGACCCGATGGCCGTGTACCTCAGCGATATCTACACCGTGAGCCTGAACCTCTCCGGCCTCCCCGGCGTAAGCGTTCCCTGCGGTATGGCCGGTGGCCTCCCCGTCGGACTCCAGTGGATCGGCAAGCCGTTCCAGGAAGCCGACCTCCTGAGCGTCGCCGCAGCAACTGAAAAGCTGAACAAATAATGAAGACGTTCATCAAGGCAATCTCGCTCGCCGTCGCACTCCTCGCGCCGTTCTCGTTCGCGCAGGAGTCCGACGTACCGGCCGCGACTTCTTCATCCGCGATGTCGTCCGCCGCCGAAATTTCGTCGGCAGTCGAATCCTCATCTTCAGTCGTTGCATCCTCGGCCGTCGAGTCCTCGTCGTCAGCAATGGTGTCGTCATCGTCAGTTGTTGAATCGTCCTCGTCCGACGCCTTCGCATCGTTCATGGACCAGCAACTCTCTCCCGACAGCGACCCGTTCGCTTCTTCCTCGTCCACAGAGTCCTCCTCTTCCGCCGAAGAAGAATCGTCCTCCTCCGGAGAAGGACTCGTACTCATCGGTGGCGATGAATCCTCTTCGTCGCGTCGCATGGTCTACGGCAAGGACGCACCCGTCTACACGTTCGTCGCTACCGCCGGTCTCAAGTCGCCTAGCCGCGGCATGTTCTCGTTCGAATACGTCGTCTCGCAAGAAATCTTCAACGTCGGCATCCACTTCAGCGACTACACCGACGAAGTTGTCCAGTTTGGCGTTTCCGCCATCTACTACCCCATGGAAGTCCGCTACTTCTATACGTTCCTGACATCTGACTGGGTCCACGGAACGTACGAAAGGGACCGCGACATCGGTGCCGGAGTCTACAAGGAGTTCGAAGAAACCGAGAACTACTGGCGCGTCGTCATCGGTATCGGAACGGAAGCCCTGTTCCTCACGCACTTCGGGCTCTATGCCGAAGTCGGTTTCGAATTCTTCGCCGGCGACGGCAGCTACTTCTTGCACCTGAACAAGGAATACGGAAGGCTCGACAACGACAACTTCGAAATCCCGTACGGCATCGGTATCATGATACCGTTCTAGCGCGCAGCTCTCTCAAGCCATCCCGCGCAACATCCTATTTGCAAAACAAAAGCCCGCGATTTGAATCGCGGGCTTTTCAATTACAACAGTAAAGCGGGATTAGTCGCCAGTCCTGTAGTTCGGGGCTTCCTTCGTAATCGTCACGTCGTGCGGGTGAGATTCGCGGAGGCCTGCGCCCGTGATACGGACGAACGTCGCCTTCTTGTAGAGTTCTTCGAGGTTAGCTGCACCGGCATAACCCATGGCAGAATGGATACCGCCAATCAGCTGGTAAACGGTGTCGCGGAGCGGTCCCTTGTAAGGAACGCGGCCTTCGATGCCTTCCGGAACGAACTTGCGCGGTTCCTGAACGCCACCCTGGAAGTAACGGTCGGCAGAACCGGCCTTCATCGCACCGAGGGAGCCCATGCCGCGGTAGCTCTTGTAGCTACGGCCATCGGCGAGGATGACTTCGCCCGGAGCTTCTTCGGTACCGGCAAAGAGCGAGCCCACCATCACGGCGTGACCGCCAGCGGCCAAGGCCTTGACGATGTCGCCAGAGAACTTGAGGCCACCGTCGGCGATAATCTTCACACCGACCTTGCGGGCCATCTTGCCGCATTCCACGACGGCGGAGAACTGCGGGTAACCCACACCGGCCACGATACGCGTGGTGCAGATGGAACCCGGACCGATACCCACCTTCACGATGTTCGCACCGCACTTGGCGAGTTCTTCCACGGCTTCCGGCGTGCAAACGTTACCGGCGCAAATCGTGAGTTTCGGATACTTTTTGCGAACGGTCTTCACCATGTTGCGCACACCGATGTGGTGGCCGTGAGCCGTATCGATAATCAACAGGTCGACGCCGGCATCCACGAGGGCGGCAACGCGTTCGAGTGTATTGGCAGAAGTGCTGACCGCGGCACCCACCAACAGCTGGCCGTTCTTGTCGAGGCTAGCGTTCGGGTTGTTTTCGCGCTTCAAGATGTCGGTCATCGTGATGAGGCCCTTCAGAGCACCGGAAGCGTCCACCAGCGGGAGCTTTTCGATGCGCTTTTCGGCGAGGATTTCCTTCGCCTTGGCGAGGCTCACCTTCGGGCTTGCCGTCACCGGATTCTTGGTCATCACGGTGCGGATCTTTGCGTTCATGTCGCTCACCGTGCGGAGGTCGCGGCTCGTAAGCATACCCACGAGTTTCCCCTTCGAAAGAATCGGGAAACCGCTCACCTTGTTCTTGGCGCGCAGTTCAAAAGCAGCGGACACCGGCTGGTCGGCATCGAGCGTCACCGGGTTCGTGACAATGCCGGAC
>CACXKY010000039.1 GCA_902768325.1 Fibrobacter succinogenes
GTAAACGCCTGGGAAAGGGTCAATCCCAGGTCATTGAATAGTTCGGTGGCTTGAGCTTTTAGCTCCTTGTCTATTCGAATGTTTGTAACCACAGTACTCATACCTCTAAATATACAACAAAAAATTCCAAATGTAAAGTATTTGTAGTGTTATTGTTGTGAAATGGATGCGGTGGCCCCGCATGGCGAACAGGAAAACGGCTCCTGTTTATCCTATAAGACGGATTTTTCTCGAAAAATGAGCTTTTTTTAATGATATCTATCCCTAAAAAATTGCACTCTGTCAAGAAATCGGGTCTTTTCTTTCCTGACGAATTTTTGCTTGATTATCTTGTATACCGAAAACATGATAATCTGTCGTATAAAACATTTCCTTCTTTTGTTGTGCGCCTTGCCTTTGCTGGGGTTGCCCGCTTATGCCGATCCTAGTGGAATGTACATTGACTTTACGGCACAGACCGACAACGATTACGACGGCCCGCTGGTAACCAGGATTCCGCATGGGTTCTTCAATGTGGGATTGCTGGTGGAAGAAGGCGAATGGAGCGAGGGTATCAATGTCGATGAGATGCAGGGGATATCCCACGACAACGAAAACTATTACCTTACAAACCAGTGGGAGATATTCAAGGTTTCCAAGAAAACGCATAAGGTTGTCGCGAAAAATCACCTGCTCAGGGTAAACCGGTTTCTGAAGGACGGTTTCTACCGCCATTTCGGAGGCATCTCGTGCTATGGGGACTACCTGTATGTTGCCACAACGGGGCGTAGGCATCCCCTGACTACGAGGAAGGCCGTCCCGATAATTATTGTGTTCGATAAGGAACTGAATTTTGTCAAGTTCGGATTCTTGCCCGAGGACTTGCAGAAGGGGGCCGCCTGGGTTGCCGTGAATCCGGCAAACGGACACCTGTATTCGTCGTACGGGCAGGTGGTTTACGAGTATTCCCGCGATTTCCGGAACGGGGAAACCTTGAATGCGGTTGGACACTACGTCCTGAATTTCCGGCATGCCGACTTGAGTCCCGAGGAATGGGAAGACGCCGTGGCGCAGGGAGGCACATTCTCCGGCAACGGGGTCCTTTTTTATGTCCTTGACTTGAAACACTCCGCAAAGAACGCGAGCACGGGAATCCATGCCTTTGCCCTGCATGACAGCGAAGGTGACGAAATTGACCTCTGGGGATTAAACAACAAGGGAGAGATGCGTCCCTTTATTTCCATAAGGTACATCGGCAGCCGTGACGGGGAGCGTTTCTGGGAAATGGAAGACCTGACTTTCGGGAGGGATTCCATTGGCGAGTATATCGGATTGTTGCAACTGAGGAACGGCAAGAAGGACGAAGCACAGGTGGTCCATTACCGCCTGCTGTACGATATCAGGAAGGCTCTAGACGATCTTTCCAAAAAGTTCTTCTAGCTTCTCGTTCTGCTTGACGGTGTCGTATTCTGCTTCCATCTTGGCGCGGGCATCAATGCCCATTTGCATGCGCAGGTTGTAGTCGCTGGCGAGGGAGTCCATGCTCTCCGCCAGTTTGTCGATGTCGCGCTGGCCAACAAGGTATCCTGTGCGCCCGTCGTCGATGATTTCGGGGAGGCCGCCACAGTACGTACCGATGCTCGCCATGGCGCTTGCGCCCGCTTCCTTGAGCACGATGAGTCCCGAGTCGCGGTCGTTGTTTTTGGCGACGATGCACGGTGCCACGAGTACGTCGTAGTTCGCGAGAAGCTCGGGCATCAGCTGTGCGGCAACGCTTCCCTTGAAAATGACTTTGTTCGCAATGCCGAGTTCTGCGGCGAGGCTTTGGAGCTGTTCTTGCAGCGGACCCTTGCCTATGAGCGTGAGTGAGGAATCCTGGTGCTTGCCTGCAATTTTTGCAAACGCGCGGATGCCGTATTCAAAGCCTTTTTTTTCAACCTGGCGGCCGATCATCAAGAACTGCGCGGGCCGTTCGGGGCGCCTGAACGGCGTGAACGCCGAGGTATCGACGCCGAGCCTATGGACGTGAATCTTGCTTTCGGGGGCGCCCAGCTGTACGAGGCAGTCGGCGAGCTCTTGCGAGGCGGGCAACAACAGCTGTGCCGTATCGAACATTTTCTTGTAGGTGCGTTTGTAAAACAGGTAGTCAACGGGGATGTGCGGGTTCAGCAAGATGCCCACATCCACTCCGTGGAGCGTCACGATGAGCGGGACTCCGGCTTTTTTCGCGGTGGCCGAGACGAGCGCCCCGTTCGTACCGAAATGCGCGTGCACGAACCGCGAACCGCTTTCCTTTATGACGTTTACGAACTTGCCGCAGGGGAGTGCCGCATAGTAGAGCATCCGTGCGACGGGGCCGAGCGAGGTGACGTGATCGTAGGGGAAGTTTTCGCGTGCCGGGTTCAGGCCGCGGGCGATGACGTACGGTTCGAATTTCTTAGCGTGCTTCACCTGGTCGTAGATGAAGGTCTCGCTGTAGGGCAGCCAGTTGCCTATCGCCATTGCGTACGGTATTTTCGTCATGCTGTTAATGTAGCATTTTTGCAAGACCGCTTGGCGAAATAGATGTATATTTGCATGGGTACACCATGGACAAGGTCAAAGTCTGCTTTTATCCTACTTGCGAGAACGCGACGAACCATTTCCTCGCGAATCTTGCGCGGCTCCTCCGCGACGAGGGCTCTTTCGAGTGCTCCGGTTTTTTGGACCTTGCCAAGCAAAAGAAGGGCGAGGAATTCAGGCAAGACGTGTACCATTTCAACTGGTTCGACCAGAGCCTCTCTTTTGCGTCGTTTCTGTACCGCTACTACATCTTGCTTCGCGTGATTTTTGCCCGCAAGAGGATCGTGTGGACCATCCATAACACGGTCCCGCACGGCGGCGTGCCCGCCTACAACCGCATCTTGCGCGCTCTCTTGTTGCGTTTTTCTTCCGTCATCCACATCATGAGCGAAGGGAGCCGCGAACTGCCCTATTTGCAGCCGTACTTGCACAAGGTCGAACTCGTTCCGCATGGCGACTACTTCGGTTCTTATCCGGAATGCGATGCCGATATCCGCAAGCGCTTTAACATCGCGGAAGGGACCCCGATTGTACTTTTCCTCGGTGCGGTGCGCCCCTACAAGAACATCGAAATCCTTTTGGACGCCTTCGATTTTGACGATGCCGCACTGCTCATTTGCGGTAACGTGCGCCCGAGGGAATATTTGAACAAGTTAACGGCTAGCGTGGCGGGCCACAAGAACGTCATCTTTGCGCCGGAATTCGTGCCGGACTCGGAACTTTCTGCCTACTTGCGTGCATCCGCTTTCTTGGTCGCGCCGTATTCGTATGAATCGGCTCTCAATTCGGGTACGGTCCTGCTCGCCTGTTCGTACGGCAAGACGGTGGTGTGCCCCGACATCGCCGGAGTCCGCGATATCCAGGCGGCCGCTAATTGCCTGTACGCTTACCATTACGAGGGCGAAGCGGAACATACGGGCAAACTCCGGGAAACCCTGGCCCGCGCCCTTGACGATTACCGGTCGGGTGTAATTGCCGAAAAGCAGTCCAGGGCCGTGGATTACATGCGCCGCAATTCCTGGGATGCGAACCGTTCCAAATGGTGCGGCCTTTTCAAGCGCTAGGCTCTTCAAATTTTCTATCTTTTGAATATGGAGATAAAGGCAAAGGACAGCTACCTTCCCGGTTTTACCGTATTGATTCCCTTCTACAATGAACGGAACTTTTTGCCACGGCTTTTGGAAAGCCTTTTGCAACAGACGGAACTTCCGGCGAAGCTCGTATTGATTGATAACGATTCGACAGACGATTCGGTGGAGGTGGCGAAAAAAGTCCTGGAGAATTCTCCGGTTCCCTATGAAATCCTCCATGAAGCCCGCAAGGGCAAGGCGAACGCCCTGGAACAGGGCTGCACCCGCATCGAGACGGAATACACGGTGTGTACCGATGCCGACACGTGGTTCCCGTCCCATAGCCTAGAACTGGCCAAGAAGCTTTTCGAGGAGAATCCCGATTACAGCTGCTACCTGGCTTTCGGTGTCAACGAAGAATGGGCGCCTGACGAACAGAAGGATTTCATCAACAAGAGTTTTGCGCTGGCGGCCCATTTTAAGGACCGTTGCTTTTCCGGTGGCTACGGACACTTTTTCCGCAGCGACCCGTTCCTCAGGTGCGGCGGCTTTTCCACGTCGATATGGCCGTATACCCTGATGGACCACGAAATCATCCACCGTATGTTGAAGTACGGGAAGCGCGGTTACCATAAGGACCTGTGGTGCTATACGAGTTTCCGCCGTACGAACCGCCGCTCGGTGCGATGGAATTTTACGGAGCGATTCCTCTACCACCATCTGCCTCCTTTCTGCATGGGCTGGTTTTTCTACAAGTTCCTGAGCAGGCGTTTTGAAAAACGCAAGATTGTGGGAACGAACCTGCGAGAACAACCGTGGCAGACCGAAAAAAAGGTGGATGCGCCGAGCGATGAATTCGCTGTGGACAAGAAGTACCTGACGCAGAGTTCGCTGTTCTCCGTATTAGGCACAATCTTCAAGGTGGCGGCCCCGATCCTGATGATCGTGGTGGCGCGCGTTTTTGACAAGGAACAGTTCGGTATTTACGTTTCGGTGCAGCTGTTGATGTTGATGCTCAGCCGTGTGGCGGTCCTCGGCTTGGACAAGGGCCTTCACTGGTTTATCCCGCAAAACAGGTTGCAGGGGCGGCCCGCCTACTATGGCGTTTCGGAATCCGTGCGCCGTGCGTTACTGTTGGCTTTGGGAATTTTTGCCGTAGGGGTGGTGGCTTCGTTTTTCGGGCTACACCGGTATTCGACCAGCCTCTCCGGGTTGTCGCTGACCGATAATGCGCTGTTCTTCAGTTCGCTTTTGCCGTGGGTCGTTATCCACGTGCTTTCCGGAGCGTCCGAGGGGAATCGCAAACCGCAGTACAAGATTTTCGTGAACGATATCGCCGTGGCGACCCTCGCTCCGCTTATCGCGCTAGGGCTTTATGCTTGCGGGTTCGAAAAGCACGCCCTCCCTATAGGCCTTCTCTCTGCCAACATCATCGGTGCCGTCACCTTGATGGGGCTTGCGGCAAAGCAGTTCCCCAACATGCCCTGGTTTACCAAGAAGTCCTTGGATAAGGTATTGTTCCGCTACGCCTTGCCGCTCGGTTTTTCCGAAGTGGTGATATCGCTGTTGTTGCGCATGGACTTGTGGATGGTGCTGCTTTTCCTCGGCCCGGGATACGCGGGTGTGTACGCCTTGATGGTGACCATCTCGAACGGGCTTCGCACCATCAGCTTGAGTTACGCTCCTATCCTTTTGCCGGTCGTCGCGGGCATGAAGCCGGAACGCTACGGCAAGGATTTGAAGGGAACGTATAGTTACTGTGTGGCGCTGGTAACACTCATCCAGCTTTCCATTGGTTTCTTTATCGTCTTGTTCCCCGATGAAATCTTGATGATCGCGGGCAAGTCGTTCGTGATTAACCCCGAGGTATTGGGAATCCTGTTGTTCGGTAACTTGCTGAACGGGTTCTTCGGGCTTTCGGGAACGGTCATCAACGGCATGGGAAACAGCCGCTTTATGCTCAAGCTGAACGTGGTGACGTTGATGTTCGCGCTGTGCATGAACTTCATCTTGATCCCGCGCATGGGCCTTGCGGGTGCAGCCCTCTCGACGGCTTCGTACCAGTTGCTGCAATGCGTATGGATGAACGTCTACCTCGTCCGCATGGGCTACTGGCCCTATAAACTTTCCCTGTTGGTGCAGGTGTTCTGGATGGTGCTTTTGCTGGTCCTCTACATTGCCGTCAATACGAACCTCCACCTCTCTTTCTATCAAGATGTGCTGGTCTTTACCGTCGCGATTGCAGGCCTGCTTATCACGCTCTGGCGCCAGGGCCTGATGGATTCACTCTTTTCGAAGGGGAAAAAGTGATGCGCTGGAAGGGTAGACTGTTGATAGTGGCACTCGTGCCGCTTGCGCTGTTCCTTGGCGCCTGCGAAGAGATCGAAGAGGAAAAACCGTGGATCCAGGTGGACCGCCCGCAGATGCTCTTTACCGATACGACGCTCCTGGACAGCTACGACAAGGACGTGCTCAACTGGAAGTTGAAAACGGCTTACCTGGAACGCTGGGCCGACAAAGAAATCGTCTTTGTGCGCCCGGTGCTTGTCGACATCTATGATTCCCTCGGCGAGCGTGTCGCGTTCCTCCGTGCGGATTCCGGCAGTATGGACATGAAGTTTACCTACGTGAGCGCCTTTGGCCACGTGTATGCCTTGACCCCGAAGGGCGCCTCCGTCCGCGCCGATTCGCTGTTGTGGAACAAGAAAGACAACCTGGTCCGTACGGAAAGCTACGTGCGCGTCGTGAGCGAAGAAGGCGACGTGTTGCAGGGCAAGGGCTTTGAAAGCGATGCGAAGATGGACCACTGGAAGATCCTCTCCGATGTGACCGGTATTTTCCAGGATGCGGCCAAGCGCCTCAAGGAAGAAGACAAGAAGGAATCCGTACATCTGGATAACGCGTCTTCGTCGTCGGGAGCATCGTCTGCGGTGACGCCGTCTTCGGCAAGGCCTGTCGTACGCTCGTCCAGTTCGGCGGTTTCGACGCCGGCTCCTAAAAAACGCCTGAGCCCTGAAGATTCCGTTGCCATGGAAGAAAACAAGAAGGCCCGCGAGAAGGTGATGCACATGAACCTGTTGCGTGCCCAGGCGCGCCAGCGCATGAACCAGGGCTCCGAAGGCGATGCCGCGAAACCGGACGAAGTGAAAAAGCCCGAAGATTCAAGCAAGTCGGCAGAAGCGAAAAAGCCGGAACCGCAGAAGTCGAACGAGGCGAAAAAGGAATGATGCGCTTTTCACGTCATATCTTCGCCTGTGCGGTCTTTGGGATGCTCGCTTGCGTGAGCGCCTTTGCCCAGAGTTCCCCGCTCATCATGAAGCATGCCGACGTGTTGAATGTTGCACGTACCTATGGTACATTGCTGCTCGAGGGGAAGGTGTCCTTTGTCCACGACAGCATCCAGTTCCGCACGCAGCGGGCCACTTGGAACAAGAATATCGAAGTGGTGCAGTGCGATGGCGGATTCCTCTTTACCCACCCGTCCGGCTATATCCAGGCGAATACCGGCATGTACAACAAGAAGGGGCAGGTGGCGACCGCGACGGGGAACGTGAGCGCGGCGGATTCGGCCGGTTCGTACCTCGTGACGGCCGAGCACTTGATTTACGACCGCGAGAACGAAGTGCTGACTTTGCCCGACAAGCCCAAGCTGTACCAGTTCGAAAAAAGGAAGGACGGCACGGTGGATACGGTGACGATCGAGGCGCGCCGGATTATCTTCAATAAGAAGGAATCGTTCGCGGAAGCCTTCAACGACGTGAAGGTGGTGCAGAGCGATATGGTGGTCACCTGCGATACGGGCTACTTTGACCGCAAGAATAACTGGCTCAGCATGAAGGGCCACCCCAAGTGCGAAATGAAGAACTACCACCTCACGGGCGATTCCATCTTCCTGGTTCTCGACGAGACCGGAAAGTCGTTGCAGTCGGCGCTCGTGATTCGCAATGCGCACGGTGTACAGCAGGAGGAACCCAAGAAGGGCGCGCCCGGCAACGTTACCGAGGCTTTCGGCGATACGCTCTACTGCGAGTTCGCGAACAACAAGATTGAACGCCTTTACGTGAACCTGAACGCGAAGGGATTCTTTTACGAGACGGACCTGCCGGATTACCGCAACCTGATGGACGGCGACCGCCTCGACCTGTTTTTCAAGATGGGCAAGATGGACCACGCCGTCGTTTCGGGCAAGGCGCAGAGTACGTATTTCTACGTGAAGAAAGACCGTACCGTGTCGGGCAAGAACGAAGCCGCGGGCGATACCATCAACATCATTTTCGATGCCCAGAAGAATGCGGTGAAGTCGCTGAAGCTTCTGGGGCGCTCCAACCTGGCGAGTGGCCGCTATATCGACCTCGAAAAGGAGAGCCGCAACAAGGCGGCGGCCGAAAAGGCCCGTGCGGATTCGCTCTATAAGAGCAAAAAGCAGCAACTTAATGCTTTTGCGGTTGACAGGCGCGGCGTAAAAAACAATAATATGGATGAGAAAAAGAAATGAAGACTTTGGTAAGCACCATCCGGACGGACAAGTTACGCAAGATTTATGGCGGTCGCCAGGTAGTGAGCGACGTGTCCATCAGCGTGTCCCAGGGCGAAATCGTCGGGCTCTTGGGGCCGAACGGTGCGGGCAAGACGACTTCGTTCTACATGATTGTCGGCATGGTGCGCCCCGACGCCGGGCATATCTTCCTTGACGATATCGAGATGACCGACAAGCCGATGTACAAGCGCGCCCGCCTGGGCGTGGGTTACCTCCCGCAAGAAGCCTCTATCTTCCGCAAGCTTTCCGTGGAAGACAACATCATGGCCATCCTCGAGACGCAAGACATGAAGCGCCGCGAGCGCAAGATGCGCCTGGAACAGCTTCTCGAGGAATTCAAGATTACGCATATCCGCAAGACGAAGTCCATGAGCTGCTCCGGTGGTGAACGTCGCCGCCTGGAAATCGCGCGTGCGCTCGCGAGCGACCCGTCGTTCCTCTTGCTCGATGAACCTTTCGCCGGTATCGACCCCATCGCCGTTGCCGACATCCAGTCCATCATCTCTGGGCTTAAGGAACGTGGTATGGGCGTGCTCATCACGGACCATAACGTCCGCGAGACGCTTTCCATTACCGACCGCGCTTACATCATGTACAAGAGCCAGGTGCTGACCGAAGGATCTTCTGAATACCTCGCAAACGACCCGGAAGCCCGCCATATCTACCTCGGCGACAGTTTCCGCTTGGATTAGAAGGGGGCGGTGGTATGGATGTTGGAATGCAGCTTGGGCAGAGCCAACGGCTAGAGCAGACTGTCTCGCCGCAGATGCTCCAGTCCATTGCGATACTGCAGAAGAATTCCCTCGAACTCGAGACGGCTATCAAGCAGGAAGTCGAAAGCAACCCGCTGTTGGAACTCGACGACGATATTCCCGACGAAGTCCCTGCCGATGCGGCGGAGAACGAACCTGACTACGCCCAGGATTCCGATGAAGGCGCGGGCAAGGAGATGGACTTTGAGCGCGGGACGCTCGAGGACAGCGCCGACACGGATTACGATATCTACGAGAATTCGTCTGGCGAAGATTGGGCGAAGCGCCTCGAAGACGGCGCGAGCGACGTGGACGCCCCTTTCAAGGATTTGAACTACGCGGCTCCGGACCCGGACGAAGTTTGGGACCGCCCGCAGAAGGATCGCGATGCGAGCCTGCAAGATAGGCTTTTGGACCAGCTGCGCGAATGGAACGGCACGCGCGAACTGATGGACCAGCTTTTAAAAGCGGGCTGTACGGAAAAGCGCTTCCGCGAACTGGTGGAATACCTCATCGATTCGCTCGACGAGAACGGCTTCCTCCAGAGTGCCGACGAAGGCGCCATGGCGAAGGTTCTTGCCGACAACGACCGCTTTATCGTCGAAATCGAACGCGTGCTGCGGAACGAACTCCCGCTGGAATCGGCGAGCCTGCCGGTGGCCGAGGCCATCCA
Organism: Fibrobacter succinogenes; assembly: GCA_902768325.1. Taxonomy (GTDB): domain Bacteria; phylum Fibrobacterota; class Fibrobacteria; order Fibrobacterales; family Fibrobacteraceae; genus Fibrobacter; species Fibrobacter succinogenes_A. The sequence goes on from CACXKY010000039.1 coordinate 9,574, forward strand.
TGTGTTGCAGACGTTCAAGCCGCGCGGTATCGGCGCCCGCAACCTGCAGGAAAGCTTCTTGATCCAGGCGCTGGCCTATGACGACTTTCCCGAGCTTGCCATCAAGATCCTCCGTGACCACTATGAAGACCTGATGGCCCTCCGTTACGGAAAGATTGCGAAGGATGCGGCCGTCTCTACCGAGGCGGTACAGCAAGCTGTCGCGAGCCTCTCGAGGCTCGCCCCGCATCCGGGACTGCAGATATCGGCGAGTCCGACGCAGGTGAAGGCCGCCGACATGAGCGTCGTCTTCAAGAACGGCCGCTACGAGGTGGAGTGCTTCAAGCCGCCGGTACAAAAGCGCCTGCGCATCAACAAGACGTATGCCAAGATGCTCGACAACAAGGGCTTAAGCAAGAGCGACCGCGACTACATCCAGAGCAACCTCGTCAAGGCGAACGACTTTATCAAGTCGCTGGACAACCGTTTCAGCACGATGGAACAGGTGATGCGCGCTATCGTGAAGCACCAGAGGGATTTTTTCAAGAAAGGCCCCGCCTTCTTGAAGCCGATGATCCTCCAGGACATCGCCGACGAGGTGGGCCGAGATCTCTCGACCATCAGTCGCGTCACCAACGGCAAGTACGTGGAAACGCCCTACGGGATTTTCGAGCTGAAGCAGTTCTTTACCTCCGGCGTCAAGCAGGCTGCCGACGAGGTGGTGGGTTCTGCCCAGATTTTGGACGCCATCAAGGCGCTGGTCGACTCCGAGGACAAGAAAAAGCCCCTTTCGGACCAGGCCATAGCCGAGGCGCTCCTGGCCCAGGGGATCCGGGTCGCCCGCCGTACGGTGGCCAAATACCGCGAGGAAGAGCTCAAAATATTGCCCGCCCGGTTCCGTAAACAGGTCTAAAAGCCCTACGGACAAGTGTAAAAAAAGGTTTGAATTTGCTCAAAATTGGGCGTATATTCCAAATAGGACGATAAACTGCCATAAAAATCGACAAATTACTTGCTTTTTTGGCAAAAAAAGATGTATATACTCTAGATGCAAGGCAAAAAAGCCTTAAAATAGCCAACTTTATTTTACGGAGGTACTATTATGGACATTCAGTTTTCTGCTCGCCACTTCAACGCTTCTGCCGGTCTCCAGGATCGTATCCAGGAAGAAATGGACAAATTGGCTAAATTCTATCCGAACATCACCGGAGCCTCTGTAATTCTCGATCACGAAGTCGAACATCTCCGCCACTGCGAAATCTCTGTCAGCATCACCGGCAACACCATTGTCGCTTCTGCCGACGAAGAAAACATGGGCAAGGCTGTCGACGTGACGCTGGAACGCATCAAGGTCCAGTTGAAGAAGGCCAACGATAAGCAGAATGACCATCGAGCACAGCCGACATCCAATCTTGTATAATGGCTGAATCACGAATGAGAGATATAAAAGTTTTGCACCGAGAAAAGCTCTCGGTGCGAGACTTTTTTTTCCATTACGGGAAGGACCTCCAGCTGGAGCTCCATTCTCCCGAAACGGATTTGGAAACGGATATTGCGGAAAGCGGTATCCACCGTCCCGGTCTTGCGATGGCGGGCTACACCAAGGTGTACAGCTCCCAGCAGATCCAGGTCGTAGGCCATACGGAATGGAACTACCTGGAATCCATAGGCCCCGACGAACGCAAGAAAATTTTTGACCGCCTGTCCGTGTTCCACGCCCCGATGTGGGTCGTGACGCACGCGCAGATGCCGCACCAGGAACTGATGGAGATGTGTGCGAAGCTGCATATCCCGCTGTTCTCCACGACGCTGCATACCTACGAGTTCAACAAGGTGGCACAGCGCATCTTGGAAGAATTCTTTGCCCCGCACGCCGTGGTTCACGGAAGCCTTGTGGACGTCTACGGTGTGGGCATGCTCTTTGTGGGCGACAGCAACGTGGGTAAGTCGGAATGCGTCCTTGACCTCGTGGAAAGCGGCCACCGCATGGTCGCCGACGACGTGGTCCACATCAGTCATGTGGGTAATATTATTATCGGGCGTCCCGATCCGCTCATTAGGCACCACATGGAAATCCGCGGGGTGGGCATCATCGATATCCGCTCCATGTTCGGTATCCATGCGATCCGCAAGGTGAAAAAGATTGAAGTGATCGTGGAACTCCAGCAGTGGAGCCGCGATGTATCTTATGACCGTACCGGCCTCAACGAAAGCGAAGAAATCGTGATGGGCGTGCCTATCTCGAAAATCGTGATTCCCGTGGCGCCGGGCAAGAACCTGACCGTGATCAGCGAAGTCATCGCGATGAACGCGTTGATGAAGTTGAACGGGCAGAATGTCGCGGCCGACTTCAACGAAAGCCTGATGCAGAAGATCAAGGAAAAGGCGAAGGGGAAGTATTCGGACGACTTGCTGGATATGAACCCGCAGCAATGGGACCCTTACGAGTAGCATGAACTTGTTTCTAGATAAAATAAAGTCGAATACGTTCCCGTTTATTGTAGCCGTGACCTTGCTCTTGGGCTGTAGCGGTGCTTGGTATTTTTTTCACCCGCTGAGCCCTTACCACAAGCGCTATACGTTCGTCATTCGCTATGAAATGATCGGTACGCTTTCTCCGGGGAACCGCGTGGGCGTGCAGGGCATTACCAAGGGGCAGGTCCTGAAGGTGGAGCTGACCGAAGAGGCGGTTTACGTGACGGTCGAAGTGCTTGCCGATACGAAGATCGCGAAGAATTCGGAGTTCCGCTTGATTACGTCCGGCTTGATGGGTGAACGTGAGGTGAACGTCATCTGCGGCGATGCCCAGGACTACATTGCCGACGGCGATACGGTCAAGGGCGTCTTCGACAACGGGACCTCTGGCATATCGAAGGACTTGATGGCCGCTTTTGAAAACCTGCGCGAAATCAAGGACAAGATGGTCGCCCTGAAAGACACGTTTACGACCGGCAGCGCGGGCCAGCGTATCGACCGCATTTCCCGCAAGGGAACCAAGATTGTGAAGACCGCCAACGCCATGGCCGATGAAAGCAGTGCTGAAGTCCGCGAGGCTCTCGAGAAGGGACGGGCCGCCTTGCAGAAGGCCAAGGATTTGGTGGAAAAGCTTCCGGATCGCTCGGAAGAATCGCTCAAAAAGGCGGCGGAAGTCGTCGAACGGGTCGATTCCCTGGTGATGCGGATGGACAGGGTGCAGCAGCACCTGGACTCCATATCTTCCAACTTGGACCAAACCGACAACACGGTTGGGCTTATTGTTTCGGGCAAAGGTCGCCTAATTCGCGAATTAGATGCGATTTTGAACGATACCGACGCCTTGATTTCCGATATCAAGAAGCAAGGCCTCAAATTAAATATCGATATTTTCTAAGGGTACTTGCTTTTTGTAAAAAAAAAGATAATTTAACACGCATAATGTGAGAGTTTTAACAGAAGGAGCAGACCATGGCAGAGAAGAAACCCGCTAAAATGAGTGATGCAGATCTTAAGTTTTTTGAGGAGATGCTTATTGAGAAGCGTCGCCAGCTGGTGACGGCTCAGAGCGAATCCGAAAAAGCCAATGCGTTCCATGGTCAGAAGAGCCAGGCCGGTGACGGTGGCGACTCCGATAGCGCCGACTCTGCGACGGACTACAACGCCCTCGAGACGACGTTCTCGCTGGCGGCCCGTGAAGGCAAGTACCTGGTGTATCTGGAAGAAGCCCTACAGCGTATCCGCAAGGGTACCTTCGGCGTGTGCAAGGTCTGTAAGCAGTTGATTCCGAAGGCTCGCCTCCTCGCGGTGCCGACGGCGACCAAGTGCGTGAACTGCAAGGAAGAGACGAAGAAGAAGGAACAGGAAAACAACCGCATCGAGATGGCGCGCTTGTTTGCCGAAGAACAGCGTCGTGAATTGCAGAAGAAGAACGCCGGCCGCTAGATAGAACCGAAGAAAGTATCTGAGAGAAGAGCGCGGAACGCATGGATGCGGTCCGCGTTTTTTTCGCGATGCGGGTACGTGAAATTGCTGAGCAGCACGGCGGCGGCGCCCTTGCTTGGGTCGGCGACGATGCTTGCGCCGGTGAAGCCCGTTTTGCCGAAGGCGTGCGGCGAGACGCGCGTCCCCATGAACTTTTCGCTGTTCAGTTCCCAGCCGAGTGCGGTGCAGGCGCCCTGGGCGGTAGAAAACGCGCGGGATTGCGGCTGCAGGAAGGCGTTCTCGCTGACCATCTTCAAGATTCCCGCGGGGGCGACTCGGATCTTTTCGCCAGCGTCGTTGACCGCGGTTCCGTCGTTTAAAACCATCTTCACGAACTTGAGCAGGTCGGGCACGCAGCTGAACATGCCGGCACTCCCGACGGGGAAAAGCTTGCGCAATACCCAGGCGCTTTCGTCGTGGATTTCGCCCTGGATTTCGCGGCCACGGAATTCGCAGATTTCGGTCGGGGAAATTTCGTTGGGCGGGATGGGGTTCCAGTCGCGCGTGAGCGGGTCCCAGCCGCTGCGGGACATGCCGAGCGGTTCGAAAAAGCGTTCGCGGCCTTGCTGCTGCAGGTCTTTGCCGGTAAGGCGCTGCAAGATCATCCCGAGGAGCACGCTGGCAGGGTTCCCGTAGTTGAAGTCGGCTCCGGGCGCCTTCTCGAACTGGTACGTGAATAGCGCATCGAGGATGCCTTCGGGCGGGAGCGTGCGCAATGTCTTCATCGGGACGCGGTAATCCAGGCTGTGCGTGAGCAGGTGGAAAATGCGGACGTCTTCGCGGTAGTTTGTCTGTAGTTCCGGGATGTAGTCGATGACCTTCGTGTCTACGGAGAGTTTGCCTTCGAGGATGTAACTCAGGGCGAGGGTAGACGTGGGGCAGACCTTGGTGAGGCTCGCGATATCGAAAACGGTATCTTCGGGCGTATTGAACGGGATGATTCGCGTGGAGCCGTCGGGCAAGATGAACCCTACGACGGCCTTGTGGAATACGTCGGCAGCTTCCGCCTGTTCCAGGAGCCTTTCGATATTGTTTTCGCTGAAAGCCATGTTAGAATTATAGTAAAGTTATCGTGTTAGATATTTTTTGTTGCAGTCCTCATTTGTTATCTTATACCACATGGCAGAAGAACAAATCGACATTCTGAATGCGGACGGTACCCCGGCGGGTTATTCCTGCGGGCGTACGCGCGTACATGCGGAAGGCTTGTGGCACCGCACGATACATGTGTGGGCTTTTAACCGCGAAGGGAAAATCCTTTTCCAACTGCGGGCCCGCGTGAAGGAAAACAACCCGGGACTCTTGGATACGAGCTGTGCAGGGCACATCTCCGCCGGCGATACGAGCGTCAACGCCGCCGTGCGCGAACTCCGCGAGGAACTGGGCGTGCGTAAAAGTTCGCGTGACCTCGAATACTTATTCGAGGTCAAGTACGCAACCGTACTTAACGGCGGCACCTACATCGATAACGAATTCTACGACGTTTACAGGACGACCCTCACGGATGAGGAGGCTGCTTCCTTGGTGCCGCAGCCTGGCGAAGTCGACGGATTCGTATGGATGAGCCGTGATGAGTTCTTCGCAAAACTCAAGATGCATCCCGAAAAGTTTGTGTCGCACCCAGAAGATTTCCAGTGGCTTATGGAGAATGCCCGATGACGATGTACAAGAATACGGCTCTCGTGCTTGAAGGCGGCGGAATGCTCGGTGCCTACCTGTCGGGCGTGCTCGACGTGATGCTCGATAATGGACTCAAGTTCGGCGGCTATGCCGGAACTTCGGCGGGCGCCACGCACCTGTGCAACTACCTCTCCGAACAGCGCGATAGGAACAGGCGTGTCGACGTTATCCATTCGGCGAGCAAGCGCTACATGGGATGGGGCAACCTCATCCGCACCGGCGATTTCTTTGAAGTCGATTACTGTTACAGGCAGATTCCCTACGTGATAGATCCGTTCGATTTCGAGAAGTTCCGCGAGAACGCCGCTCAGTCCGATTTCTATGCCACTGCAACGAATCTGGAAACGGGCGAGGGCGCCTACTTGCTGACCCGCGAACTCGACACGCCCGAAGGCATGGACAGGATCCGTGCCTCGGCATCGCTCCCGCTGCTGAGCCATATCGTGGAAGTTGACGGCATGAAGCTTGTGGACGGCGGTACCGCCGACAGCATCCCGTTCGAAATTATGGCGAAGAAGGGCTTCGAAAAACAGGTCGTCATCGTGACGCGCCCCGAGGGTTATGTCAAGGGGCCGAATTCGCTGATTCCCCTGTTCAGGCTAATCTATCGCAAGTATCCGAAGTTTGTCGAGGCCTCGAAGAACCGCCATATCCGTTACAACCAGTGCTTGAAAACGCTTGACGAATGGTGCAAGCGCGGGACTACGTTCCGAATCCGCCCCAGTGCGCAGCTGAATGTCGCGCGTCTCGAGAAAGACAAGTCTAAACTCGCGCGCCTCTACGACCTCGGCGTGAAAGACGCGACCGCGATCATGCCGGAGTTGATAAAGTTCCTGGAGAAGTAAAGTGTCGAAGGCAATAACCGGTCACAAGTACCGCCATTATAAAAAAGAGACGATGGTCTATACCGTCGTCACTGCCGACGCGCTTGACTGCGAATCGGTCAAGCCGCTCGTGGTTTACCGCAGCGAGTACGAGACTCCCGACCACCCGAAGGGAACGCTCTGGGTGCGTGACCGCGAAGATTTCGAAAGCAAGGTGACGCTCGCCGACGGCACGGTCGTGGACCGCTTTACGGAAATCGGCTAACTGCAGTTCCGGCAGTCTCTTCCTAAACCATAGCTAGAAATTTTGGGCTAATTATATAGAGGTTGTTTTTTCCCAAGCTCGCTCTTATTTCATTTTTCGCTCTCTAATTATTTTTAGCTGACCTTCGGTGCAGAAGCCGGAAATAAAAATTTTGGTAGAGCCAGAATGATGAAGACGAACATAATTCGAGTCGTAGCTGATTTCCCAATCTAGATTATAATAGGTATTTTTGATTTTATTTAATTTAGATTGCTCCTTTTCTGTTGACTTATGTATCTCGTCTAAAGAAACATATTCTCTAGTGTCAAATTTTTCCTTTAAACATCCCGATGTTTTTTTTTCATTATAGCTTGAATTACCAAGCATTTGTCCAAACTCGTCATTTACAATGTCATCGTTAGAAAAAAAAGAATACTTATACTTATAAGCACATGGAATATAAGAAAAAAGATAAGTTAAATTACCCTTATATTTTTCCCATTTCCATACAGTCCCTTCTTTTGATTTTTCTTTAACAAAACAGTATTCACCAAACACGTCTTCTGAGGAAGAAATGTTTTTTTTATCGGGTTCTTCAATATTTTGAAATTCTGGACATTCTCCAGTAATTACCGCCGTAAAATTGGCGGACAGCTTTATTTTGCTATTATAAAGCTGCGCAGACCACTGACCTTTAATCCTTTTCCCATAATATTTTTTTAATGATTCTTTCGCATTTTCCAAGAAATAACCCAAATAGGAATTCCCTTTTACCAACTCTGTCTTTAATGGTTCGACCTTCCCTTTTTTTGGGGAATTCGCTGAAAAACAGAAATGTCCTCCCTTTCGCATGAACAACTCGAAATCATCTTCCTTTGTGGATTGCGGAGCATCAAGAAGATAATTGTATTCCCAAGAGGTGCAACCCCCATCAAGTGAATCTGGAATGTTCCATTTTTTATTTTTTGGAATTTCAATGTTTTGCGTTAAAACAAGTTCATACTTGTTATCATCCAGAATATTTGCACAAAATTCCGCAACAGGAAGACTATGCTTTTGTTCAGAAGAATGAATCAATCCAAAACACAAAAGCATTGCCAACCCTATTTTTTTTACACACAAATTCATCTTTGTCTACATTTTTTCAATTGTATATTGTATAAACTATCCAAAGTCTTATCTACATCCGGAAAACTTATATGAAATCCTTCATTATTAGGGTCTTGATAATCCCAATTATTGTGTGCATTTAACAAAGATCGTACATTCCATTTTACAGCTACTGAGTTAGATTCAGATTCCCAAAATGAATCTACGATTAATCTACATTTTTCTTTTTTTGTTTTTCCTTTAGGTATATCAACATTGACTCCTTCCCATGAACCAAATGCAAGGTTTTGATCCATATAAAGCTCCTTGTGCTTATCTTCGTGAGCCTGCAATTTCGTATTCGTTGAAGTAAAATCATTCGTAATTTTAGTCGTCATTGCCACATTTAGAGTATATGTAATTTTTCCATCTTTTTTTTCTTCATTACTAACACACCAATCTATATTAATATCAGCATCAGTATGCCCAGATATGACATTTGTTAATGCAAGCATTCTTGAGGGGGTGAAATCAACATTGTATAATTTAATATAATTATCAGTCTTTTTTAACTCCCTTCTTCCAAGAATATCAAAATACGTATTTCGGGACACATTTGGTGAATATGTGACCAAATCCTCATGCTGTATCGTAACAGAATGAACATTTTGTTTAAAAAGAGCATTCCCCGCAAGACACCGATCAAAGTTATCTTCTTCCTCTTCTTCAAAAGGATTATAGCAATCAACTTCTTCAAGATAATGTGGTTCCGCATAGTACAGCTTTTCTGTCCATATCCAGTGCTCAGCACATCCTCCACTGGGAGAGGGATTCTTGCATTTGTAACATTTACCATTCCATGCGAAGCAGGCTTTTGATAAGTCTTTCGGGATTGAATCCAGTGGTTGTGCAGGACACATTCCAATTCCTTTGTCAAGCTTTTCTCCTGTAGAACAGTCCACTTCGTTGAACCAGTGGAATGTATCTACTGGAACTTGGGGGGCTTGCCACGACCAACTATTGCGACAACTATTTTCGTCAATTTTAGCCTTGCATTTAAAGCAGTGTCCGCTGTTTTCAAAGCATGCTGACTTGATATTGTCCGGGAATTCATTAACGGGAACAGATTTGCAAAGCCCATCTTCGCTAGAAGAGCTTTCATTTTCAGAACTTGATGAACTGTAATATGGATTCTCGCCGGGATTACATGACCCCACGACACACCACCCGCGATTAGAAAGGGTCGTGTCAAAATTTGGAATGCCCATGGCCAGGGTGCAGTTGTCGACAGAATCTTGCATAGCCGTCTCTACTTCGCTTGCATAACCGAAGCAATCTTCGTCATGTGGATACCATTCGCCACGGCAAAACTCGTGCATTTTATCAATAGAGGGAATGCGCGGATAGGCTGCATAGAAAGCGTTTTCTAAATCATATGTGCTTACGTTGCTTGGGAAAAGATGCCGTCTTTTGAAAAAAGTTAGCAAACCGATATTTGATGTTACATAGACTGGTTGAACCATATTCTCAATTTCCATGATGTCTTTTCCGGTAAAATCTTTGGTTCCCCATGTATAACCGGAGGAGTAATATTGGTCAGAGTGGTATACAACTACAGAAGATCCGCTATAATCGCAGTAACCGTTGCCTAGACCGGGGCACCAATAGGCCTCACTGAGGTAACATAGGTCCAAAAATTCAGGAAGGTACCCTTGTACGAAACCAAAATTGACGTAGGTGCATTTGAAGGAGCCGTCCTCATTGCATGAACAGTTGCTGACATGTATTGATTCGGGATTGGCCATGAATGGCCATACGGAATACAGGTCTTGGTGAACAGTTGAAATTTGACGAAGAGGCTCAAAATAGGTGTCCTCTATATTTTCATTGAGAACATGTCGTTGCCATTCTGCTCCTTGCATTCCTTGTGAAGCTGAGCGAGTGACTTTTCTGCTGATGCGAGAGATGGATGACAGGGACAAGAAAAACTTGAAGAACTAGAGGTCCCTTGCGAGTTTCGTCAATAGAGCTGATTGTAAAAAAAGTCAAACTATTGTTGGTCGATGTTCCTATATTTCATCATCATGGACTCCCGGACTTTTGCTGCCATAGACTTGAAGTCGTTCTTTGCCTCGGTGGAATGCATCCTCCGCGGTTTGGACCCGCTCAAGGCGAAGCTTGTGGTGGCCGACGAGAGCCGGACCGAGAAGACGATTTGCCTTGCGGTGACGCCCGCGCTCAAGGCTTACGGGATTCCGGGCCGTGCCCGCCTTTTCGAGGTGAACCAGAAGGTGCGCGAAGTCAAGCGCCGTACGGGCGAGGACATCGAATTCATTATCGCGAAACCGCAGATGGCTAAATACGTGGAGTTTTCCACGAAGGTCTACAACGTTTATCTGAAATACGTCAGTGCCGACGATATCCACGCCTATTCCATAGACGAATGCTTTTTGGACTTGACACGTTATCTGAAATTGTATAAGAAGTCGGCGCGTGAACTGGTGAAGACGATTATCCAGGACGTTTTCACGACGACGGGAATCACCGCGACAGGCGGCATCGGCACGAACCTTTACCTATGCAAGATTGCGATGGACGTGATGGCGAAGCATGTGGAAGCCGACGAAGACGGCGTGCGCATTGCGGAACTCGACGAGATGACTTACCGCAAAAAACTCTGGTCGCACCAGCCGATTACGAGCTTTTGGCAGGTGGGCCGCGGTATTGCGGCGCGTCTTGAAAAATGCTATTTGAACGGCGGCCGCGGTTTGCGCACGATGGGCGATATCGCGCGAGCGAGCGTCAAGAATCCCGATGCGCTTTACAAGATGCTCGGCGTGAATGCGGAGTTGCTGATTGACCATGCGTGGGGTTACGAACCGTGCACGATTGCCGATATCAAGAAGGCGAAACCGCGCTCGCAGAGCATGGGCGAGGGGCAGGTGCTGCAGGATCCCTACAGCTTTGAGAAGGCGCGTCTCGTGGTGCGCGAGATGGTGGATACGGTCTCGATGCGCCTGGTGGAAAACGACTTTGTGGCAAAGGGCATGGTGCTTACGGTGGGTTATGACCGCGAAAACGTGGACAAGGGCATTTACCACGGCGAGACGGTCGTTGATTTTTACGGACGTACGATTCCGAAGCCCGCCCACGGCACGGCTTCCCTCGGGCATTATTCCAGTTCGCAGTCGGCGTTTGCCGAAGCGGTGATGCGCCTGTTCGACCGCATCGTGAATCCCGAATTGACAGTGCGGCGCTTGAACCTTGTGGCGATTGACGTGGTGGACGAAAGCAACGAAGGGTTCGACCTGTTTACCGACGTGCAAAAGCAGGAGCGCGAAAAGAAACGCCTGAAAGCGGAACTCCTGATCAAGAAACGCTTCGGCAAGAACGCCATCGTGAAGGGCATGGACCTACAGGATGGCGCCACTACTGTGGAAAGGAATGGACAAATCGGGGGCCATCGAGCCTAATTGATGATTGATAATGGATAATTGATGGTTGATGATTATAAAGACATAATAAATTTGCCGTACCCGCGGGATGACTGGAACTTCCTCATGAAGCACCCGCGCATGAGCATGGAGGACCGTGCGAAAATCTTTGCGCCGTTTGCGGCTTTGCGCGGGCACAGTACGGCGCTCGCGAAGACGGCCGAGAAAAAGCTTGATTCGGTGGAACATGAATTGACGCTGGAAGATCCGGACGCTGTGATGATGGATGAGGGTGCGGAAAATTTTTAAATTTTACGCATGAAGAATTTTTTGACGATTGCGGTTTCCTTTGTCCTTGCGTTTTCGGGTTTATCGGTGGCGAAGCCGGCCAAGGCGTCGAAGGCTGCGCCGAAAGCTTCCAAAGTCGTGACGAAACGTAGCGAGTTCAAGGATTCGCGCGACAAGCAGAAATACCGACTTGTGAAAATCGCGGACCGCGAATGGTTCGGCGACAACCTGAACTTCAAAAGCGAAGGCAGTTACTGCCTGGATGACGACGATAACAATTGTATGGCCTATGGCCGCCTCTACACATGGGACGCCGCCCAGAAGGCGTGCCCTGCCGGGTTTCGCCTGCCGGCCCAGGCCGATTTCGAAAGCTTGTGGACGGCCGCCGGTGCCGACTTCAATGCGGGTTACTTGATCAAGACGGATTACGGCTGGAAGGGCGAGACGAACGGGAACGATACGCTCAAGTTTTCTGCAATGCCTGCGGGGAACCGCTTTGATGACGCGACTTACGGGAACCTTGCGAAGTTCGCCTTTTTCTGGAGCTCGGACGATTCGCTGGACGGAATCGAACCGGGCAATGCGCGCGTGTGGTACTTGACAAACAAGTCGATGGCTTTCAGCTATACCTCTAAGGCTAAAATTTTTGCGTTCTCGGTGCGCTGCGTGCGCGATGCCAAGTAGGCCTTCGTCCGGCCTTTTTGCTAAATTAAAACAGAAGGTCCCCTTTTTCCCGAGGTCATTATGAGTCTTGAAGAAGAACGTATCCGCGAGCTCCAGCGAAAGGACAAGGAACACGATGCCCGCCTGGACATGCAGAAGGAAAAGGATTACGAACACGACGTTCGTATCGACGCGCTCTATTCCAAGGGCCGTGAACAGGATTTTAAAATCAAGGCGCAGGCGGCCAAGGATGCGGAACACGATTTCCGTTTGAATTCCGTCGACTCCATCAACGTGCAGCAAGACGATGAACTGCACCGCCAGTCCGAAAAGGACCGCGAACACGATGCCCGCCTGGAGAAACTCGAAAAGCTTTGTGTGGATTTGACGGCCCGTATTGAGGCCCTTGAAGCCCAGCTGAAAAAGTAGGTGGTATGCCGCAGGCCGTACGCAACATCGCTATCCTTGCGCATGTGGATGCCGGAAAGACGACTCTTTCCGAGCGCATCTTGTTTGCAGCAGGCGAAGTGCGTAGGCCGGGCAAGGTCGAAGAAGGCCTTGCCACTATGGACTACATGCCCGAAGAAAAGGAACGCGGCATTACGATCGAAAGCGGTGTCGCGCATTTCGAATGGAAAGACACCTGGTTTAATTTTATCGATACCCCGGGCCATGTGGATTTTGGTGCCGAGGTCGACATGGCGCTTTCGGCGGTGGAAGGCGCGGTGCTTGTGGTGAGTGCGGCAAGCGGTGTGGAAACGCAGACCGTGGCCGCGTTCAAGAAGTTGCGCGAAGCGGGCGTGCGGACGCTCCTGTTCGTGAACAAGCTGGACAATCCCGACTATTCGCTTGACGATACGCTCATCCATATCGAAGAAGTCCTAGGCGTACGCCCGGTGCTGATGACGCTCCCGCAGTACGAAAACGGATGTATGACGGGCGTTCTCGATGTGCTCAGCCAGAGCAGGCTTGTGCATTCGGATACAGGCGAAGAGGTTGTTGATGACGGATGGAACGTGGAAGACGGCTGGGACGGTTCGCAGGAATTGAAACGGCATTATGCCGAAGCGGTTGAATTCGCGAGCAATTTTGACGACGAGATTTTGAAGCTTGCCATGGAAGGCAAGCGCGTTCCGCCCAAGATGTTGTTGCGCGGGCTCAAGGAGCTTGCCAAGGGTGACGATTACGCGCTTTGCTATGCGGGCTCTGCGATGGAAGGCTTTGGCGTGAGGAGCCTTGTGACGGCGTTGACGTTCTTCTTGCCCGATGTTCCGGAATTTGCGCCTGATGAATTAGGTCAGGTCGTTCGCCTTAGGCATTTCAAGGGCGTGGGCGAGATATCGCTGTTCCGCAGCCATACCGATATGGAACGCAAGGCGTGGCCCGCGGGCTTTGAATTTTCACGCCTCAAGGCGAACCTGTTGCAACCCGTCGACGAAATCCGTTCGGGCGATATATATGCGATGCGCACCCCGTTTGAAACGGAACTCGGAGAAATCCTCAAAGTGACGCCCGAAGGGCGGAGCGAACCCATACCTCAAAGCGACCAGGGGGAGCGCCCTCATTCCTCCATCCGTGACAAGTACCAGCCGCTGTTGCAGACCCGCGTGGAGTGCATCGGTTCTGAAGACTACGCCCATGTGGAAAAGAGCCTCGCAACGCTTAGCCGTATGGACCCTTCGTTCCGCGTGCAAAAAGACGATGGTGGTTTTTGGTATTTGCATACCGTAGGTGAAGTTCAGTTAGAAGTCTTGCTCGCCCGCCTCAAGCGTGAATTCGGTTGCGAAGTGAAGGCGGGATCCCCGGAAGTCCGCTGGCAGGAACGCCTCTGCCGTAATGTGGGCCCCGTCGAAAATACGTTCCAGTTCGGCCCGCACAAGATTTCGATAAAGCTTTCTGCAACGCCGCTCGATAGCGATGCGCATGATATCCGTCTTTCCGCTGAATTCCTGGAAACCGCTCCCCGCGAGATTCTGGCGGGCGTTCGCTCGGCGCTGTTGGAATCGACCGAAGTGGGAATCTTGGGCAAGGGCCCGCTTGTGGGTGTGCGTTTTGAAGTCCACGAATTCACCTGGACCGAGGGCGCCTTGCCGCCGATGATCAAGAAGGCATGCGCCGATGCGGTGACGAAACTCATCAAGCCTGCCGATGTGGAACTCTACGAACCGGTCATGGAACTTTCGCTGGAATGCCCCGTGAATTTTGCGGGCCTCGTGACGGGAGATATCCAGGCGCGCGACGGCAAGGTAAAGGAAATCGGCGGTGACGGCAAGACGCACTTCTTGAAGGCCGATATTCCGCTGCGCAAGATTTTCGGCTACGCTACGGGAGTCCGCAGCATCAGCAAGGGCACGGCTCTTTACAGCATGAAGTTGCTCGGGTATCGTCCGGCAACAATTTGATATATATTTAGGGTATGAACGAAAAAATCCCTAATCCAAATACGATTCATCCCATCGCGGGCTATGACAAGGAAATCTACGTCAAGCCGACTATCAAGAATCCGAACATCATCGTCGGGGATTTTACCTATATCGCGGACTCGGAATTCGAAAGCCATGTGACGCACCATTACGACTTTATCGGCGACAAGCTCATCATCGGAAAATTCTGCCAGATTGCCGCGGGCGTAGAATTTGTGATGAATGGCGCAAACCACCAGATGAATGCCGTTTCCACATTCCCGTTCTATACGCTTGAAGGCTGGGACATGAAGCCGCCTGCTGCAAGCGATATGCCGTTCAAGGGCGATACCGTTATCGGGAACGACGTGTGGATCGGACAGAATGCGACAATCTTGCCTGGCGTGCATATTGGTGACGGCGCGATTATCGGCGCGAACAGCGTTGTCGCTAGCGACGTGGAACCTTATTCGATTGTCGTCGGGAACCCGGTCAAGTTGATCCGCTACCGCTTTGATGGCGAACTGACTTCGCTCCTTTTGAAATTCAAGTGGTGGGACAAGCCCGTCGAAGAAATCAATGCGTTGATTCCTATTCTCACGAACAGCGATTTGGAATTCGTAAAAAACAAAATTCGAGAATTAACAGAAAAGGTGGTTTAAAACCACCTTTTTTTGAAATTTTTATCGTGCTACATTCTCGCGGCTTTCGCGCGGCGTCTAAAGTGCTCGATGAGCGGAGCGACCGTTTCCTTGAAGTCGTCGTGCGTCTCGATGCGCACGAAGTCAATGGACATGCGCTGGAACAACTCCTTGGTCGCTTTGCCCTGGCGCTTGGCTTCACGGGCGAACGCTTCGCGGAAGGCGGCGTCTCCGGTGTCAATCAAGAGCGTTTCGCCAGTTTCGGGGTCTTCAAGTTCCACGAGTCCTGCGGGCGGGAGTTCCATTTCACGCGGGTCCACCACCGAGACCGCAAGCACGTCGTGGCGCTTGCGAAGAATCTTGAAGGCGTTCTCGAAACCTTCGTCCAGGAAGTCGCTCATCACCACGACGACGGCACGACGGTTCAGAATCTTACCGGCGTACTCAAGCGCTACCTGCGTGTTCGTGCCGTGGTGCTGCGGCTTGAAGTAGAGGATTTCACGGATAAGCCGCAGCACGTGCTTGCGGCCTTTTTCCGGCGGTATGAACAGTTCCACCTGGTCGGTATAAATCAGCAGGCCGACCTTGTCGTTGTTCTTGATGGCGGCAAAGGCGAGGAGTGCGGTAAGCGTCGCCATGACTTCGCCCTTCATCTGCTTGCCGGAACCGAATTCCGAAGAGCTGGAGGCGTCGACCATCAAAAGCATGGTCATTTCGCGCTCTTCGATAAACTTCTTCACATAAGGCGTGCCCGTACGTGCGGTCACGTTCCAGTCGATAGTACGCACGTCGTCGCCCGGCATGTACTCGCGGACTTCGCTGAACTCCATACCGTTCCCCTTGAAGGAACTGTGGTAGGCGCCGGTCATCACGGTGTCGAGCGTGCCGCGAACGGAAAGTTCGATGCGGCTGACGGTCTTTAGAACTTCTTTATCTAACATTCTGAATCTCTTTTCACCGAAGAATATACAAAAAACTGAAAAAAAGAACCAATCTAAGTGCGTCGTTCGTCATTGTACAGGCGCGGGTAAGTACTGTATGGATCCTTCGAGGCTTCGCCTCTCAGAATGACGATAAAAAAAGAACTCCCGGCATAACCGGGAGCCCTCTAAGGAGAACGATGAATGGAGTACACTTGTTTTAGGATTAGCCGATCGTCAACTTGCGTGCGGCGGCCTGGGCCTTTTTCGACAAGTCGAATTTCAAGATGCCGTTTTCAAGCGAGACCTTGATGTTCTCGGTGTCGATGTCGTCTGCCAACCTGAAGCTGCGCTCGAAGGTGAACTTCTCGTCTTTGCTGCGGACACGCGTCGCCTTGACGGTGATGATGTTCTTTTCGACCTGGATGTTCATGTCTTCTTTCTTCACGCCCGGGAGTTCGACTTCGAGTGCAAAACCGTTTTCGGTCTCGTAGTAGTCGGCCTTCGGCGTGTAGGTGCATTCGCCCTTGGCGGCTTCGGCGTTCAAGTTGTCAAGGAAGTTCTGGATACCATAGAATGCAGTCGGGAGAATCTGTGCGTTGATCATAATTTTACCTCTTTTGGTTGCGGGTTCGGCCTTCGCCGCCGCCCATTGTTTCTTGTTCACCCTCCTTTAAGCGAACTCCGTGCCAAAAGTGCTGGCAAGGCCGTTCTGCCTATGCCTAAAGGCAAAAAAAGGCCTTTTTTGAGCTAAAAACGCAGTTTTTGGGACCTCGCCCATGCCAATGCCGGGGCCTGGCATTTCAAAAAAGGACATAGGGCGTTTCGCGGGTGAAACAAGCCGTTTTTCAGATTGAAAAGAGGAAAAAGAAACGGCCCCTGTGGGGACAGGGACCGTTGTAGGTTGGTTATGGAGGGCAATTTTAAAATTGTTCGAAGAACTTGTGGACTTCTTCGGGGACCCAGGTGCTTTCCCAGTTCCAGCCTACGCTCATGTTGCCGGTATCGTGGGCGGTCCACTGGTGGCTTCCGGGCCAGCTGCACCACTTGACGGGGAAGCGTTCGTCCACCGTCTTGAAGTCGTAGCACACGTGGCCGGTGTTGCCGCTGATTTCTTCGGGCTTTTCGCTGCTCGCGTCGGTGAAGTCGCCATTCTCGTCGGCCTTGCCGTTTCGCTTGAGGATGCGCGTAAGGGCGCTGTTCTTCGCACGGTTGTAGTCACAGCGGTCGTCGTTTACGCCGTGCACGTTCATCCAGGCGATGGGCAGGTTCTTCATGGCGTTGCCTTCGGGCAGCCAGATGTTGTAATCGGCCACGGCATAGGTCGCGGCGGCACGCACGCGGTTCTGCATGTCCTGGGCCAGCGAGTAGCTGAACATGGCGCCGTAGCTGAAGCCCGTGATGAACACGCGGCTCGTGTCAATGCAGTAGTTCTCGTTCAGGGTGGTAAGCGTCTGGGCGAAGAAGTCGTGGTCAGCCTGGCCCTTGTTCCACAGGCCGCCAATCGCGTCGAGAGAGACAAAGATGTAGTCGCCGTTCTTGTCGAGCACCTGCTGGCCGTAGTACGGAGTCGGATGGTCGTAGTCGGCGGCGTGGTGCACAAAGTCTTCGCCGTTGCTGCCGTAGCAGTGCAGTGCGAACAGCACCTTGTGCGGCTTGGTGTTGTCGTAGTTCTTGGGCAGGGTGATAAAGTAGGTGCGGTTGTCGCTACCGACCTTAATCTGGAACTGGTCGCCGTTTTCGACGCTCTTGACCTTCTGCAGCTTGGATGCCGAGCCGCAGCCCTTACTCGGGGTCGGGTCGTTCTTGAGCGCGTAGCCGAACTTGAATTGCGGAGCGGTTTTCTTGAGCTTCACGTCGAGCGTGGTATCGAGCGTGCCGAGCGGTACGGAGAGCGTATCGAAGCCTTCGGCCACAAAGCGGATGGTCTCCCCTTGGGCCACTTCCTTGGCGAGGGAACTGTTGCGCGTGAACTTGAAGTTCTGCTTGGCGTTACCGACGCTCACCTGCGCAAAGTAGGTGCCGCGGGCCTTGACGGCGCGGCTCAGGTCGTAGGTGCCGGAGCCCTGCAAGGTCTTCTTGAAAACCTGGTTTCCGAGCGGGTCGTAAATCTTGACCTGGACGGGCGCGCCGCTGCTCTGCGAGTACGAGAGGATACCGTTGCTTATGCCGATGTAACCAACGGAATTCCTGGTGGCGTTGAGGCCGATCGTTTCCTCTTCGTGGATGGTGAATTTGCCCTGGTCGTCGGTCGTTGTGGACTTGCCTTCTTTCAAGAGATCAACGGCGACGTCCTTGAGGGCTTGACCCTGTTCGTCGGAGACGGTGCCCGAGACGGTGTATGCGGAAGCTAGCCCGCAGAACGCCAGGAGGCATGCAGCCGACAAAAGATGGGGTGATTTGGTTCTCATGAGTTCTCCTTTTTTCCCTAACTCCTCATTATAAATGAATTTAAACTCCGGTCCGCTTAAGGTCGCAGGGCAAAACCGTTTGCCTATGGACGAATTATCTATAAAAAGAAGTTTACGGCTTATTTTGCACAAAAAAACGGTCCCTGCAGGGGGTGCAGGGGCCGTCGTGGGTTTTATGGAGGAAAAAAACTAGAACTGAGTGATGAATTCCCAGCCGATGTCGGATGCCCACAGCTTGCCGTTTTCACGCATATCCCACTGGTGGCCGCCGTTGAAGGTGCACCACTTCACGGGGAAGCGCGGGTCGACCGTCTTGTAGTCGTAACAGACGTGGTTGCCGCCAGTGTATTCGGTCGCCTTTTCGCCGGTGCAGTCGGTGTGGCCTTCGGGGCCGTTGTTCTTCAAGATCCTGTCGCGGGCGCTACGTCCCATGCTCGGCGGGCAGGTGCCATCGCTTAAGCCCACGGTTCCCATCCAGGCAATCGGCTTGCCTGCGTTCTTCGGGAGGTAGATGACCTGGTCGGCGGTCGCGAATACCACCACGCCGCGGAGCCTGTGCTGGAATGTCTGGGCGAGAGAGTTCGAGTACATGGCGCCGAAGCTGAAGCCCGAGGAGAACACGCGCGAGGTGTCGACGCAGAGGTTCTCGTTCAGGTAGGTGAGGATTTCGTCGAAGAACAGGTGGTCCTTGTTGTCACCGCAGCGCCAGGGCATGTTGTCGGTGTAGCCGTGCGGTGCCACGAAGATGGTGCTCTCCTTGGCGCCCTTCTGGTCGCGGTAGCCGTAGTAATGCTCGTTCTTCGCGACGTTCTGGGCGGAACCGCCCATGCAGTGCATGCCGAACACCAGGCGGTAGGGCTTGTTCTTGTCGTAGTTCTCGGGGAGGTCGAGGTAGACTTCGTGCTCGATGCCGCCGCCGGTGAACTTGAAGTAGTTCTTGAGCGTGTTGTCCTTGCCGCAGCCCTTACTCGGGGTGGGATCGTTGCCGATGGCGTAGCCGAAAGCATAAGTCTGCTGGGTGGCCGCGGCCGTGAGCTTGAGCTCGAGAGTCGTGTCAAGCGTACCGAGCGGAACGGTGAGCGTGTCGAAACCTTCGGCAACAACACGGAGGGCTTCGCCCGCCTGCACGTCCTTGAGCAATGCACGGCGGCTTTCGCCGAAGGTGGTGCTGTAGTTGCTGGTCGAAGTGAAGCGGATGGTCTGCTTCGCGCTGCCGACGGCGATTTGGGCAAAGTAGGTGCCCTTGGCCTTTACAGCGGAGGTGAGGTCCACCTGGCCCGAACCGTAGAGGCTCTGCTTGAACACCTGGTTACCCATGAGGTCGAAAATCCTGACGTTCACGGGGGAATTGCCGCTCTGCGAGAACGAGAGGATTCCGGAGTTGATGCTGATGTAGCCCGGCGCTACGGAAGCATGAAGACCGATGGGTGGCGTTATGGTATCGCCCGGCTGCGTGGTGTCGCCCGGCGAAGCCTCGTCTTCGTGGATGGTGAACTTGCCGGACTTGTCGGTGACAGTCGACTTGTTCTCCTTGATGAGCGTGACCTCGGCTCCGACAACAGCCTTGTTGCTATTGTCCTTGACGGTGCCACTGATGGTGTAGGCGGATGCTACTGAAAACGCTGTCGCCAATGCGACAGTGAAAACGGATCTGACTCCTTTCATTGTTGACTCCTCTCCAACTCCCACACAACCTTTGGTTGTTGTTCTCCTAATATAAATTAATGCTGGGGAAAATTATTAATTGTAAAAAAAAGTTGGTGTAAAAATTTCTGGAATCGGAAAACAAATGGAAACGGCCCCTGTGGGGACAGGGACCGTTCTTGGGTTGGTTATGGAGGGTAATTCTAGAACTGTTCGAAGAACTTGTGGACTTCTTCGGGAACCCAGGTGCTCTGCCAGTTGCCGTTGTCGTAGGCGGTCCACTGGTGCTGACCATTCCAGCTGCAGAACTTGACCGGGAAGCGTTCGTCGACGGTTGTGAAATCATAGCAGAGGTGTCCGCTGCCACCGACCTCCTTCGGCTTTTCAGCGCTAGCGTCGGTGAAGTTACCATCTGCATCGGCCTTACCGTTGTTTTTGAGGATGCGCTTCAGTGCACTGTCTCTGGCGCGGTTGTACTGGCAGGTGCCGTCATTCTTGCCGTGCACGGCCATCCAGGCGATGGGCAAACCCTTGTTCTTCGGCAAGTAGATGTTGTAGTCGGCAGTTGCGTACACGGCCACGGCGCGCAGGCGGTCTTGCATGTCCTGGGCCATGGAGTTCGTGACCATGGCGCCGAAGCTGAAGCCCGTCATGAACACGCGGCTGGTGTCAATGCAGTAGTTTTCTTCGAGAGTCGTAAGCAACTGGTCGATGAACTTGTGGTCCTTGTCGCTAGATACGCTCCATGGCATACCGTCGGTATCGCCACGCGGAGAAACGAAGATATAGTTGCCTTCCGTATCCAGCTTCTGCTGGCCGTAGTACGGACTCGGATGGTCCTGGTCCGGATTGTGGTGGACGAAGTCTTCGGCGTTAGAGCCCATGCAGTGCATGGCGAAGAGCAACTTGTAAGGTTTCTTGTTGTCGTAGTTTTTGGGCAAAGTGAGGAAGTATTCGCGGTTTTCGCTACCCACTCTCAATTCGAAGCGGTCGCCATTTTCGACACTCTTGGTCTTTTGCAGCTTGGAAGTCGTGCCGCAGCCCTTACTCGGGGTCGGGTCGTTCTTCAAGGCGTAACCGAATTTGAATGTCGGTGCCGGAGGCGGGGTCTTCGTGAGCTTGAGGGCAAGCGTCGTGTCAAGGGTGCCGAGCGGAACGGAGAGAGTGTCGAATCCGTCGGCGATGACACGAAGGGTTTCTCCCGGCTGGACATCCTTCAGCAGGGCGTGGCCGTTGGCATCGAAGGATGCGCTGAAGTTGCCTTCCGAAGTAAAGCGGATGGTCTGCTTGGCGCTGCCCGTGGATACCTGGGCGAAATAAGTGCCTTTGGCCTTGACGCCGGACGTGAGGTCAACCTGTCCGGAACCGTAAAGGGTCTGTTTGAAAACTTGATTGCCCATCAGGTCGAAAATCCTGACCTGGACGGGAGAATTCGCGCCCTGGTTGAACGAGAGAATGCCGGAATTGATGCTGATGAATCCCGGGGTCGTGCTGCTCGCGAAGATGCCGGTGGGAGGTGGTTCGACATTTTCATCCTCGTGGATGGTGAACTTGCCTTCCGCATCGGTTTTGGTGGCTTTGTTTTCTTTGACAAGCGTAACATCGGCATTGCCGATTGCGACGCCAGATTCGTCAGCAACGGTACCGCTAACGGTATAAGCCGAGGCTGCTGTGCTAAGGGCGGCTACAACGGCCGCCATGGACAACGAAAGATGAAGGTCCTTCATTCCAACTCCTTTATTGTGTGTTTTCCAAACGCTCCAATATCCCCAATGGGCAATATATTTGTATTTTACGTGGCTGGCACAAGCCAAAAAAATACGCCATGGATAAATTGTCCATGGCGAAATTTGCGCAAAAATGCGGTTTTTGCTTACGAAAAGCGTTTTTTTTTGTTAGTCCAGGACCCCCTGGTAGAGGTCCAGGAGTTTGCGGGCGAGGAGGCTCGTATACTTGGCGTTCACGAGGGTGGCCTGCGCCTTTTCCAGGTTGTTTTTCTGGCCGAGGTAGTCGGTGTAGGTGAGGGCGCCGGCGTTCCGCTGTTCTTCGGCGACCAGGAGGGCCTCTTCTTCGGCTTGGACCTGGAGGATGGCGGCGCTCCACTGCATGTCTGCGCTGAGGGCGTTCAGGTAGAGCTTTTCGATGTTGTTTTCGAGCGACTTCGCGGTTTCTTGCATGCTGACCTGCGATTCGGCTTCGCTCACCTGCGCCTGCAGCACCTTGTTGGCGGTCGCCCCGCCGTCAATGATGGGGATGTTGATGCCCAGCGATATGGAGTTCTGCCAGCCGTACTTGAGCTGGTTCTTGTAGGCCTTGGATTCCCAGGCCTGAAGCCCTGTGCTGGAGTTCGCCCCGAGTGTCACGGTCACGGAACTGCCCTTGCCCGCGACTTCGGTCGACTTTTTCGCGGCACGGACCGCCACGCTGTCAGACTTGAGCCCGGGATGGGCTTCCTTGACGCTTTTCTTCAGTTCGTCCAGGGTCGGCAACGGCGGGAGTGAATCCGGACTGCCTATTTCGGTCTCGGGCGCAGAAATGTCGAAGTCGGCGCTGTCGTCGAGCTCCAGGAGCTGGCGGAGGGTCGTCCGGGCCGTATTCACGTTCAGCTGGGCCGTGAGCACGGCGGTCTGCTTCTGCAGTACGTTGGACTGGCTCTGGGTGAGGTCCTTCTTGGTGATGGAGCCGGCTTCAAAGAGCTTCGTGTAGTTTTCGAATTCCGCCTTGGCGAGTTCGACGGACGCATTTGCGGTCTTGAGGTTCTCGGCGGCGGCAAGCAGGCTCATGTAGGCGTTCAGCACGCTTTCCTGGACGGAACGTTCGGTCTGCTTGGTCGCAAGCGCTACCGCTTCTTTCGACAGTTGGGTCGCTTCGACGTTCAGGCTGGTTGCGCCCCCGTCCCACAGCGTGTAGGATCCCGAAACGCCGAGGTTCAGGCGGTAATGGTCTTCGTTGTCGATAAACGGGTGGTCGAAAAGGGTGTTCTGGATGCTGGCGTTCACGCTCGGGTAGTTGCCGGACTTGGCCTGCTTGATGCTGATGTCGGCCTTCTGTTCGCGGAGCTTGGCGGATTCCAGCGAGAGGCTCTTCTGCTTGGCTTGCTTAAGGCAGGCTTCCAACGTCCACGCCTCGCCGGCTAGGGCGAATGCGGCTGTGGAAAGGAGCGTGAGAATGGAAACCTTGATGTATTTCATATCGTTTAGATGCGTGGCGCGGGTTTTGCGTTGCCGTGCCTGAGCGAAGATAGCAAAAAAAACAAGAAAAGTCCGGCAAGACCGGACTTTTCTCGAGTGGACGGTACTGGATTTGAACCAGTGACCTCTGCCGTGTGAAAGCAGCGCTCTAAACCAACTGAGCTAACCGTCCGAGGTGCGAGCAAATATAGGATACGTGGTTAATAGTCATTAGTTGTTAGTCATTAGTAGAAGCAAGGCCCTGATGGCGCAGATCTAATAACTATTGACCAATGACCAACTACAGGTACTTGTCTTCGGCGGCGCGGAGGATGGTCAGGAATTCGGCCGGGGTCTTGGCCGCGATGAGGTCCTTGCGCACGTTGCCGTCGGCCAAAAGGCGGCTC
>CACXKY010000040.1 GCA_902768325.1 Fibrobacter succinogenes
AACGGACGCGGGGTGCTCACCATGATCAAGATTAACCCCGATGCCGTGGACAAGGACGACGTGGAAGCCCTCGAAGACCTCGTGATGGCCGCCGTCAACGCCGCCGTCAAGAAAAAGGACGACGCCGCCCAATCCAGCCTGAGCGACATCACCGGCGGAATGAAGATTCCCGGACTGATGTAATTGAAATTCGGACTTTACAAGGACTCCCGCTTTTGCGGGAGTTTTTTTACGTTCTGACTCCCTTTCGTCCATAAAATTGGGCATTTCGTCCACTTTTTCGCCCGAAACAATACATTATTATATAATAATTTTTTACATTTGGGTCGCAAAAAAGTATATAGGAGATGGAATGCCAAGGCATTTAGGAACAATATCCGCCATAGCGCTGTGCATTTCGGTCCCCCAGATTGTCGGGGCCACAACCTACACGCGCGAAGAAGCCGTCAAGATTGCCCTTGAAAAGTCTTCCGACGTGAAAAGCGCCGAAGAGAACCTGGTTTCCGCGAATTCCCAGGTGGACGCCGGTTACGGCACCGCGATGCCGAGCATCGACCTGAGCGCAACCGTCAAGCGCATTTTCGACCTCCCCGATGTCACCGAATCGACCATGTTCTCCGACGCCGCCGCCGGAATGAACGCCGCAGCGACCGAGCCATACGCAGCCACCGTCATGGCCCCCATGCTAGACGGGATGGCGTCCAAGATGGCCCAGCAAGGCTACCGCTGGCAGTCCTCCGTAGGCATTACCGCCACGCAGATCCTGTACGGCCAGGGCAATGTCGGAACGGGCATCGAAATCGCCAAGGTCTACAAGCACCAGAAAGAAGTCGAACTCGACCAGGCCAAGGCAACGGTCCGCTACGACGTTGAAACCTCCTTTGACCAGCTGATTTTCCTGGATTCGTCGATATCCATTCTCGAAACGAGCATCGAACAGACCCAGAAGCACATCGATTTCGTCAACCAGTCTGTCGAAAGCGGCCTCGCCTCGGAACTCGACCAGGTGCGCGCCCAGCTGGAACTGGACCAGCTCAAGTCCAAGCTCGACAAGACCAAGAAAGACCGCGTCCTCGCACGCAACAAGCTGCTGAACACGATGGGCCTTGACTGGGAAACCGATGTCGAATTCAACGGTGAACTCCGTGACCCCGACATGAACGCCCCCTATCCGGATACTTCCATGGCAAATGTCAAGAAGCGCCGCAGGGAACTTGCCGTCATCAGCGCCTACGAAGAGATGGCCGACAAGAAGATTTCCGTCGAAAGGGGTGGTTACAAGCCGACCATCGTCTTACTCGGCGGCCTCCTTTACGGGAACAACCAAAATAATTTCTACAAGTGGGACGCCCCGGACTGGGACAAGAATATCAACAAGTACATCGCCCTGAACCTCACGATGAACCTGTTCAACGGCATGAAGACAAAGGAAGCCGTGGTCCAGGCCAAGTCCGCCCTGCGCACCACCCAGATTCAAAAGGAAACAGTCGAACGTGGATTCCGCATGCAGATTGAAGCCTGCGCCCGCACCCTCGAAGACGCCGTGAACCAGCTCGAAATCCAGAAGCGCCAAGTTGACCTCGCCCAGCGCAACTTCGACCTGACCGAAGCTTCTTACAAGGTCGGCCGTTCGACACAACTCGATTTTTTGGATGCCTCGCTCAAGCTCCGTTCTGCAAAGCTTGACCACATGCAGGCCATCTTGAACTGGAACAACGCCTACAATGCGCTCCTCCAGGCCACCGGTGAATATTAAAAAGAAGAGGAAAGAATGAACAAGACTGTCAAAACCCTCCTGACCCTCACAGCGGCATCCTTGCTCCTGGTTGCCTGCAACCCGAAAGAAGAAAAGGCCCAGACGAAGGCCACGACCATCGAAGAAATCCAGAAGGAAAAGGGCAAGCCCGCACGCGTGGTGAAGGCTGCCACCGCAAAGCTCACCGACGTCCGCAAGTTCAGCGGTTCCATCGAAGGCATGCAGCAGAACAAGATTATCTGCAAGATGAGTGATCCGCTCGCCAAAATCAACATCCAGGTCGGTTCCTCCGTCAAGAAAGACCAGGTGGTCGCCGAATACCTCTTCACAGGCGACAACACCCAGTACCAGCAAGCCCAAGAACAGGTTAAGGTCCTCGAAGCCGCAACCCAGAGGATGCGTACCGTCTATGAAAAGGGCGGTTTGAGCCAGCAGGACATGGACAAACAGGAAATGGAGCTCAAAGTCGCGAAGATGAAACTCGAGACCGCGCGCCGTGCATCGCTCATCCTCGCCCCCGAAGCGGGCGTGGTCACCGAACTCAAGTTCCAGGTCGGCCAGACTCCCGGCCAGGGCGGCGTTCTCGCCACCATCGCCAAGCTCGACAAGGTCATCCTCAAGCTGAACGTCACGAGTCAGGACATCGGCTACTTCAAGAAGGGCGCCGCGGCGACCGTTACCGTCGCCGGAGAGAAGGTCAAGGGAAAGGTTTCCCTGATCCCGCTCGCCGCCGACCCGCAGACCCGTTTCTTCCCGGTCGAAGTCACGTTTGACAACAAGAAGAAACAGCTTTTGCCGGGCATGTACGTTACTGCCGAACTCGACGCCCGCGAAGTGAACGGCATCGTGATTCCGAACGAAGCCATTGTATACCGCAACGGCGTGAACGCCGTGTGGACCGTCGATAACGAAGGCAAGGCCCGCCGCAAGATCGTGAAGCTCGGCGTGCAGACCAAGCACGACATCCAGATTGCCGAAGGCCTGGAAGAAAACGAAACTGTCATCGTGGAAGGCCAGTCCCGCATGAACGACGGCGACAAGGTGCTGGTTGTCGAATAAGGGAGTTTTGCTGAATGATTAAGGCCAGTATCTACAAACCGATTACCATGCTCATGGTCATATTGACCGTGGTGGTTTTCGGTCTATACACCTACTCCATGATGGTGGTCGACCTGATGCCGAAATTCGACGTCCCCGTGGTCACCGCAACCATCATCTACCAGGGCGCAAACCCCGAAGAAATCGAATCCACCATCATCAAGCCCATCGAAGACCAGGTGGAACTGGTGGACGGTATCGACTACGTGCAGTCCATATGCCTCGAGAACTACGGCATTTTGGTCGCCATGTTCAACATGGGCGTGAACGTGGACGTGGCGGCAAACGACGTGCGTTCCAAGATTGACCTAGCATCGGTGAACTTCCCCGACGCCGTGCAGGCACCGATTATCGCGAAGGTGGACATCAACGGTGCGGCCATCATGTCCATCTCGTTTACCGGGCCGCTCAACTCCACGGAACTCCGCCAGAAGGTGGAAGACGACATCGAACCGCTCTTTACGGCCGTTTCCGGAGTGGCAAGCGTCGACATTTTCGGCGGTACCACCCGCCAGATTTCCATCGAGCTTGACAAAGACAAGATGCTCGACCGCAACGTGGACATCGCGACCATCATGGGGCTGTTCGGGCAGTCGAACGTCAACTACCCGGTCGGCGAAGTCATCGGCAAGCACAAGAACACCTCCGTACGTACTTCGGGCAAGTTCCAGAGCCTCGATGAAATCCGCAACATGGACATCCCGACGGCGAAGGGCATCATCAAGCTCTCCGAAATCGCCGTTGTCAAGGACACCATCGAGACCATCACATCGGCCTCCCGCTTTAACGGAGTGAACTCCGTCTCGCTCGATATCAAGAAGCGCTCCGACGCGAACGTGGTGAAGGTTTCCGAAGGCGTCATCAAGCGCATGAACGAAATCCAGAAGACGCTCCCCGAAGGATTCGAGCTCCACCTAGTTTACGACAAGTCCGAAGCCGTGAACGAGTCCATCCAGAACGTTATCCAGAACATCATCATCGCCATCTGCCTTACCGCGGGCCTGTTGCTCCTGTTCCTCGGCAAGTTCTCGACCATGATTATCGCGGCCCTCACGATGCCTATTTCCGTGATTGGCGCCTTTACGCTCATGTACTTTGCAGGCTTCGGCATCAACATGATGTCGCTGATGGCCCTTTCGTCATCGGTGGGCCTGCTCGTTACGAACTCCATCGTGGTGCTTGAAAACATCAACGAAAAGCTGAAACTCGGGCTCGACCCGAAGGATGCAGCCCTCAAGGGAACCTCCGAAATCATGGTGGCCATCATGGCATCGACGCTCACCAACGTGTGCGTGTTCGTGCCTATCGCCTTCATGAAGTCCATCGCCGGTATCTTCTTCCGCACCTTCGGCCTTACCATGGTGTTCGCCACGTTCGTGTCGCTCCTCGTGACCTTCACGCTTACCCCGCTCATGGCGGCCTACCTGTTCAAGGGCGTGAAGAAGGACGAGAACGGGAACATCATCGAAGGGCACCGTTCTATCGGCGAAAAGATTTTCGGAATATTCCCGGCCATCCTGAACGGTGTGCGTTTCGTTTACCTCAAGACGCTTTCGTTCTGCCTCTCCATTCCCGGCGTGATTTTCCAGGTACTGGCTCTATTCGGCACAATCGTCTTTGTCGGATTCCTCGCGAAGAACTTCCTGACCGTGGAAATAATGCCGAAGCAGGACCAGGGCATGATCAGCGTCAAGCTCGAAATGCCCGTAGGAACCAATATCGAGACGACCGACAGCGTTGCGCGAATCATCGAAAGCCGCATCAAGGGCGTGCCCGAGATTGTGCACTACAGCATGAACGTGGGCGGCTCGAACGGCTTTACCACGGTGAACCAGGCCACGATGCGCGTGAAACTTTTGAAGGACTGGGAAGGACGTACCCGCAGTACCGACCAGATTGTCGACTCCCTGCGCCCCTACCTCGCCGATATCCCGGACGCCTACATTTCCATCAAGTCCGCTTCGGCTTCCGAAATGAACAACAACTCCGCCGGCGATGTGGTGCTCGAAGTGAACGGCCTGCACGCGGACTCCGTCATCAAGGCTTCACAAATCGTGATGGACCGCATCAAGGACCAGGTTGACGGTATCGTGGACTTGAAGATGAGCTACGAAGCCGGTAAGCCCGAAATACGTCTTGTCCCGAACCGCCAGGCGCTCGCCGACTACGGCGTGACGCTCCAGACGGTCGCCACGTACAACTACATCGCGGTGAGCGGCTACGAAGCCGGCCAGTACACCGAAGACGGCGAAGAATACGACGTGTACGTGCGCATGATGGAAAAAGACCGCCAGAGCCATACCGACATCGAGAACCTGCCGATTCTGACCCCGAAGGGTTACTTGAACGCAAGCGAACTGTTCTACATCGAAGACGGTGCCGGCCCGACCCGAATCGACCGCAAGCGCAAGCGCACCCGTGTCGACGTATCCATGAACTTGCTCCCCGGCCACACGACCGGTGAAGTCATGGGCAAAGTCGGAGCCCTCGCCGAAAGCATGAAGGGCGAACTCCCCGAAGGCATCTCCTTCAGCTTCGGTGCGCAGGCCGACATGCAGAACGACATGGTGGCGGAATTCAAGACGGCCATCCTCATGGCCATCATCCTCACCTATATTTTGCTTATCGCCCTCCTCGAAAGCTTCGCACAGCCCTTCATCATCATGACGACCATCCCGATGGGTGCCATCGGCGTGCTGCTCTCGCTTGTGTTCACGGGCAAGGCGCTCTCGATGATTGCCCTTATGGCCATCGTGATGCTTATCGGTGTGGTGGTGAACAACGCCATTCTTTTGCTCGACGAAGCGAATAGGTTACTGCGTAGCGGAAGCATGGGCCGCAGGTCGGCCATCATGACCGCCGCCAAGACCAAGTTCCAGCCCATCGTGCTTGCGACCGTCGCCTCCGTGGTAGCCCAGCTCCCGCTGGCATTCGCACTCGGTGGTAACGTGGCCGCCATGACCCAGCCGATGGGTATCGCCTCCGTGGGCGGCCTCATCGTTTCGGCCATCCTTACGATGTACCTGGTGCCCACGTTCTTCTGGCTCCCGAACGCCCTCTTCCACAAGGCCGGCAAGGGAATCAAGAAGATCAAGAAGAAAATGAGTAAGAACTAATCCCCCCCCCCAAAAAAAAGACCCTGCCCCCTCGCGGGCAGGGTTTTTCATATATTTAGGGCATGGCAATCTTTATTATGAGGGGGAAGGCACACGATGCCGGTGTGCTGAATGTTGCCATTCCTGACATTTACGACGAACTAACGCTGGAGCGCATCCGCTTCCAGAGCGGTTGCAGGATCATACCCGAACGCCACTCGGATGCCGAAATCCGCCAGATGGTACGCCAACATTCCAGAAAGGATTCCGAAAGCATCCTGCAGGGGGCAGGCCCACAAGGCGGACGCGAAAACACATGGGAATCCGAACCCATCATCAACCTCGTCGACGCCCTAATCGATACCGCCATCAGGCGGAACGCGACGGACATCCATATGGAACCTTCCGACAAGGGTTTCCGCATCCGGTTCCGCGTAGACGGAATGCTTACCGAATACAGGACGCTCCCCGCCTGGGTTGCCGAGCCGGTCCTTATCCGCCTCAAGCTGCTCGCGAACGTCGATATCACGGAGCGCAGGCTCCCCCACGACGGTAGCTTTACCTTCGAAAGCACCGACGGGAATATCAACATCCGTCTAAGCACGCTCCCTGTACAGAACGGCGAACAGCCTCTAGAAAAATGCGTTCTGCGTCTATTACAGACAACAGATGACGGCATGACATTGGACAAGCTCGACTTTCGCCCCGAAATATTAACGGAACTGCGACGCACGTTCGAAGCGCCCCAAGGGATATTCCTGGTCACCGGCCCCACCGGTAGCGGCAAGACGACGACGCTCTACGCCGGCCTCCGCGAAATCATCGCCCGCCACATCAACGTGACGACCATCGAAGATCCGGTCGAATACCGCCTCGACGGAGCCAACCAGGTGCAGGTCAACGACAAGTGCGGCTTTACGTTCGCTACCGCGCTGCGGTCCATCTTGCGTCAGGACCCGGACGTCATCCTCGTCGGCGAAATCCGCGACAGCGAAACCGCCCAGATAGCCCTCCGTGCCGCCCAGACAGGCCACCTCGTCTTAGCGACCCTCCACGCCAACAGCGCAAGGGCTGCCGCCTCCCGCCTTGCCGACCTCGGGCTCCCGGTCTCCCTATTGCAGGAATCGCTCCTAGGCGTCGTCGCGCAAAGGCTCTTGCGGAAGCTGGCCCCAAATGCGAAGGGAACGGCGCAAACAGCATACCGCGGCCGCACCGCCGTTATCGAGTTTTTAAAACCCGACGGAAGCTACGTCGGAGGAACGCTCCAGGAAGACGCTGAACGTCTCGTGCAGCAAGGTATAACGGACCGCGCCGAAGTGACGCGCGTCCTCGGGCGCTAATCACTTTTTAATGCGGGTGCTGTCGGGGGCCATCAGTTGGCGCAACGAATCTACGAGCACGCTGTCCTTCTTGGGGAACATGTTCTGGTAGATGACCGCGCGGCGTTTCGCCATGAACTGGCTTTCGCGCATGTTCGGGTGATGCTTGCCGGGGCTTGCGAGCATGGCGGCAAGATTGATGGCCTGGTCGATACTCAGCTTGCTACAGCTCTTCTTGTAGTAGGTGCGGCATGCCTCGTAGCAGCCGAAAATATCCTTGCCCCACTGGGCGTAATTCAAGTACAGTTCCAAGATGCGGTCTTTGCCGAGCTCATGCTCCATCAATAGGGCGTAAGCGAGTTCCTTGAACTTGCGTTCCCAAGAGCGCTCCCCGCTCAAGAACATGTTCTTGGCCAGCTGCTGCGTGATGGTCGAACCGCCAAACTTCGTCTTTCCGGAAATGCGGTTCGCATTCAATGCTTCGGCAATGGCGTAAACATCGAACCCTGGATGGAAGTAGAAACCGGCATCTTCGCTGGCAATCACCGCCTTCTGCAGGTACGGACTGATAGAATCAAGCGGCACAAACGTGTGCTTGATTTCGACATTCGGGTTGGAATCCCTGAGGGCTTCCATGTACTTGCTCATTTCCGGCTGGGTATCCTTCAACGATTCTACGCTGTCGTACAGGTCGTAGACATAGACGAAGCCCTTGTAAAGCACGATCGACGCGGCAATGGTAAAGGCGGCAGAATAGAGGATCAACGCCAGAATCGCAATCCTCAGCACAAAGTTGATGCACTTATAAAGGCAAAGAAGAACCTTCACGACAATATTGTTCCTGAAGGCATGCCAAATATCCTTAATTCGCTGCCACGTCATAGTACGGATAAGATAGATAATTATTTTTTGCCACCGAACCAGTCGTTGATATCCTGGCCCTCTTTCATAACACCCTTGATATTTTCAAGGCCTTCGCCCAAAATAACGGAACGAATTCCTGCCGTATCGAGGACTTTCTGGATATATTCCGTCCCCTTGCGGCCCGCATCGTCCTTATCGAGGCACAAGACAACGCTCTTGTTCTTGAAAAGCGGGAGCCATTCCGTCTTGAAATTGCGCACTCCAGGAATACCGACGGCCTCGATTTTCTGGTTGAGGAACGTAAGCGTATCCACAGCACCTTCACACAGGTAGACCCAACCCGGTTTTTGGTCGAGCGCCGCCATATTGTACGGGAACGGCACCGTCCCTCGCAAGTTGAGTTCCTTGGGGATTACCGTGTCATCGATTGCCCTGGACTGGAAATAGAACGCACGGCGCTGCGTATCGAGGTACGGAAAAATCAACGGGTGCTTGTAATAGCGGAGGTGGCCCTTGTCGTTAAAGAGTCCCACATACTTGAGCACTTCCTCGCCAAAGTCCGCCTTGAGGCTGTTGTTTACCGCCTCGTAGTTGGTGATGGTGCGCAGGAGCATCTTGTCCCAGACAGGCTTGTAGATACGGCGGCGCATGAGGTACGCTGCCGCGGGCGTATTGTCGACCGGGCTTAGGCGCTTGAGGAAGGAGAGAATGATTTTTTTTCGTTCGTCCTCGGAGACGAGTTCCTGAGTTTCCGATTCCGGAGGGGCAACCACTTCCGGCATACGGGCCGGAGCAGGGCGGTCCTCGTGCGAACGAGCGACGTACTGGTTCATTTCCTTGCGGGCGGAAGGCGGCACGAGGAACGGGAACTGTTCCATCAGCCAACCCAGAGCTTCGACAAAGCCGCAGTCCTTGACGATTTGCACCAACGAAATCACGTCGCCGCGAACGTCGTCGCAGACCCAGCAGCGGAACGTTCCGCGTTCTTCCGAAATAGACACCGACGGGGTGCGGTCGCCATGGACATGGCGCTGCGGGTAGAAACAGCGGCACTTGCCGTGGGCGACATCGACGCCCAGGCTCTCCGCGACAGCCGTAATCGAAATGGCCGACTTGAATTGTTTCAGTTCCTCGCTGGTCATATGCAGGAATTATAGTAAATCGGAATGTAAAGTTACGAGTTACGAGTTACGAGTTCTGAGTTACTAGATAAATAAGAGGCAAATCTCCTTACATTCTACTATCAACTAGTAACTAGTAACTTAGAACTAATAATTATATTTTTCGCGTGATTCTCTTTGAAAACGAACCGATGAGCAAGCACA
Organism: Fibrobacter succinogenes; assembly: GCA_902768325.1. Taxonomy (GTDB): domain Bacteria; phylum Fibrobacterota; class Fibrobacteria; order Fibrobacterales; family Fibrobacteraceae; genus Fibrobacter; species Fibrobacter succinogenes_A. Next base: position 9,458 of record CACXKY010000040.1, read on the forward strand.
CCTCCTTTAAGGTCGGTGGTCCGGCACGTTTTTTCGTAAAGGCCGAAACGGTCGAAGACCTGAAGGCTGCCATGACGCTTGGCCGCGAGAAAGGCCTTCCCTACTTTATCCTCGGGAACGGCACGAACCTGCTCGTCTCGGACAAGGGCTTTGACGGTATCATCGTCACGCTTGCCGGGGAATTTTCGACAATTGAAGATTTAGGGAACGGAGCTTTCAAGATCGGTGCAGCCGTTCCGCTCGGAAGGTTCGCTCGCACCACACTCAAGCAGGGCTATGCGGGCATTCACAAGCTCGCGGGAATTCCCGGAACCTTGGGCGGTGCGATTTACATGAACGCTGGCGCCTACGGCCAAGAAATCGGATGTTGCTGCACAACGGCAACCGTTTTAGATTGCGACGGGAACATACGCGAGGTTTCTAACGCCGATTGCGGTTTCGGGTACAGACAAAGTATTTTCCAAAAGAACAAGGTCACAATCCTTTCGGCGACATTCCAGTTGCCTGTCGCCAGCGCTCAGGGCAAGACCGCCAACGACCTGGAAGCGGAACTCACTGAATGCATGGCGAAGCGGAAGGCGACACAGCCGCTCAATATGCCAAACGCCGGTTCCACCTTCAAGCGCCTTACCACAGGAGCCGCGGATACGCCCACGCAAATCGCGCCGGGTTACTACATCGAACAGGCGGGCCTCAAGGGGCACCGCATCGGTGGCGCCGAAGTCAGCACGCTGCACGCGAACTTCATCGTGAATGCGGGTGGCGCCACGGCCAAAGACATCAAGGAACTAAGCGAATTCGTGCAGGCAAGAGTTGCCGAGAAATTCGGCATCGAACTCAAGCGCGAAATAATCCTGCTAGGGAATTTTGAGTAAGGAGTTGTCAGTAGTCAGTTATCAGTTGTGAGTTATGAGTTACTAAAATTTCTGTTATCAAGAGGCTTCTCGGTAAAAGCTATACTAGTAACTCAGAACTAGTAACTAGGAACTCATCACTCACCTCACATCCCTAACCACTAATCACTGTCAACTTCCTACTGCCTACCGTCTACTTTCTCTTCCGGTACCGGATCATAACGATTCAGAATCCGCGTAATCACTGCATACACGGCACCGCCTATCAGGCCACCGGTCAAGTCGGCCACAAGGTCGAGCACGCTGCTGTCGCGACCTTCCACAAAACTCTGGTGGTATTCGTCGGTGCAGCCGTAAACAAGCGCCAGCACGCCCACCACCAGTACGCGCAGCCACTGCCGTTTGGACCATTCCGTACGGGTCCAGAGCATCGCATAGCAACCGGCGAGCGTTGCGTATTCGCAAAAATGCGCAAGCTTGTCCCACACGTGCGGGAAGTCCTGCAGCTGTTCGTTCGTCAGCGACGAGAGTTTAAAAATGATGGCCATGCAGAGCACGCAGGGCACGGCACGGAAAAACGGATACTTGTCGAAAATACTTTCAAACATATTAGGTATGAGGTCGCGCCTTTGGCGCTTTGAGGAATGAGGTATGGGCCTAAAGATAGAAAAAGAGGACATCTTCAAAAGTCTACATTATTTCTAAATTTAAATTCATGAAAGCGATTACCCTGAAGGCCGGACGCGAGAAGTCCGCACTGCGTTACCACCCATGGATCTTTAGCGGAGCCGTCGACGAAGTTGTCGGCGACCCTGCACTCGGCGACACCGTCGAGGTTTACAGTTACCACAGCGATTTTCTGGGTCTTGCGGCGTACTCGCCCAAGTCCCAGATACGCGGGCGCTTCTGGACGTTCGGCGAAAAGGCGAACATCGACCGCGAATTTTTCAGCGACATTCTGGACCGTGCGATTGCCGCCCGCAAGAGTCGCGGTTTTGACATCGAAGACAAGGAATCCGCATTCCGCCTGATCAACGCCGAGAACGACGGCATTCCGGGCTGCATCATCGACAAGTACGCCGACATCTATTCTGTCGAAATTCTCGCCGCCGGTGCCGAAGTCCACCGCAATACGATTTACGAACTGCTCGCCGAAAAGACGCACTGTCGCGGCATCTACGAGCGCTGCGATTCCGAAGTCCGCAAAAAGGAAGGCCTTCCCCTCCGTACGGGCGTAGTCTTTGGCGAAGTTCCTGACGAGCCCGTCATCATCAACGAGAACGGCATCCTCTTCCCCATCGACGTGAAGAACGGACACAAGACGGGTTACTACCTCGACCAGCGCGACGCACGCCGCCGCATCGGCGAGCTTTCCAAGGGCAAGAAAGTTTTGAACTGCTTCTGCTATACTGGCGGATTTGGGTTGTACGCCCTCCGTGGCGGTTGCGAGAAGGTTTACCAGGTGGACGTTTCCAAGGACGCGCTCAAGCTCGCCAAGGAAGGCATCATGAGGAACAAGCTCAGTACCGCGCATGCCACGCATGTGGAAGCCGACGTGTTCCAGTACCTGCGCAAGTGCCGCGACAAGGCGGAAACGTTCGACCTCATCGTTTTGGACCCGCCCAAGTTCGTCGAGAGCAAGGACAACCTGCAGAAGGGAGCCCGCGGTTACAAGGACATCAATCTGCTCGCGATGAAGTTGCTGGCCGAAGGCGGCATGCTCGCGACCTTCAGCTGTTCCGGGCTCATGGAAATGGACTTGTTCCAGAAAATTATCGCGGATGCCGCCGCCGATGCACATCGGCGCGTTCAAATCATTGAACGCTTCGGCCAGCCCGCCGACCATCCCGTGAATACCGCCTTCCCCGAAGGACAGTACCTCAAGGGATTGCTCGTGCAGGTCGTTTAATACCGCTGCAACGGATTCATCGTTTTAAAAAAAACTGGCCATTACCGGCCAGTTTTTTTTTTGACGTCTCAAAGATTTTGCTTACTCGCGTTTCTTGTAATAGATGCAATTGTCCATTGCCTCTTCAAACTTTTCCTGACGGTTGACGTTCCTTTGCGTAGTGGGCTCGTCCAGGAAGGTCTGCTTCTTCAGGTAAGACACCGTCGAATCGTCAATCCATTCATACCGAACAGACGTTTCGACTCCGACATACGTGTAGGCATACGCCCAAACGGAATCCGTCATCACAAAGGAGCATCCGGCAACCTGTTCATATTCATACGAGCTAGAGCTGGATTCCTCGCTAGAGCTAGATTCCACGCTGGAACTGGACACTTCACTGGAGCTCGACTCCACGACACCGTTTTCGCTAGAACTGGAAACGATATTGCCTTCACTCGAACTAGACTCCGGAGCGTTACCTTCGCTAGAACTGGAGACTTCGTCCTCGATGCCGTTCAAGCGTTTGCAATCTGCCATAATTTCGGCAAAATAGCTTTCACGGGTCATATAGACGCCATCGATTTCGCCTTCTTTCTTCGTTACCGTAACAATGGTCATGACCTCTTTGCTAGCATCACAAGAAGTCGTTTCCACTTCGCTGCCGTCTCCAGCCTTGTCATTAACTGCCACCGGATCTGCAAGTTTGCAATACATCTGGGCGAAAGAACCCGTATTGATGGACTTGTCCGTGACAACGACGTCGGTTCCATTAATGGCGTAAGACATCTGGTATCGGGAACCAAAATCTTCAAGTCCCGGATACCCGTAGGTCCACACGGAATCTTCTATTTTAAAGTCACAGCCCAAAGTGATGTCTTCGAGCCCCGTCTTATTGCCACCAGCATCCGTTTCAAAGGGTGCTTCAGACGAACTATCATCGCCACATGCAACAAGAAACAGTGCAACAGTCAACGGATACAGATATTTAATATTCATTTTGCCCCCATATAGGTTAATTTTTTGGTGGCCCCAAATATAACAAAAACTATTTCTTGAAGCGCTTTATATCTGTACGCTTGCCGTCGCTTACCGCCACGTGGTATAAACCCGGAGCCAGCGCGCGTACATCCATCACAGCTCCGTGCATGGTCCGCTGGCGCAAGACTTCGCGGCCCTGCAAATCCAAGATGCGCACCGTCGCGCCATTCTTGAAAGCGCTTGCGATTTCTACGAACAGGCTTCCATTCAGGTAATGGACCGATGTACCGTACAGGTTCGTAATTTCTGCGAGCACCGGAATGGCCGTCCTGCCGGTATCGGTCACTGACGTATCGGTTTTCGAAGTATCAGTTTTCGTCGTATCCGTCTTACCCGTCGTATCTTTCACAGGAATCGCATCGTCGGGCTTGAGCAAGCGGAACACCTGATACCATTCCCAGTCATCGGACCAGCTCTGTACCACGCGCTCGCCATCGGTTGTCGCACGCAGGTACATATCGCTGTGCTGCATTTTCATTCGCACCACGGAGCCCTCATAGCCGGACAGCTTTTGCATCGAGACCTTCTGGTGTGCACCGCCGTTCCACTTGTACAGGCTCATCGTGTGACCCGCATCTTTCGATTCGTCCGGAGTATCAAGGGAGAGGTCTCCAAAATTAATGCGGTAAGCCGAACCCGAAAGCGGCGTGATAGTCGCAATCGCATTGTCGCCCTTGCAGTCGCCCAAAGCAAGCTTGTCATCCGACGTCCTGACCATGCAGGTGCCAAAATTCATCGAGAAAATGCGCACCGTATCGGGCTTCGCCGGTTTCGCCTGCCACACGCGCACCCAGTCCGCCTCGAAATACGCGGGCTTGTCTGCGGTAATTTCAATGTCATCGCCCGCCCAGCCGCCAATCGCCAAGTTCACGATGATGTACTGCGCCGAAAGTTGCTTGATCTCGGTCGGGCGATTGTAGCTGGCAAACCGCTTGTCGTCAAAGTAGAAACTGAGCGTCGACTCGTCCCATTCCACAGCGTAGTTGTGGAAGCCGGCAGAGCGGTCCGTATTGTCGTCCTTGTGCCCACCGAAAGAGGCTTCGTGATCCCACGCCGAGCCATGGCTGCTGTACCAACTCGGGTCGGTATAGTGCAGGTAGTAATGGTGCTGCTTGCGCGATGCCGGAATTTCAAGGATATCGATTTCCGGGGGCCAGCCATCTTGCAATGTCCAGAAGGCAGGCCAGGTTCCCTTCTGCCACGGTGCCTTGAAGCGGCCTTCGATATAGCCGTACTTCACTTCAAAATGATTCTTGGTATCAATCGCACCCGAGGTATAGTCGACAGGGATTTCCTTATTGTTGAACTTCGCCTTGGCCCTATCCCCCGTTGCCTTGGGATGCTTTTTCTTTTCGCCCTTGAGCTTGAGCGTACCGTCAGAGACGATCACGTTCTCTTCGGCACAGTAGGCACGGTGATTGTGCGTCGGGCCCCAGTTGTACGTCGGGTTCCATTTTGTCTTATCGAGCGAAGTCCCGTCAAAGTTGTCTTCGAACACGAGTTCCCAACCGCTAAAATTCGAAGGAGGATCTGCGAAAGAAACTCCCGCAGCCAAAGACGCAATCACAGCAATATTTAAAAATTTCATATCCACACTCAATCCAAATCGAAGCGATTGCCAAGCAACCTTTCGTCTAAACTATTCCTTCACGCAACGTACCGAAAGTCCATTGATCTTTCTCACCGTTTTCACGAGGGCATTGTCGTTACTGCAATCCAGGTACATGTGGTAAGCGAGGGAATCCGCAGCACCGCCGTCGGCTTCCGTAGCAGCCCACATGAGGGAAGAGCAACCGTGATAGGTGAATCCGTCCTGGGTGCCGGTGGTAAACTTCATGCCTGCGGGGAGCGCCGTAAAGCCGAAGTCATCGGTACCGCTTCCACCGTTTTCCCAGCCACTCATGGACTTGAGCTTGCTAGAGCCCTTCCAGAGAATTTCGTTCAACGAATCGGCCCCGACCTCCTGCAACAGGGATTCCCAGTCCGCCTTCGTCGGCAAACGCCAGCCTTCGGGGCAAATTCTCTGCGCCACGTTCCACGTATAGAGGCGGCCCGCCGATTCGCAGTTCTCGGGCTTGTCCCAGTAGCACCAGTCGTTCTTGATAGAACTCGCGGCCCCCTCGATGTCGAAGTAGTTCAGGTTCTCGGCCATCCAGACCTGTCCGCCGATGGTCGTCGTCTTGTAGACCATCCCGTCACGCGTGTCCGTCATCTCGCCATAGGCGAAGTCCGGATTGTCGTGCGTTCCCCTGGGGTCGTAGAAATGCCACACGCCCACGCTGTCGGGGTCGTGGCGCGCCGTATCGATACCCTCAACGCCGTCGGGGAAAAGGATGTTGAAAACGGAATCAAGAACCGCGGAATCTATGGCAGCAGGGTCTTGGGCCGCGACGTCATCTGCGTCATCACCAGCGTTCTCTGCCGCCAGCGCTTTTTCTTCAGCAGCATCGTCCCCGACACCTTCTGCCGCACCCGTTTCTTCAACCGCTTGCGCCTTTTCTTCCGTCGCAGTTGCTTCGTCTTCTTCGCCAGAAAGCACCGTCTTCGACACAGCCGTACCATCGTCGGCACCGCCCACGGCACTCACATCGCTTTCGGAAACTCCGGGATTGCTGCTATCGCTACAGGCGAAAAATCCTGCGCTGAGCAAGACAGACGCTATGACTAGACACCCTTTTTTCAAGGTCATAGAAACCTCCTGAAATTCATCCCATCATAATCTATGTTTTTGCGCACAAAAAATCAATAGGCGCCACACGCCCCCAAGGCCGATTATACCCCTAAAAACAAGGAATCCCGGCGCCTTACGGTCCGGGATTACGTAAAAAATGGGTGTTGCGGTTAGCGCGTGCGGCGCGGGAGTTCCGACGCATGCTTTTCGAGCCACACGGCGTCTTCAAGAGCGCGTTCGGCTTCGGTCGCCCAGTCAGAATCCGGGTACTGCTGCACGACTTCGCGGTAGCGCGAAACCGCACTGTGGAAGTCGCGGAGTTCGCGGTAGATGTTGCCCATCTGCAACATCGCGAAATAGCGTTCATCGGGGCTGGCCTCGGATTCCACGACCGTCCTATACATCTGGAGGGCCGATTCAAAGCTGCCAGCCTTGAAATAGATGTTGGCCTTCGCAATAGGAGTATTTTCTTCCGTATTCACCGCCACACGGGACTTGGGTGCCGGAGCGGCGGGCGTATCTTGCGCCACTTCTACCGGAGCCGTTTCTGTCGCCGTATCAGCAGAAGCGTCGGCCTTCGCAGCCTCGGCAGCCGCCTTGATTTCGGCCAGGCGGTCTTCGACTTCCTTGCGGTACGTGGCACCGGGAGAAGACTTCTTCAGGTACGCAGCCAGGGCTTTCTTCTCGAGGTCGGCCTTGCCCGTCTTCTTGTACACCAGCGCGAGGTAGTAGTTCGCATCGTTACCGCGTTCCTTGAAAGCGGCACCCTTCTTCAGGTTAAATTCAGCCTTGTCGTATTCGCCCATCTCGTAACGGGTCACACCCGCATAGAAGTAGGCACCCGCATCACCGGGCTTCTTCGCCAAGATTTCACGCCACACCTGGGCGGCTTCCTTGTACTTGCCTTCGGCGAGCAGTCCCCTACCCTTCTCGAACGGGTCGTTTGCAGCCGGGGCTTCGCTACGGCTGGGCTCGGCGACTTTCGCAGGTTCTGCCTTGGGCTGTTCCACCGGGGTTGCCTTCGGCGGTTCCGGCTTGGGTTCGGGTTTCGCCTCTACCGGTTTCGGTTCCGGAGCAGGCTCGGCCACCTTGACCGGTTCCGGTGCGGGAGCGGCCTCTTCGACAGGGGCGGCCACTTCTTCGGCAGGCCTGTTCTTCGGGTCCTTCGCGCGTTCAGCATCGGCCTTGGCCTTCTGGTTCAGGGCCTCGTAGACCTTGGCGGCGCCTTCATAGGCGGCACTCATCGTCGGTTCAAACTTGTATGCGAGCCTGTAGTTGGCAAGAGCCCCGCTGTAATCCTTCATCTTCATGCGGACTTCCGCAGCGGCGAAGTAGGCGGTAGCGTTCTTCGGATCTTCGGCCAATATCGAGCGGTATTCACCGAGAGCCATTTCGTATTCGCCCTTGGCCTCGAAGCGAGCGCCCTGTTCCATACGGGGGTCAGCAGCAAAGGGCAGGGAAACCAAACAAGCTAAAAATAAAGCAGGAATCCGAATATTCATGGAATACAATCTAGCAAATTAAAATCCATACAAAAAATCCAGCCCGGGGGACGAGCTGGATTTTATGGAGTAGAATGAAAAAGGCGATTACATCATGCCGCCCATGCCACCCATGCCCGGGTCCATGGCCGGAGCAGCCGGCTTGGGTTCCTTCTTCTCGGTGATCACGCAGTCAGTCGTGAGGATCATCGAGGCGATGGAGGAGGCATTCTTGAGGGCCGTGCGGGTCACCTTAGCCGGGTCGATGACGCCAGCCTTGATGAGGTCTTCGTAGGTGTCGGTCTTCGCGTTGTAACCGAAGGCGTCCTTGCCTTCCTTGACCTTGTTCACGACCACAGAACCTTCGAGGCCAGCGTTCTGAACGATCTGGCGGAGCGGTTCTTCGATGGCGCGGCGGATGATGGCAGCACCGGTCTTCTGGTCGTCGTTATCGAACTTGAGGGAGTCGATGGCCTTTTCGGCACGGATGAGGGCAACGCCACCACCCGGAACGATACCTTCTTCGACGGCAGCGCGGGTTGCGTGCATGGCGTCGTCGACGCGGTCCTTCTTTTCCTTCATTTCGACTTCGGTAGCGGCACCGACCTTGATGACGGCCACGCCGCCGGCAAGCTTGGCCAGGCGTTCCTGGAGCTTTTCGCGGTCGTAGTCGCTCGTGGTGGTTTCGATCTGCTTCTTGATCTGACCGATACGGCCCTTGATGGAGGCAGCATCACCGGCACCTTCCACGATCGTGGTGTTGTCCTTAGTGATGGTGATGGACTTGGCCTGGCCAAGGACGGTGACCGGAGCATCTTCGAGCTTGGCGCCCGTGTCTTCGGAAACCAGCATACCGCCAGTGAGGATAGCGATGTCTTCGAGCATGGCCTTGCGACGGTCACCGAAGCCCGGGGCCTTGACGGCGGCGACCTTCAGGGTGCCACGCATCTTGTTCACAACGAGCGTTGCAAGAGCTTCGCCATCGACGTCTTCGGCGATGATGAGGAGAGACTTGCCCTGCTTTGCCACGTGTTCGAGCATCGGGAGCAAATCCTTCATGGTAGAAATCTTCTTGTCGTACAACAGGATGTACGGATTCTCGAGGGAGACTTCCATGCTGTCGGTGTTGGTGACAAAGTAGGGAGACAGGTAACCGCGGTCGAACTGCATACCTTCCACGACGTCGAGCACCGTGTCGGCGGTCTTGGATTCTTCGATGGTGATGACACCGTCGTTGCCGACCTTTTCCATGGCGTTGGCGAGGAGGTCACCGATTTCCGGGTCGTTGTTCGCAGAGATGGTAGCGACCTGGGCAATGTGTTCCTTGCCGTTGATCTTCACGGCCATCTTGCCGATTTCCTTGATGACGGCGTCAACCGCAGCGTCCATGCCGCGCTTGATGTCCATCGGGTTTGCACCGGCGGCCACGTTCTTGAGGCCTTCGCGGGTGATGGCCTGAGCGAGAACGGTTGCAGTCGTGGTGCCGTCACCGGCAGCGTCAGAAGTCTTGTTAGCGACTTCCTTGGCCATCTGGGCGCCGAGATTTTCGTAGGCGTCTTCGAGTTCCACTTCCTTGGCGACAGTCACGCCGTCCTTGGTCACGTTCGGGGCACCGAAGGAGCGGGCGATCATCACGTTACGGCCCTTGGGGCCGAGAGTTACCTTGACAGCGTTGGCGAGCTTGTCCACACCCTTCATGAGGGATTCGCGAGCCGCCACATCAAACTTGAGTTGCTTTGCCATTGTTGTATTCCTTTTTGTTTAAACTTTTTTTGTATGGGGGATGGGGTATGAGGTCGCTTCGCTTTGGGGTATGAGCACGCTCTCTTCGAGAGCTTTGAGCAAAAGTTAGGCGCCAAAGGCGCGATTATTTACAGAGTAGCGATGACGTCCGGTTCCTTCACGATGAGGTAGTTTTCGCCGTCGACGGTCACTTCGGTGCCGCTGTACTTGCCGTAAAGCACCACGTCGCCCACCTTGACTTCCATCGGGACGATTTCGCCCTTGTCATTCTTGCGGCCCGGGCCCACGGCCACGACCTTGCCCTGCATGGGCTTTTCCTTGGCGTTATCCGGGATGAAGAGACCCGAGGAGGTCTTCTGTTCGGCTTCGGCCGGCTTGACAACGATTCGATCTGCTAAAGGCTTGATCATTTTCACTTTTCCTTTTTTGCGGGCTTTTTGCGGCCCCTTTGTTTAAAAACTTAGTCCAGATTGGACCATTTTCTTGTTTTCGTTGCATTATAAGCAAAAGGCGTGCCAAGCCATGACAGGCGTAAAAGGGGGCCCTTTACGTTCAAAACTGAAACAAACATCTATAATGTGTTTAATTTTGAAACACCACCTTTTTCGGGGACGTCATGTTTCTTCGTGGTACTTCTTCGCCTTATTTATATACTGGACAGCCTCGGAACTCCCAGACGAATGTCGTTCCAGCCCGGTTTCCTGCTCGTAGATGCGCATGAACTTTTCCAACATCTTGGCCGGAGTCAACCCCACGCCCCACGCCAACTTGCAGAACGTTTCAAACGAAGGCCCCCGAAGTCCGGTTTCCAACTGCGAAATGAATTGCCGGCTCAGGCCCGTCGTCGCCGACAGTCCTTTCTGCGTATAGAGCGTCTCCTGCCGCACCTGCAGCATCAGGCGCCGGAAGCTCTTGGCAAAGGCTTTTCGCTTGTTCATAACGCAAATTTAGTACAAACTATCGCCAAGTGCGCAACGCTTTGTATGCGAAAATGTAAGTTTTTTATAACTTATCTACAAAAAGCGGGCAATTCTAGACCGGACAGGCCCAAATTCCAGAAAGCGCAACCAGTCATGGCCTGTCCTCTCGCCGCCACGACCCGTCAACACGAGTCGCTTGCGGCTCACAAAGGCTCCAGGATTCTCGTCCTACAGTCGGTATAAAAGAAGAGCCCCCCTCTTTACGAGGGGAGCTCTTCTTTCTGCGGGTGCCAGGACTCGAACCTGGAGCGGGTTTTAGACCGCACGAGCCTTTCGCATATTTGGACTTCCGGTCAGGCTCGTGCTCTCGCAACCACGGCCAGTTAATACTGGTCGCGGCTTGCTCACGACGGCTCCAGGTTTTTCGTCCTAATTTTCGGTATTATATGCAAAAACCCCTCTCTTATCGAGAGGGGCTTTTTTCTGCGGGTGCCAGGACTCGAACCTGGAGCCTTTTGGTTCGTAGCCAAACGCTCTATCCAGTTGGGCTACATCCGCGATTGTGACCCCAAATATAGCATAATCGGCCATTTTGTCAAGGGGAGAAGGGATTTTTTTTTGTTATTTAGCTAAATTTGGGCCATGGAAATAGTCAAAAAATACCTATTCATATGTCGAGACTTTCTCCGTTCCCTTTTCAGCGACAGGAAGGTCGTCAAGTGGCTCATTATTTTTGGCATTCCCGTCATCCTCGGGATTATCGCCGTTTTCGCCACCTACATTCACTTCTTGCCTGAACTCCCGTCGCTCTCGCAGCTCGAACAGATCAACCCGAAGCTGGTCACGAACATCTACGACATGAACGGGAAAATCGCCCACGAATATTATGTGGAACGCCGCGAATGGGTCCCCTACGACTCCATCCCTATCGACGCCATCCACGCCGTGATGGCTACCGAAGACCGCGCATTCTTCAGCCACTGGGGCATGAACGTTTGGGCCATCCCCTCGGCCATCCTGGAAAGCGCCTCCAGCGGCAAGAAGCTCCGCGGCGCATCGACGCTCACGCAGCAGCTGACCAAACTCCTCTTCCTCTCGCCGGAACGTTCCATTTCCCGTAAGATCAAGGAAGCGATGACGGCCATCCGCATCGAACAGACCTACACGAAGGAAGAAATCCTTGAATTCTATATGAACGAGGTATACCTCTCCGGCGGCAACTACGGTTTCCAGGCCGCGGGAAGGTTCTACTTCGGCCACTCGCTCGACAGCCTCTCGATTCCGGAATACGCCGTACTCGCGGGTATGCTCCAGCGTCCGGAAGCCTACCGCCCCGACCGCCACCCGAAAGCGAGCCTCGAGCGCCGCAACACCGTGCTCTACGCCATGTACGACGCGGGCTACATCAGCAAGGAAGACTACCACAAGTACGTAGAAACGCCCATCACGCTGAACCAGAAGGAAGAGGAAAGCGGTTCCGGCCTGTACTTCTACGAAGAAATCCGCAAGTACATGGAAAAGAAGTACGGCGAGAACTCCCTTTATGCTGACGGCGTATCCATCAACTCGACCATCGACCCCGAAATCCAGGCGTTCGCCGACAGCGTCGCCCGCGTGCAGGTCGAAAAGGTCCGCCGCCGCGTCAAGTACCGCGCCACACGCCGCCTTTTCTTGACCAAGAAGTACGGCATGCCCGAAGATAGCGTCGTCGCCCACTTCGACAGCATCTACGCAGACTTCAAGAAGAACTACCTCGCCAACGATACGAACCCCGACCCGAACAAGCGCCGGTTCCCGGACAGTATCCAGTACCACCATCCCGAAATCGCGGCAATCCTGATCGAGAACGAGACGGGAGCCATCCGAGCGATGGTCGGCGGCAGCGACTTCAACAAGTCCCGTTGGAACAGGGCGGTGCAGTCCCTGAGGCAGCCGGGTTCGAGCTTCAAGCCTATCGTCTACGCAACGGCCATGGACAACGGCGCGTCCCCGTGCGACTCCGTGAACGACCAGCCAGTGACGATCCCCGACCCAGACGACAAGAACCCGAACAAGGTCTGGCGCCCGGGTAACTTCGAACACGACTTCGAAGGCATGATGACGCTCCGTAGGGCCCTCTACCGCTCCAAAAATCTCCCCGCCATCCTGACGGGCATGAAGTACGGGCTCAACAACGTGGTGAACTACGCCCGCAAGTTCGGCATCGTGCGCGCACCGCTGATGGCCGTTCCGAGCCTCGCCCTCGGTTCCGTCGGCGCGACGCTGATGGAAATGACTTCGGCCTACACGGTGTTCCCGAACGGCGGTAACCGCATCGAACCGTACATGATCGAATCCATCGTGGACCGCAACGGCGAAACGATCGAGAAGAATTCCAAGGTTGAACACGAAGTGCTGCGCCCGGCATCGGCCTACATCATGGTCGACATGCTCAAGGACGTGAATATCCGCGGTACGGCCGCACGCGTCTGGGCAAGCGGCTTTACGCACCCGAGCGGCGGCAAGACCGGTACCACCAACGACTACACCGACTGCTGGTACATCGGCTTCACCAAGCAGTACACCATGGGCGTGTGGGTCGGTTCCGACAGCCCGGGTACGCTGGGCGCAGGCCATACCGGCACCGAAGACGCCCTCCCCGTGTGGATAGCCGTGATGAAGGAACTCCACAAGAACCTCCCGCGCAAGCCCTTCCCCGTTCCGGGAGGAGTCGTGAGCAGGGGCATCTGCAACCACACCGGAAAAATCGCCGGCGAATTCTGTTCCGAAAAGACGTACTGCCTCTATACGGCAGGCTACGCTCCCGAAGAAACCTGCGACGGCAACCATTTCGAAGTAAAAACCAAGTCTGCCGACGACGCAACGTTGTTCAGCAACAAGGGTTCCATAGAGACCAAGAGCTCTACAAACGGCCCGAAAAAAGCTAGAAAAATGTTCTAGCAAAATTACCTAAAAAAAATTTCGTTCAAATCGCCCCAAGTCCTTGATTTTTCAAGGGCCAGGGCGCTTCTGTGCCCTTAACAAAAACGTATTTTTTTGCTATCTTTACACCACTATGGAATGGCCGCGCAATATAAAAACTTTGACTACCGACGAGCTCAAGGCTTGGCTCAGGGATGTCGATGAAAAAGCTTACCGCGCCGACCAGGTCCAGAAATGGCTTTTCTGTCAGCAGGTCCGCAGTTTCGACGAGATGGTGAACGTACCGCCCTCGCTCCGCGAGAAGATGGCGAACCAGTTCAGCATGCTCGCCCTCAAGGAGGTCCAGCACCTCGTTTCGACCGACGGGACCATAAAGTGGCTCCTCGGGACGCACGACGGGCACCACATCGAGACGGTGATGATTCCGGCGAACGGGCGTTTCTCCGTTTGCGTTTCGACCCAGATCGGCTGCGCCCAGAACTGCGCGTTCTGCCGTACCGCGAAGATGGGGTTCACCCGCAACCTTGAAGCGGGCGAAATTCTCGAAGAGATTCTCACCGTGAACTGGTACCTGAAGGATAACGGGATTCTCGACGAAGAGGGCAACATCGCCCAGGTCACGAACATCATCTTCATGGGCATGGGCGAACCGCTCAACAACCTGGAACAGGTCCACCGCGTCTGCTGCACGCTGCACAACCAGAAGCTTTTCAACATGGGTTCCAAGCGCATGACGGTCAGCACGTCCGGCGTCGTCCCCAAGATGAAGGAACTCGTGGACAGGAATACGCCGTGCTGCCTCGCCGTGAGCCTCAACAGCACGAACAACGAATACCGTTCGTCCGTAATGCCGGTGAACAAGGTCTGGCCCATCGAGAAGTTGCTCGAGGCCGTCGACGACTACATCCGCCGCACCGACAACTACGTGACCTTCGAGTTCGTGCTCATCCAGGGCATCACCTGCACCCCGAAGGCCGCCAAGGAGCTCATCCGCATTTGCGCCCCGCGCCGCGTGAAGGTAAACGCTATCGTCTTAAACGATGGCGACGACCCGACGCTCCACGCCCCGACCCCCGAAGAAGTCGAAGATTTTCTCGCAGCAGTGCGAGCCGCTGAAGTTCAAATAACGATCCGCAATCCGCGTGGCAGGGATATCCTCGCTGCCTGCGGACAACTCGCGTACAAAAAGGAAGGTAAAAAATGTTAACGCAGAACCTCCCGGAATTCTGGGACAACCTCTATGCCGAAGGCAAGGACTACTGGAATTTCAAGAAGGCGACCCCGGCCCTGCTTGAATTTTTCAAGCACCCCTCCTGCCCTGCCGAAGGCTCCGTTCTGGTGCCCGGCGCTGGGTTCGGTTATGACGCCGAAGCCTGGGCTTTGCGTGGCCACGAAGTGCTTGCTGTTGACTTCGCCCCGACCGCCGTGGATGAACTCGACCACCTGAGCCGCAAGCACAAGAACCTGCATTCGCTCGACCGCGACCTGTTCACGCTTTCGCCGAAAGACGCAAAGCACGAAGGTCAGCTGTTTGACATCGTTTATGACTACGGTACGTTCTCCGCCATCCATCCCGGTCGCCGCGACGAATTCTTCGAAGTGTGCTACAAGATGATGAAGGACGACGGCCTCTTCATCTGCCTCATGTACCCGCTGATGAACGGCAAGTCCCTGCAAGGGCCGCCGCACTGCACCAGCGAAGGCGAACTCATGGCGCGCCTGGACGGCGTCTTCGACATCGTCGAACGCATCCCGGTAAAGAACAGCTTCCCCGGCCGCGAAGGCAAGGAAGAATTCTGGCTGATGAAAAAAGTCATCTAGAGCTCGGAGCCGTTTGGATTGGCAAGAACCCAAGCCAAGCGCCTAAAGACGAGAGAAGGGAGAATTTTCTACTTTAACAAAAACGGTCGAAGCGCCAGTCGCCCGACGAACACTACAAGGATTTAAGGTAAAGATATGGCTAAAGATTTATGCCCCTGCGGAAGCGGAAAAGAATACGGTGAATGCTGCGAACCCATCATCAAGGGTACGGCACTGGCCCAGAGCCCCGAAGCGCTGATGCGCTCTCGTTATACGGCTTATGCCAAGCACGAAATCGCCTGGCTCAGGGATTCCCTCGAAGCCACCCAGCGTAGCGACTTCGACGAACCGAGCGTGACCGCCTGGAGCAACGATTCCGAATGGCTCGGCATTGAAATCAAGCAGACCAAGACCGAAGAAGAAAAGAACATCGGCTGGGTCGAATTCATCGCCCGCTTCAAGCAAGGCAACGTCACCCGCAACCACCACGAACTCGGCGAGTTCCACAAGGTGGGCGGCGCATGGTTCTTCTACGATGGCCGTGCCGTGAAGCAGGAAACCGTCCGTCACGAAGGTCCCGTCGTTGGCCGCAACGACCCGTGCCCGTGCGGATCTGGCAAGAAGTACAAGAAGTGCTGCGGCGCTGGGAAGTAGCAACGAGGACGGGGCTAACGCCCCTTGAGGTATGAGCTCGGTCGCCTACGGCCTTCGGCCTGCTCCCTTTGAGTAATAATAATCGCGCCATAGGCGCCAACTCAAAGGCACGAAGTGCCGACCTCACACCTCAAAGCACACCCCGTGTGCGACCTCAAAACCTTTTTCCGAAGGAAAAACCATGTTCAAAGTTTTTGTTGACGGCGAAGCAGGAACGACCGGCCTGCAGATTTACGAGAGACTCGCGAAGCGCAACGATATCGAAGTGCTGCGCATTTCCGCTGAACTCCGCAAGGATGTAAACGAACGCAAGAGGCTCATCAACGAGTCCGACGTGACGTTCCTTTGCCTGCCCGACGCGGCCGCCATTGAAAGCGCCGCCCTCTGCGAAAACCCGAACACCTGTGTGATCGACGCTTCCACGGCGCACCGCGTAAACCCGGCCTGGACTTACGGCATGCCGGAACTCAACCCGGCCCAGCGCGAAGCCATCTCGAAGAGCAAGAGGATCGCGAACCCCGGTTGCCACGCCTCGGGATTTATCCTCGGTGTGTACCCGCTGGTAGCTGCGGGCGTGCTCCCGAAGAGCGCTAACGTTTCCGCCTACAGCATCACCGGTTACTCCGGCGGCGGCAAGAAGCTTATCGCCGAATACGAAGACGATGCCGCGCTCGCGCACAAGGCGGGCGAATCGAAAGCCATCATGGCACCGGCGCCTTACGCGCTCGCCCTCAGCCATAAGCACCTGCCCGAAATGAAGAAGTACTGCGAACTTGAAAACACGCCGTTCTTCAACCCGGTGCTCGGTCCCTTCTACAAGGGCATGGCCGTGACGGTCTCCATCTTCCCGAACACACTCACCAAGAAACTCGGCCCCGAAGGCCTCACCGAAGTCCTCGCCAAGCACTACGAAGGTAGCCGCTTTGTGAAGGTGATGCCCTACGAAGCCGCCCCCACGCTGTTCAACGGAAGGCTCGACCCGACAGTCGAGAACGACACGAACAACGCACGCATCCAGGTTTTCGGCAACGAAAACATCATGCAGGTGACGACGATTATCGACAACCTCGGCAAGGGCGCCAGCGGCGCCGCCATCCAGAACATGAACATCGCTCTCGGCCTCGACGAAGGAATCAGCCTTTAATGTTTCTCGACGAAAAATCAATCGAAGTACGTTCCGGCAAGGGTGGAGACGGCATCTGCAGTTTCCACCGCGAAAAGTTCGTTCCGCTAGGAGGCCCCGACGGTGGTGACGGCGGACGTGGCGGACACGTTATCCTCCAGGTGAACGAACAGTACTCTACCCTGCTCGACATGGGCAACGCCCGCGTCTACAAGGCGGAAAATGGACAGCCCGGCGGTGCGAAGCGCTGTACCGGACGTTCTGCCGACGACTTGATCGTCGACGTCCCGCGCGGGACGATCGTGAAAGACGCCGAAGGGCGCATCCTCGCCGACCTCACCGAGACCGGACAGCGTTGGATTGCGGCCCGTGGCGGCAAAGGCGGTATGGGCAACCAGCATTTCGCCACGCCGAAGGTCCAGGCCCCGCGCAAGTGCACTCCCGGAGAGAAGGGAGAAAAACGCGAACTCTTCCTGGAACTCAAGCTCATGGCCGACGTCGGCCTCGTCGGATTCCCGAACGCCGGCAAGTCGAGCCTCGTGAACAAGATTTCGAGCGGACGCCCGAAGGTCGGCGACTATCCGTTCACTACCCTCGAACCCGTCCTCGGCATCGTCCAGATGAACGGCCACAGCTTTGTCGTCGCAGACATCCCGGGCCTCCTGGAAGGCGCGAGCGAAGGCAAGGGGCTCGGACACCAGTTCCTCAAGCATATCGAACGTACGCACACCCTGCTGTTCGTCATCGACGGTTTCGCTGAAAACGCCTACGAACAGTTCACCGTGCTCAAGGACGAACTCAAGGCATTCCACCCGAAACTCGCCCAAAAGAACTTCGTCATCGCCCTGAACAAGTCGGACCTCGGTATCGAGGACGCCATCAAGGAATTCAAGAAGCACCGCCAGAAAGTCATCGTCACATCGGCCATGACAGGCGACGGATGTAGCGAATTGAAGCAGGCTTTGGACGAAGCAGTCCCCCATATGCAGAAAAAACGCGTCGGTTGGGCAAAAAAGGCTAACGCTTAGCCCCAAGTTTATGTAATTTAATATAAGTCGTTGAATTACAAGAACTTGTATCATCCCAACAGAGGTGGACGGACTATGGAGGAACGGACGAACATCACCAAGAAGGATATCGTCGAAGATATCTCTCTACGCACCGGCCTTACCCAGGTGGAAACCAAGACTATTGTCGAAAGTTTCCTCGACGCCCTAGTCAAGGGGCTCATGCAAGGGAACAACATCGAAATCCGCGGTTTCGGCAGGTTCAAGCTGAAGGAACGCAAGCAGCGCTCCGCAAGGAATCCCCGTACAGGCGAAACCGTCGTCATCAACGCAGGGACAAAACCGGTCTTTGAAGCCAGCAAGGAACTCATCAAGTCCCTCAACGATATTCTAGTGGCCGCAGAAGCGGCTTCAGCACCTGTCAAGAGCAATGGCAAATAAGCAACAGAACACCCCGGTCATCCAGAACCGCAAGGCGAACCACCAGTACTTCGTAGACGAGACCTTCGAGGTGGGCGTCATGCTCATCGGCAGCGAAGTCAAGTCGATCCGCGACGGCAAGTGCACCATCGGAGAAGCCTGGA
Source organism: Fibrobacter succinogenes (assembly GCA_902768325.1). Classification (GTDB taxonomy): domain Bacteria; phylum Fibrobacterota; class Fibrobacteria; order Fibrobacterales; family Fibrobacteraceae; genus Fibrobacter; species Fibrobacter succinogenes_A. Next base: position 28,146 of record CACXKY010000040.1, read on the forward strand.
TCGACGTGGACGAAAAGAAAAACGAAATTTGGCTCATCGGCGCAAGGATTGACGAATACCTCTTTGCGAACCGTTTCAACCACTTCCCCGAACGCAAGAGGAAGCTCCTCGCCCATACCCACGAAATCCAGAAGATGCGCAAGGCGAAAGAACTCAAGGGCTGCACCATCGTCCCCCTGAAGCTCTACTTCAAGAACCGCCGCGCCAAGCTGGAAATCGGGATTTGCCGAGGCAAGGACCAGCGCGACAAGCGCCAGGACATCATCAACCGCGAAGCCAAGCTCGAAATGGCCCGCGTAGCAAAGGCCCACCGCTGATGAAACGCTTACAGACAATCATCCTTTGTCTTGCCCTAGCCGTTTCAGCCAGCCTCGCCGGTTCCGTCGACATCGAGACGTTTGCCAAGCAGAACGGCTCCGAGTTCCACTGGTTCCCCGTCCAGAAGACATTCACACTGCTCCACAAGGCGGACACGTTGAAGTTCGCCGTCGGCATTCCCTACGCTTCCAGCAACAAGGAAACCATCGCCCTTACTCGCGCACCCGAAATCAAGGACGGCCACATCGTCATTGATTCCGCCGATGCGACACGCCTGATCAAGACTGCCGCGGCATCGTCTTCGGCGATAGCGAGCAGCAGTTCTACCATCAAATCGTCGGCCACGGCAAAGTCTTCTGCAGCCACGGTTCCCGCCGCCCCTAAAAACGAAACCGCCGGCACCCGCGAAGTCCGGACCATCGTCATCGACCCCGGTCATGGAGGCAAGGACACCGGTGCTCAAGGCAAGAAGTCTAACGAGAAAGACATCGTGCTCGCCATCGGCAAGCTGTTGAAAAAGGAACTCGAGAAGGAAGGCTTCAACGTGAAGATGACCCGCGACAAGGACGTGTTCATCGAACTCGGACAGCGCGCCAACCTTGCAAACCAGTGGGACGGCGACCTCTTCGTGAGCCTGCACTGCAACGCCATCGACGCCACTCCTGAACGCAAGAAGCAAATCAAGGGCTACCACGTGTACGTGCTGCGCGCTCCCGAAAGCGAAGAAGACAAGGCGATTGCCCGCCGCGAAAACAAGGTGGCCACGCTCTACGGCGAAAAGAACGCCAAGGAAGAACTTTCCCCCATCGAATGGTTCAAGCTCGAGGCCCGTCTCGAAAAGTACAAGCAGAACAGCTACATGTTCACCGAAGAAATGCTCAAGGCCATGGACGGCGGCAAGATCAAGCGCCAGGCCGGCGGCGTCGGCGGTGCGGGATTCATGGTACTCGTGGGCGCGTTGATGCCCGCGGTGCTATTCGAGATCGGCTTTATCAGCAATCCCGAAGATGAAGACTACATGATTACGACGAAGGGCCAGGAAGATATCGCCGCACGCATCTCCAAGGCCGTCAGCAGCTACAAGGCCGCAGTCCACAGCTATCGCGAAACGCTCGGACGCTAGCCTCGGGCGTTAATTCATCCATAAAGTTGTTCATAAAAAAAGAACCGCCCCCTAATGGAGGACGGTTCAAAATCGTCAACAAAGAAAGGCGATTAAGCCTTCTCTGCAACCACCCAGACCTTGACCTGGGCTTCGACGTCGCTGAACACCTTGACAGTGACGGTGTAGACACCGAGCTGCTTGATGGGTTCTGCGAGTTCAACCTGGGCGCGGGCCACTTTGACGCCAGCCTTGGTAATGGCTTCAGCGATATCACCAGCGGTCACAGAACCGTACAGGCGTTCGCCTTCGACAACGCGGCGTTCGAGGTTGACGGAAACCTGAGAGAGCTTGGCAGCGACATCGCCAGCGGCAGCGAGTTCCTTCTGGAACTGAGCTTCGAGGGCGGCGCGGTTGCTTTCGATCTGAGCCTTGGCTTCCTTGGTTGCACGGACGGCAAGCTTGCGCGGGAAGAGGTAGTTACGGGCATAGCCGTCCTTAACCTTCACAACGTCAAGCATCTTGCCCAAGTGGGGAACATTGGCCTTAAGAATAATTTCCATAGTCTAGTTCCTCCTTAGCGCATGCTGTCCGAAACGAACGGGAGAATAGCCATCTGACGAGCGCGCTTGATAGCCTCGTTCAGCATACGCTGATACTTGGCAGACGTGCCGGAGATGCGACGCGGGATGATCTTGCCACGTTCAGAGATGAAGCGACGGAGAGTCTTCTCGTCCTTGTAGTCAATGAACTTGACATTGTTTTCCGTGAACCAGCAAGTCTTCTTGCGGCGGATACGCGGAGCCTGCTTCTTATCTTCAAAAGCCATTATTCAGCCTCCCCTTCTTCTGCGTCGACCGGGATGATTTCCTCGGTAGACTGAGCCATATCCTGGTTATAAACGATTTCGCTCATCGGATAATCAGCGAGGGTCATCCAACGGAGGGCGTTTTCGTTCAGCTTGAGGGCAGCTTCCATGTTTGCCACCACAGAGGCTTCAGCCTTGTAGTAGAAAATCACATAGTAGCCGTGCTGGCGCTTGTTGATGGAATAGGCGAGCTTGCGCTTGCCCCAGTCGTCGCGACGGAGGATTTCACCACCGCCGTTGGTGATCATGGCACCGATGTTCTCGACTTCAGCGTTGATGGCGTCGTCAGAGATCATAGCGTCGATGATAACCATCGTTTCGTATTGTCTCATAATGAGTCCCTTTGGTCTATCGCCCGAGAACCGACATTGGCCCCGGGAGGGTTCCGATTAGAATCGGTGCGGCAAATATAGAAATCACACCCTTTTTGTCAACACGGACCTCCCCCTGAGGTCGAACCTGAGCGTTTAGGGAAAGGCACAATCTTCCTTTTTTTACTAATTTTCCCCATATGAAGCTTTCGGACCGTTCCATAGGTTATATCTCCTTGCTCTCGCTAATCGGCATTTTTGCAAGCATTTCCTATGGCATGTACGAAGCGCACCAGGATGTTCCGCACTCGGCGATTGTCGATTTCGAGGAACTCGGGACCTTGCAGCCCGAAGACGAAGTCGTTGTCCGCGGCTACCGCGTAGGTACCATCGGCACGGTCTCCTGGCTCGGCGACCGCTCCCGCGTACAGATCAAGTTCGACAACCCTATCGTTATCCGCGAAGGGACCCAGTTCAACAACATCAACTACGCCCTCATGGGCCAGCGCAGGCTTGAAATCATCCCTTCCAAGACAGGGAAGATCCTCCCCGAAGACTATGTCCATACGGGGCATTTTGAGCCCGGCATCGCCGAAGCATTGCGGTTGATGGAAGACGTCAGCAAGCAGATTATGACCGTGCGCGAAGTGGTGATGCTTATCGCCAACGGCGATTCCACGCATGCATCCGCACAGCAAAAGTACGAAGAGATTATCGGCAACGTCGAAGGGCTGCTCGACAACCTCGAAAGCACACTCAACAAGATGCAGCCCAAGGTAAGGCGGTTCTTCAACCAGGTCCAAGACGCAGAACACTCGCTGGTCGATGCGACAAAGCAGGCCGACACAGCCATCAATGCGGCAACAGGCGCCATCAACGAAAAGCTCACGCAAGCACAGGACGTCATCAAGACGCTCGCCGACGGCACGGCCAAGATGAACGAGACGATTGCTTCTATCGAGCAATCCGCAACCATGGACAAGCTGCTCGGTTCCCACGAAGCTATCGACAAGATCAACAACTTGATCAACAAGCTGGACAAGCTCATCGCCGCCATCGATACCAAGGGCATCAAGATTTACGACGAGAACGGAAAGCAGGTCAAGCTGTTCACTTGGAAAAACGCAAACCTTATCGGAAAGACCGCCCGCGCGAAGGCGAGGGCTCGCGCCGAGAAGGGTGAAAGCCTTCCCGGCGGACCTTTGCGCGCCGAAGCGACGGGCGACGAATAACCTCCGAAACAGAAGCTACAGAGAATGGACATTTCCCAGCTTCCCGGACTCGGGCCCAAGAGAATCGAGGCCTTGCGCAAGGCGGGTCTGAATTCCATCGCCGACCTGTTGTACAACATTCCCCGCAACTATGTGGACCAGACAAAAGTCACCCGCATTGGCGATTGCCGCCCGGGCGAAAAGGCCGTTATCATCGGAACCATTTCGCGTTCCGGAATCATCCGCGGTAGGCGTTCGCGGTTTGTCGCGACTCTTTCTGACGGCACCGGTTCCATCCAACTGCTGTTTTTCCAGGGCACAAGCTACTGGGCAAAGCGCATCAAGAACGACACGCGCTGGCTCGTGGTGGGCCAGGTAGGCGACTACCGCGGGCTCCAGATGACGCACCCCGACATGCAGCCGTTTGACGACGGCGAGGAATTCAGCGGTTGCATCCAGCCCGTCTATTCCATCAGCGAGGCGTGTCGCGAATCCCGGATGGAACAGAAGTTCTTCCGCAACCTCTACAAGACGATTTTCAAGTTCCCGAACCTCTCGCTGCCGGGGCTATGCCCGCGAGAACTCACGGACTACCTGCACTTCAGCCCCGTCATGGAAAACCTGAAGACGCTGCACATGCCCGCCGACTTCCCTTCCATATACAAGGCGAAGCGAGAGATGAAGGTGCTCGAGCTGTTGCCGTTCTGCCTGCGCATGGTCAAGCGTCGCGAAAACCAGAAACTGCGCGGACACGAGCGTCAGGTAGACCTTGGGACCGTGATGGCCGCGCGTGCCAAGCTGCCTTTCGAACTGACCCAGGGGCAGGCCGCGGCACTCGACCAGATTGTCGCAGGGCTCAACGGCAAGAAACAGTTCCACGCCCTGTTGCAGGGCGACGTCGGCTGCGGCAAGACGGTCGTCGCGATGCTTGCGATGATGGCCGTATGCGGCGGTAACGGCGCCGGCAACGGGATGCGCGAGCAATGCGCGCTGATGGTGCCCACGGACATTCTCGCAAGGCAGCACTACAAGAGCCTCAAGCCACTCCTGGAAGCCGCCGGGCTTCACGTACAACTGCTGGTCGGAGCCACCTCCCCCGCCGAACGCAAAGTCATCCTCGGCGAACTGCAGATGGGACTCGTGAACGTGGTCATCGGGACACACGCGCTGTTCAGCAAGGACGTGTGCTTTGCGAACCTCGGGCTTGTCATCATCGACGAGCAGCACCGCTTTGGCGTGGCTCAGCGCGAGGCACTGCTTGCAAAGGGGAACTATCCGGACATGCTCGTGATGAGCGCGACGCCGATTCCCCGCAGCCTTGCCATGACGCTCTACGGCGACCTGAAAGTCATCAGCATCAAGGACAAACCCGCCGGACGCAAGCCCATCAAGACGCGACTCGTGAACGCCTCCAAACGCGAAGACATGAAGCAGTTCATCGGCAAAGAGGCCGCCGGCGGAAACCTCTGTTACTGGAT
>CACXKY010000041.1 GCA_902768325.1 Fibrobacter succinogenes
CGTTATTCCATAAAAAAGTTTCAAATTTTGAATGCATCTATTGAGTGCGACGGATCCAACTGCATCGAGAAAATGGAAACAATCCGTGATGCTGCATTTGTTCCTGGAGAGTACTGGTCCAAAAAAACATTGGAATGGAATACTCAGTGGGCACTTGAAAAAGGGGTATTTGCAAAACCCGTAGTGTTTGTACGAGATGGAAAATCCATCTTTATTACATTCTGTGACGGCAAATATTTTGTTCAATTCGATTTTGATTCAAAACGCCAGTCAAAAATAAAGGAGCCTTTGCTTTACACTATAGACAGAAAATCGGCGTCAGGCTTAATCGATCATGAATATCGCACAGCAGAAAGTTTCGGCTACGAACTAAATGATACCTTGATAACGATAAGTGCATTGAACGGGAAAATTCAATACCGTTTTGTTGTTGATGAAAAAACAAATGCACATCCTGAACTAGGGAAAAAACTAGAGTTTGCGACACCATTTGATGTATTTCCTGAAAACTTATTTTTTATTTTTTCTGCATTTTTGTTTCGCAAATGAATTAGATGATTCGCTCGCTATTGATGCGTATGTTTCGACTACAATAGAAGAAATAAAGTTGAGTAAAGAATCACCGTTCAGTTCTTGTAAGAATTATTCAATATACAGCTCGTTTGAATATAAAAAACAAGAACGTTCGCCATTAAGTTGTAAAGCGTTTGAGGACAAAGATTTTAAGGAAATTAAAATTTCTAAAAAAACAATAGGCAACTATAGTGTTTCTAATAAAGTGAAAGACAATTGTCCTATAATAAAAAAAATGGTTTTTAATAAAAATTTTTCGAAAGGAATTATTTGGGATAAAGAACTGTTTGATGGAGCCGCTTATATTGAGAAAAATGAAGATGGTTTGTGGCATATAACAGGCAATGCATGTTGGTTTTGATTGCGTCTGCAATTTAAAAAAAAGAGGTGCGTATCAAAGAATGTTAGGATTTTATGAAAGTATGGGGTACTAATGAAATACTTATTGTGCTTGCTATTTTTGAGCCTTCTCTGGGGCTGTGCTTCGAGTGAATGTAGAACGGATGCATGCCACTCATACAAGAGAACGGAGGAGTTCTGTAACGAAGTCCGAGCGGAGGGAGAGTTTTGCCTGGAATACGACTATTTTAACTACTGTACCATTGATGGGCTAAACAATCAAAAGATTGCGACGATGTGCATGGATTCCCTGGTTTATAGGGAAATCCTAGAGGTCTTTGACGGGAAATGGGCTAAAGGTACTGTTGGAACAGTCAAACCAACCAAAGATTCTACTGGTGCAGGCCCTTATTGGATAAATGATATCAGTTATGACTATAGTTCTTTTACGAGAGATGTGTTTAAAGATACGGTAGTTTACCATCATTATTGTAAGTCAAAAGACAATAAAAGCTGTGACATGATTTTTTTGATTCACACAGATGGGGGACCGATGTACCAATATAATTACGAAACGAAAGAAATTCAGGCTGCTGGCTGGCCAATGTAGCGGCTTTGGTTACATATAAGATTATATAGATTAAATTTATGCCGTATTTGCGTCTCATTTGGGGGCGTACACATTACAACAGTCTTTCGTTGCAGAGGTTTATATGGTAAGGTTTTTTCTTTTGTCAATTTGTATTATGCTTATCGGCTGCTACAGGAATGTAGATGGATACCGTATAAATGCTTTCAGCAATTACGAAAAATTATGGGAACATCCCATTGATTTGGAATCCGACGAAGAACAGGTTATTGAAGTACCATTTGTTAAATATGGTTATAAATTTTCATTATGCTTTGATCGGGAAAGAGGAAATCCTGTAACATTGCCTGATAGTGAACTTTATTTGAGACAAGATTCTATAGATATTTCTTTTCATATAGGAGACTCTGTCTTTGTTGGAGAAGGATTATCGTTTCCTGATTATAATTGTCCTATAAATGGCCGTCAGTTACTTTTTTTCTTTTTGCCAGATGATTTCAATCGTGAGAAAGGCGGTCAGCTACGAATCAGGGTGCGTAAAAGACATTATTTAAAAAACATTCCAAATGCACGAATTGTTCTTAGTTGGGGGCGTGGGCACGGGAAATGAAAGTTCTATATTTCCTCCCGGAAGGCAAACCAGACTATGTCAGAACAGGCTCTAGATCATGAATCCCTTGTAGAATTCTTCGGTGAAGAGGAATTCAAGAAATTGTGCAACCACGAGGCGGGCCATGCGCTTATCGCCTACCTTTTCAAGCGCCCTGTCGATTACGTGAAGATGGACAAGTCCAAGGAGCGCCCGGGCATCACGCACATCGCCGGGAGCGAGCTGGAAGGCGACGCCCACATCGCCATGGCAGGCCACATCGCAGAATTTTTGATGCGCAAGAACTTCGCTTGCGACCTCGACACGCTCATGAAGGACTTGCCGGCGGAACTCTACAAGAACGACCCGGACTACCAGCGGTTCCAAGCGGCCTGCTATTACTTCCAGCTGGTAGAAACGAACGTCGTGGAGCAGGACTACAACATATTGATGGCGTGCCGCAAAGCCCTTTGCGGGATTGCCGAAGCCTTGAACAAGCGGGTTTACCTGAGCCGCGACGATATCGAAAACATCGTGAAAAGCGCTTAAAATTCGGCAAATCACAACATCACGCGGCTTGAAGCAGTTTTCTTTTTTATATTCCTTCTAGACAGGAGGCTTTATGAAAAAACATCTTCTCCCCCTCTTCACCGTGATGGCGGCCTTCGCGATGTTCGGCTGCAACAATACCAAGGTACCCGCCACCGAGAAAAAGACGGGCGAAAGCGTTGTAGAAACGGCCCCGGCAGAAACCGCGGCACCGGCCGATGCACAAGAAGTCGCAGGGACAAAAACCGTCAAGCTCTCCAACGGGGCGAGCGTCACCTGGATCCAGGACAACGAGAGCGAAAAGCTGAACCCGATTAGCCTTTTCGGCGACGTCAGCGATTCCCTTGTCGAAAGCCTCAACATGCCCGAAGGCATTCCCGCCTCGGTGAGCACGTTCCTCTTGCAGGCGGACGGCAAGAACATCCTGTTCGATGCAGGCCTCGGCGCCTTCGGCGGAAAGATGTTGAGCCGCCTCGCGGCCCTCGGTATCAATGCCGACAACATCGACATCGTCTACCTCACGCATTTCCATGTGGACCATATCGCGGGCCTTGTCGAAAAAGACGCCGCCGGTATCGACACGAAGGCTTTCAAGAACGCGAGCATCTATGCGGGCAAGGTGGAATACGACGCATGGATGGAACACATCCCGAAAAACGACTTGCAGAAGATGGTCATGGAACTCTACAGGGATAGCCTGCACCTGTTCGCCTTCGGCGACAGCCTCCCCCACGGAGTGCTCGCGATTGACGCCATCGGACACACGCCCGGCCATACCGCATTCCAGGTTTCGAACCTGCTCATCATCGGCGACCTGATGCACGGTTACGCACTGCAGAAGGACCATCCCGAAATCAATTCCAACTACGATATGGACAAGGAGAAATCCATCGAGAGCCGCAAGCGCATTATGCAGTACGCGAAAGACAACAAGCTCTTGATGGCGGGCATGCACCTGCCCCCTCCGGGATTCGCAGAATAGCCTTAAGGTTTTTATGCAATGGAACGCTGAAACAAAGGAACGTATCGAACACCGCCTGAGCGCAAAGGAAAACTCGCTTGCGCCTTACGCTTGCAAGTCCGCCCAGGCAGTTCGCTTTCACAAATCCAAGGACGATATCCGCCCGGATTTTTTCCACGATGCGGACCGGATTATCCATTCCTATTGCTATAGCCGTTACATCGACAAGACGCAGGTTTTTTACCTCGTCGAAAACGACCACATTACGCACCGCGTGCTCCACGTGCAGCTGGTTTCAAAGATTGCGAGGACCATCGGGCGCTTTTTGAACCTGAACGAGGACTTGATCGAGGCGATATCCCTGGGCCACGATGTCGGACACACGCCCTTTGGCCATGACGGCGAGCGGATTCTGTCGGCATTCCTGAAAGAGCAAGGAGCCGGAATCTTTGAACACAACGTCCAAAGCTTCCGCCTGTTCCACAACCTTGAAGCGTACGGGCAGGGGCTGAACCTTACAGCCCAAGTTCTTGACGGAATCATTTGCCACAATGGCGAAATCCTGAAGAACGAATACGGCTGTAACCGCAACAAGACTCCGGAATTGCTGTTGCAGGAATACAGGGATAGCCTAGACGGAACGCTGGAATCGAAGGCAATGGTCCCGATGACGCTGGAAGGCTGCGTCATGCGCATCTCGGACGTAATCGCCTACATCGGCCGCGATATCGAGGACGCGATTATTTTGAAGCTGATCGACCGCGAGAGCATCCCCCGCGAGATTACGGAAGTGCTTGGCAACAAGAACGGCGAAATCGTCGACACGCTCATCAAGGACCTTGTGAGCAACAGCATCGACAAGGAATCGCTAAGCTTTTCGCCGGAAGTTTTCGAGGCTCTCGATCAACTGAAAAAATGGAACTACGAAAACATCTACCGCAATCCGAAAAAGTCTTCGCAAGATGAAAAAATCAAGGCGATGTTCCAGACAGTTCTGGACGAATGCCTCGACGAACTGGATACAGGCAAGAAGGTAACGGGAATCAATCACTGGTTCAATTCGATGAGCGAAGAATACAAGGCGGCTACTTCAAAATGGCGTGCCGTCGCCGATTACGTTTCTGGAATGACCGATGACTATTTGATGAACACCTATAAAGAAATCGTCATTCCCAAATCCTTCGGGATAAATTTTTCTAGATAGTATATTCTTACTATGCTGCACCTGAAGTTCGCACTGAGCCTTGAAAAACTCGCCGACGAGATGATCGACGAGATTTCCAGGTGCTGGAAAGACCCGTTCGAAGCGCCCGTGGTGATTTTCCCGGACCCGAAACTGGAACAGTGGTTCCGCTTGCGCTGGGTGCAAAAGAAGGGTGTCGTCGCGAACCTCGATATCACCACCATCGACAAGTTCCTGTTCCGCGCCCTTTCGCATGGCGATACGCTCAAGCAAAAAATCTCGACGGATATCCTCCGCAACGTATTGCTGGCCTACCTCAAGGGGGACGCCCTGCGGCAAAACGACCCGGTCCTTAAAGAAATCCATTCCTACCTAGACTGCGGAACCGGCGATATAGACGATGCAAAGCTATTCGATTTCGCCAATACGCTCGCGGGACTTTTTTTGGAATACGAGACGAGCCGCCCGGGCAACTTTATTTCGCCGGCGCAGAGCGACCGTTACGAAGGCCTGCTCGCCTACTGGAAACAAGGCGAACTCCGGGACTTTTTTTCGACCAAGGAAAGGCCTGTCCCTAAAGAAAAATGGCAGCGCCATATTTACGCCAAGCTGTTCCACAACGATGGCGGTGATTCGCTGCTCACCAAGACTTTCAAGGCGACTGTCAAAAGGTCCAGCAACAAGACCGAGTTCCTGACGCTGCCCTACCTGTTTTCGCAGAGCAATAACGAATTCGACTGCAACGGCCCTATCTTCATTTTCGGACTCTCGGGCATGGGGCAGTTCTACCGCGTGATCCTCCAGCAAATCGCAAACCAAAAAGAGATTTACGCCTATATCCAGAACCCCTGTATGGAATTCTGGGAAGATATCGACACGAGGCATACCGTCCATTGGAACACCTCCAATGCTCCGGCAGGCATTTCGCTTCCGCAAAAAACGGATGACGAGGCCGAACAGAACCTGGACGAAAACGAGAACCTGCTTTTAAAAAGCTGGGGCCGCACCGGCCGCGAAAATATAAGGCTGTGGTGCCTTTCGAGCGACTATACGTTCGACTTTACCGATGCGGAGTTCCTTCCCGATTCGCTGTTGCACCAGGTACAATACCTGATTGCCCACCGCAAGAATAAGCTCGATACGGAATGCGTGCAGAGGCTCGCCGCCAAGGACCATTCGCTATCCCTGACGGCGGCACCATCCGCTTTGCGCGAGATGGAGGCCCTGCACACGGAGGTATGCAACCTTCTGCAAGGCGGGACCCGCCTGGACGAAATGATTGTCGTATCGCCGAACTTGGACTTGTACCGGACTGCCATCGAACAGGTGTTCAACGCGGCCAAGAAGGATTCGCCTTTCTATATCCCGTTCACCATCACGGACTATCCTGAAAAAGACTCGCTTATCGAAAATGCCATCGGCAACCTGTTTGAAATCCACCAGCAGGGTTACATTTCCAGGCCCGCCTTTTTCAGCCTAGTCAAGAATCCTGTCGTCCAGTCTTCGCTTTCTATTGACCCGGACTATATCGATGCCTGGGAACAGTGGATCGTGAACATGAACGTTTTCCGCCATGGCGGCAAGATTCGGGAAGACGACTGGGAGCATTGCGTCAACCAGCTCCTGCTTTCTCAAGTGAGCGCGAGCCCGTTCCATTTCAATGACGACGGGTACATTCCCTATGCGGACATCGAATCCGGCAACAAGGATTCTGTACAGAAGTTCATCGAGTGCATCGATTCGTTGCGGAAATGGATTGCCTTTGCGCGGGAAGGCCTTGACAGCGGCGACAAGCACAATGCCCAGCAGCTCGAAAAGATGCTTTCGTACTGGGTTTCTATCCCTGCCAGCGAAGAGCGTTTTACCAACGAAAAGAACATCTGGCACAAGATTCAAAACGCCCTCGACCTGTTGAACATCCAGTTCGACGCCGGCGCCGATTTTATCTCTTGGAAAATCGTGCAGCAGACGGTCCAGTGCGCATGCAAGAATTTCCGTGGGGGAAGCAATCGCCTGTTCAACGGCGGGCTCACCTTCATGAAGTTCTCCGTCAACCGCACTATCCCTGCAAAGCACATCTTTTTCATCGGGGCGAACGCAAGCGTGTTCCCCGGCCGCAAAAAGCAGAACACGATGGACTTGCGCACACAGGCCGCGCGCTGGCCCGGCGACGATTCCGTCATCGACCGCAACTGCTATACGTTCCTGTGCCAGCTGATGAGCGCCACGGACGGATTCCATATCAGTTACATCAACCGGAACCTGCAAAAAGACGAAGAACTTTTCCCGGCCTCGGTAGTACGCGACCTGCAGTTCTTTATCGGCAATTCGGGCGTGCCATGCGCAGAGGCGTTCGTCGAAAAAAAGATTCCGCTGGACGAAACGCGCCCAAACGAAGAGCTGTTTACACTGCGCGCCATACGTAACAAGAACAGCCTTTACCAGGCCGTTACACAAGAAGCGCAGGCGGAAACGCCACCGGCGCAAAAGCCTTCCATTCTCCCGGACAAGGTTTCGGTACGCGAATTCAAGCAGTTCTTTGACGACCCGTTCCGTTTCCAGCTGGCGAAATCCGTGCGCCTGCCGTCCATCGAAGAGAATCCCGAAAAAGAGCTGTTCGAACCCATCGACCTGAAGCCTTACGACAAGTCGAAACTGCTCAAGGAATTTGTCCATTCCATTTTGAACGAAGACTTTAACGGGTACACCAAAACAGAACAGGAATGGATTCTGAAAAGAAAATTCCCGAACGGAATCTTTGGAGAAATGGTCCAGCAAAAGGCCAACGATATGGCAATGGATATTTCTCACAAAATCCAGAGCGGCGACTTCTTGATTCCGGCCACCTACCAGGAAAAGCGGGAAGCGCTCTTGAATAACGGCGCCCACCTCTGGACGCTCACGACGACGCTGGATTGGTATTCACAGCTGGACGAACACAAGCATATCCTTTTCACGGTAAAGAAAAGCGGCGGCTCCACCGCGGATTTTGTCAAGATGTATCTCGACGCCCTGCTTATGGCGTCATCGAGTTCCACAAAAGATGCCATGGAAACATTCTTCCTCCGCATTTACCTGTGTTCTAGCGATTCCCCGCAAGAGGTTTCATTTGCGATAGAGCCCGCTTTCGCTTCGCAGTTACTGGAAGCGATGTTCGAGCGTGCCTTTATCCAGAAATACGGAAAGTGCGCCCCGCTTCAACTGTTTAGCGACGCCCTGATCCAGACCTTTGCAGACTACCGCTACAAATTGACATGCCAGAATGGCCCATGGGAATACTTTGACGGAAAGAACTTGTTTGCCCCGGAAAAATTTTCCGGCTTTTCGATAGACAATTTCAAGGAAGAATGGATTACCGCCATTAAGGAACAGACTCAACTTCTTGCGCCCATTTGGAGTGATGAAAATGGATAATTTCAGCATCGATGCGTTCAAGGAGAATGAGAACCTGTTCATTGCCGCTTCTGCAGGAACCGGCAAGACGTACACGATTCAGCAGGTTGTCGCACGGCTTATCTTAAACGGCCTTACGCTTGACCAGATCCTCATCGTCACCTATACCGAAAAGGCGGCGGGCGAATTAAAAGACCGCATCCGCAAAAAAATCGAAGAGGAGTCCCTGAAGGCCCCAGGCAACGCGATGCTGCAACAGGCGCTCCGCGATATCCATAGCGCCCCCATCGGCACCATCCATTCCTTCTGCGAAAAAGTTTCTGCCGAATTTGCATACGAAGCGAGCGTCCCCTTTGAACAGGAAATGATCGATGAAGGCGCCGTCGAAGACCTGATAAAAAAGCTGATTCGCGACAACTGGATTCATGACGAGCTTTTTATTACGTTCTTAAAGAGCGGCGGCAACGTCGAAAGGCTTTCGGCGCTCCTAAAAAGTTCCATACAGACATACATTCCCGAAACGATTGTACTTGCGCCTGATTCCGATATCACAGTCGTCGGGGCAATGCTTTCTTACAGTGAGCTGGGCAAGATCAGCGAAGCCAAGAACTACGAAGACTTGATGCTCGTAGAAATTTTTGCTGCATCGGTCCATATTCTGGAAGCTAACGCCGACCAACGTGTCACCAAGAGCAAAACCGCCAATGATTTGCTCAACACCATCAAGGAATGGCGCAAAGGAAACAGCCTTTATAGCGGGAACACCTTCCGCATCAGTATCGATAATCCGGAAAACGAATTTGAGATTGCCCTAAAGATTATCGTCGATTTCAAGAGCCTGCTCGACCCCAAGAAAGGAATCGACACGCTCCTTTCGCAAAAATGCCTGACCAGTTACATTCCAAAGCTATACAAGGAATGGGAACAAGAAAAACGAGCCAAGAAGATACAGTCGTTCAACGACATGATCCGTAACGTGCACAACGCCGTCATGGTCGAAAATTCTCCCCTGGTTCGCTCCCTCCGGCAGAAATTCAGGTACGCCATCATCGACGAGTTCCAAGATACGAACGCGCTCCAGTGGGACATCTTCAAAAAGATTTTCCTTGAAGCCGATGACGGGCTGCACCACATCTTGGTCGTAGGCGACCCCAAGCAATCCATCTATTCGTTCCAGGGCGCAGACCTCAGCGTCTATGAAAAAGCTATCTGCGAAATCGGGCACGGGAAGGCCCTTACCACCAACTGGCGTTCCAGCAACGTGATGATAGATGCCTGCAACACGCTATTTGAAACGAGCCCGCATTTCCATCTCGGTTTTACACCGTCCGGCTGCCCAACAGATCCGAAACCCGATGCTGAGTACAAGGGGAAACCCATCAAGCCTTTCTGGATTAGCGCCGAAGATATCGAACCGAAGGAATATGCCGAAACCGTCGTCAACAACATCATCGATTTTTGCACCTTCGATGGCGATAAAACTAGGCTGCAAGTTCCCGACAAGGGGTCGCACAGCCTGCGCAACGTAAAGTTCTCGGACTTTGCGATTCTCGCTCGCACGCGTTCCGAACTCGAGCATGTCGAATACAAGCTGCGCAAAGTCGGCCTCCCCTTCTTGCGTTACAAGGACGACAACCTGTTTACCGGCAGGGAATGCGCCGAATGGAGCGCGCTACTCAAGGCGATCGATGCGGACAATTATTCCGAAAAGAATCGCAACCTTCTGTATGCGGCATTGCTGACCGATTTTTGGGGCAAGGACCTGAACTATATAAACGCCATTTCGTCTGGCGGTCAATCCATCGAAGAGATTTCTACGTTCGTCAAGTGGCATGCGCTTGCAGAATCGCGCCGCTGGGCCGAACTGCAAGAAAGCATTTACGCGGAGTCCCCGAATATCGCCGAACTCTACCTGCCAGAAAATCTCCAGAGCTTGAACAAGATTCGTCAAATCGGGGACTATGCCGTCGAATACCTCTACACGACCAACTGTTCGCTTGAAGAACTGATCCGCCACCTGGACGCCCTTGTCACCGGGTCGGAAGATACCCTCAAGGATTCCAGCATTGTCGCGAAAGGAACCGACCTCGACGTCATCCAGACGATGACCATCCACGCGTCAAAAGGTCTTGAATTCCCGATTGTCATTTCTGTCGCAGGCGAACGCGGGCATGCAGGCTCTTCGGGCCCCTACCTGGTACATTCCGATACAGATTCCAAGAGGTACCTGACCTTCGACGACAACGCCAAGGAAATTTCGAAGCACGAAACGGAAAACGAATGGCGCCGCCTTTTCTATGTCGCTTTTACGCGAGCGACACATATGCTTATCATGCCCCGCTTTGCAAAGATGAAAAAGAGGGCGGATGGCAAAGTACAAGAACGCAAAAAAGAGATGACCTGGCTTTCTGTAACCATGGATGATTTTTGCCAGAACAGCACAAACCAGGAACTGTATTACGAACAGCTTGCGCCAAAAGGCATTGAAGATATAAAAACGCGAATCGCCGATATCTTGAACCGCATGAGTAACGGCGCAAAAGACTCCGGCACGATAGACGCCCCGAAACTCGCAGAAACGATGGCTGCTTGGAGGGTATGGAACCGCTTCCCGCGTTCCACTTCGTATTCGCAGATTGCACACGGTTCCCAAGAGCAAGAGACAGACGAAGGCCGCCTGCAAAAAGACGAGGGCGATGGAGTGGCGCACCCGTCCCGCGACTCCGGAAAGGACTCCGGAAATTACCCGCGCGGTGCGGAACTCGGTAACGCGCTGCACAAGATTTTTGAACTCATTCACTTCCAGGACATTGGCCAGCAAGACCTGCAAGCGGCCAAAAACGACAAGGCGTTCAGGGAACTCATTACCTCTTCATTCCTGCACGAATCGCTCGACATCGATGCACATCCCGATTGGATCGACACGACGGTCGAAATGGTCTGGAACACACTCAACGCCAATCTCGAAATTGTCGAAGGCAATCAAAAGAAGCAAGAAACATTCCACCTGAACGAAATTGCCGATAACGCCCGCAAGAGCGAGATGCTGTTCTTCATGGACTTGAAGAGCGACCGCGAAAAAGAAATCCTGAACCTGTATTGCAAGGGCTTCATGGACCTTCTCTTCAAGCGGGACGGACGGTATTGCATTCTGGACTGGAAATCGGACTATATCGATACCTACGACGAAACGGCCATATGGAACCAGATGCTCTTCCGCCGTTACAACGTACAGCAGGTCCTGTACTCGTATGTGCTCATCCGCTGGCTCAAATCGTTCCACCCCGAAATGAGCGAATCCGAAATATTCGACCAGTTCTTCGGCGGCATCTATTACGTATTCTTCCGCGGCTGTCGCGCCGGCGAAAAAAGCGGAATCATGGCAAGCACGTTTAGTTCCTTCGAGGAACTGGAAACACTTTATAAAGGAGTTATCGGCTAATGAAACCTGTTGATTCCTTTACATACCGATTGCTTGAATGCGGCGGAATTTCGTCCCTGCAGGTTCGCCTGCTGAAGTTCCTGTCCACTATCCAGAAAAACATAAGCCAAGATTCCTTGGACCTTTTCGCCTTGCTGCTCGCGAAGCAGAACGATGGCGATACGCGCATCAGCGTCGAAAAAGAACCGCTGATTGCGGCGCTACAAAGCAAGATGCGCTACCTTGGAATGGATGGATTCGAAGAATTCCGCGACAGCATCGTGAACGGTGCACAGCCGATTGTACAGGGGGACTACAAGGACATCGTCGAAGAGGCACCGGACACCAAAGCGTTTTACCAGAAACCGTTTATATTGCAAAACGGATACCTGTACCCGTCCAAATACTACTTCGCCAAGACAACGGTCGAACGCAAGGTCAAGGAAATTTTCACCAGCAAGCCGTACGATGAATCTGAGCTGGACCCATGCATCCGCGAAATTGAATCCATCACGCAAAATTCCCAAGGGAAGGGAATCGTGCTGGAGCACCACCAAGCCTTGGCCGTCATTCGCGGCAGGCAAGAAAACCTGATTGTTACGGGAGGCCCCGGAACCGGCAAGACGACGGTCATCTTTTTCTTGCTCCGGGAACTGTACCTGCATTCCGAAAAGAACCTGCAAGCGCCATTATACCTTGCGGCACCGAGCGGCAAGGCGGCCGACCGCATGAAGGAAAGCATCGAGCAATCTATCGGCCTTATCTCGGCAGACGAATTCGAATCGAATCAGCTTATCTACAGCAAGATGTCCAATGCGGATTCATTCACGATCCACCGCCTTTTAGGCTACAGGCCCCAAGACAATAAATTTGTCTACAACGCCGAAAACGTATTCCCGGAAAATTCCGTCTTCGTCATCGACGAATCCAGCATGATCGACTTGACGCTTTTCGCGGACTTTATGCAGGCCCTTCCGCATAGCGCGCGCGTGTTCCTTTTGGGGGACGCCCATCAGCTGCCCTCCGTTGACGCAGGCGCCGTCCTGGGCGACCTTCTTGAAACCAAGACGGATTCCATCGTCAAGTTGACGGTTTCAAGACGCTTTGACGAAAATTCTTCCATCGGACGTTTGGCAAGGCTGGATTCAAGCGATTATCCGTTTATCCTCCCCGAAGCCTGGGACATCCACCAGGACGTGCAGATGTTGAATCTCGATACGAGAACCAAATCGGCCGCGTTCCAGGGACTCATTGAAAAATGGACGCGCGAATATCTGGATTCCTTTATAGAACTCGCCGCACAGATCGACCCCCATAACCCGAACCAGGAAGATTTACGGGAACAGGTTTGGGGTTTTTGCACCAAGGCACGCATCCTTTCGGCAGAACGCACAGGAACGGCGGGCGTCGAAAACATCAACGCCATGATCGAACATCAGCTGCTTTCAAGAACAAGCGGGCTCCCCGCCTGCAAAATCGTGATGCTCAACCGCAACCAGAGCAGTTTTAGGCTTTATAACGGCGACACGGGTATTCTTTGCGCGGGCCGCGAAGGCGAAAGGTGCATCATGTTCAAGGGCAATAACGGCTTTATCTTCTATCCGGAATATCAGTTCGCTGCAGACGTGCTCGAAACCGCTTTTGCGACAACCATCCACAAGGCCCAAGGTTCCGAATACGACCATGTCTTGATGTTCCTGCCCACACGGCCCGGCCACCCCCTCTTGAACAACCAGATTGTCTATACGGGCATCACGCGTGCCAAAAAATCGGTCACTATCGTCGCGACGCCCGAGACGTTCAAGGCCGCCTGCGAAACGGTCATCGAGCGCGATACGGGGATTTTGCTCTAAAAACGGCAATCTTATCTCTTTGACAATCATCTTTTTACAAAAATTATGTTGCTTTTCGGGGAGCAATGTTTTACATTTTGTGTATTACTTTATTGGCCATTCATTAAGCCGCCGGGAAATTAACCCTGGCAAGGAGAAAACATGACTCAGAAGAGTACGCGCAACTGGCGCGAACACCTCGAGCCGGAATTCGACTGGGACCAGTCCACGGACGTCCATTACGACCGCAAGGACCTGGAACTCGAAGAATCCTGGTGGTACGACGAAAAGTAAACTTCGGTACGTACAAAAAAGGAAGCCCTGGCAAAAGCCGGGGCTGAATTTTTTTATAGAGATCAGAGCAGGCGCAGGTTTGCCCTGCGCAAACCTTACCTGATGTTCACCACTTGCGTCTGGCTACCGACACGGACCAAGTAAGTCGCGGCGCGCTTCATCACCAGATTGAAGTTCGCATTGTTCACGCGGCCCGATTCCAGCACGCGGCCCTGCATGTCGAGCACGGCGTAGGCAGATCCCACACGGGCGCCGGCAATCTGGACACCGCGGCCAACAACGGTAAGCGAGAACTGCGGGACTTGTTCGACGGCGACGATAGCGTCCTTGCCCTTGCTGGAACTGCTCTTAACCTTGCTACTGCTGGAATTGACTTTAGACGACGAGGACTTCGCGGAACTGCTTGAAGATTTCACAGAGCTGCTGGACTTCGCGGAGCTGGAACTCGACTGCACACTGCTGGAAGCAGGCTTCACGGAACTGCTAGATTCTTCAACCACCTTTTCGTAAGTTGCCCAAACAGTCATCGTATCGGTAACATTGTCGTACTCCTTGTCCCAGCCACTAAATACGTAACCGTCACGGGTCGGTTCATTTTCGGGCGGCGTGGCGGCCTTGCCGTAGCCGACAAATCCCTCGGACAGTTCATTCCCGTCGTAATCGAAGAAGCGGACCTTGTAATCGTATGCGGCATGGATATCCACAGGACCCTTGAGCACGAGCGGCAAATCCCTACTCCCGCCAATAGCACGAATCCAGTAGGCGGCATCCTGCAACGTATTCGGCTTCGGAGCATCGGAGATAGCCGTATTCGAATCCAGCCAATCCGTCTTGTATGCATATCCCTTGTAATCCAGATAGCGGACGCGGAACGTGATACTGTCGGCAACAATACGATAGTGCGCCGAATCGGTCGCGTAAATAGATGTTGTCGTCGCTTCTATCCTTTTCCCGTCACCAGATTCCCAATGGTAGCTGTACCGAGTCGAATCGGTCTCGCGGGGAAGCGCGAACAAAGACCGGTCGGTCGGCACCGAGACCTTCGCATTAGAAGGCTTCGCCTCCGCCTTTATCTCATCGCCATCGGCATTGATAAACGATATCAGGTTATTCCAGGTAATGCGAACAGTCTTGGTATACAGCGTATCAAACGAGGCATCGCTTGAATAGACCTGCATACGGAAGTAGGTGTATGGATCGAGTTTTATATTCTTTCCCGAAAAGACGCCGAGCTTACTAATTCCCAGGCTAAAGGTCATGCTATCTTTCACATAGGCGTCAATGACTTTACCACTGAACACCCTTGAAGACACAAGCGTTGCTGCGTCAAACGATGCTTTCGGGCTGGCCTGGAGTCTGCAATAGATATAGCCTGTCGTGGGTCCGCCTTTAATGGGCAACATGAAACCGAGGCTATCCCTCGTATACACCAGATCCACTTCACTTAGCGAGGTATCCCTGAAATTGACTCGCTTAGTCCCTTCCATCTTATAAGTCAGCCGCAAAGACGCCTGGAAAGGCACCCTGCTGAATTTCGCATAAAGGCTCGTATCTCGGCTTAATCTGAATTTTAAGGGATTTGCCGTAGATACACATTCATCGTTTTTCTGCCGAGCCCAGCAGTCAAAGACGTAACCATCATGCGGATTGGCCGTAAAAGTCAGTTCTGAATTACTATGAATTTTCGTGTGCGTAAAAGCCATCATTGCGCCGGTGGTGTTGTTCACAACATTGACAGACCCCATGGTCTCGCCCTCTTTTTGCGGGAAGTCAACCATGTAATACAATGCACCGAATTCCGCAATAATAGCAGTATCTCCGCGAAAATCAACAATAGGACTAATTGTGTTAATGTAAGACCCGTCTTGCCTTATCCAATAATGGAACGTAGAAGAGTCGTTGGGATAAGGCCTGATTATCATTTGATTCACTTCCGGATGCAAATAAAGTACGGTATCCTTCATATTCTGCAATATGTGTGTTTCACCATTATATCTGTATTCAATACCCACCGTACCTGTGCCATCGCCAGCGGTCTTAACGCGAACCGTCCGCATCAACGTCAGTACCAAGGGATTGGATATATACCGTTCTGACGTGCGCCATTTGGTTTCGCCCTTAAGCTTGTATTCCACCCACGCATACATATCCACTGCAGAGTCAAGGGCGACGATTCCGTCATAAACTTCATAGAATTGGCGTGTTTTGAATTTAGCGCTATCAATACGGACCTCATACACAAAGGAAAACTTGCCATCGGACGGCCTTTTAATCGTTTTCGCGCCAGTTTGCTGCTGCCAGTTACTCGTAGAAGTGGTATAGCTCGAATCCTCGTAATAATGCCTTATTGCGTTTAAATCATACCTTATCGAGTCAACGGTTTCATCCATTTGGATTTGGATATTCAAAGGCAAAATCGAATAAGTCTGTTCATAGAATGAGGGTTGACCATAAATCTCTTTTAAATGATAATCCGTATAATACCCATATAAATAAACGGAGTCTTGCACGCCACCATAATACGTCGAGACAACGGCACTTACGGGTTTAGCCGCCGTGGCAAATGATAGCGTTCCTGCACATAGCAGGGAGAAGAAAACGGCCATTATCGTTCGTTTCATTTTTGCTCCTTTTGGCGGCGCCAAATAAAAAAGGGGCATTAAACCCCTTTCCCATCGTTTATTTTGTAGCATAAAAATAAGAAAATAATCGGAATTCGTTCCGGCCTGTTTCGAAAACATTTCTTTACGTCCGATTACCAAGAGTACGGCGACGGAGTCACAGGTTCCGCTTTTTCCCCTATGCATCAAACTTTGAACTCTGCGCCTATTTTCTATCTTTACCCTCCGTGATTCAAGTTCAGAACGTTTCCAAGTCCTTTGGCGAGCAGGTGCTGCTTGACGGCGCCAGCATGCTCGTAGGCGACCACGAACGTGTGGGGCTCGTGGGCCGTAACGGTTGCGGCAAGTCCACGCTGTTCAAGATGATCTTGGGCCAGGAATGTATCGACGGCGGTTCCATCGACATTCCCAAGAACTACACCATCGGTTACCTGCAGCAGCATATAAACTTCAAGCACCCGACCGTGCACGAAGAGGCTTGCAGCGTCTTGAAACCCAATGAAGATGGTTGGATAGAAGAGCACAAGGTGGAGGCGATTCTGTTCGGCCTCGGATTCGACGAAGAATCGATGCACAAGAGCCCGATGCTGCTCTCTGGCGGTTTCCAGATTCGCCTGAACTTGGCGAAAGTGCTCGCGAGCGAGCCCGACATGCTTTTGCTCGACGAACCGACAAACTATCTCGACATTGTGTCGATGCGCTGGCTCAGCCGCTTTTTACGCGCCTGGAAGGGCGAAGTGCTGTTGATTACGCACGACCACCATTTTATGGACGAGGTCTGCACGCACACGGTCGGCATTCACCGCCACAAGATGCGCAAGGTGAAGGGGACCGTCGAAAAGCTCCGCGAAACTATCGCCGAAGAAGAAGAAGTGGCGATGCGCACGCAAGAAAACGAGCAGCGCAAAAAGGAACAGCTCGAACGCGTTATCGAACGCTTCCGCTATAAGGCCGCCAAGGCCGCCATGGTGCAGTCCAAGATCAAGGCGGCAGCAAAGCTCGCCAACGGCGAACGCCTTTCGCACGAAAGGAACCTGGACTTCAGCTTTACCGAGACGCCGTTCCCGGGCAAGAGAATGCTGCAGATCAAGGGAATCTCGTTCGCGTACCCCAACCGCGGTGACGACGGTACGGTACAGGGCATGGGCCCGGAGCTCATTACCGATTTGACGATGGAAGTTTTCAAGGGCGACCGCATCGCGGTTATCGGCCCGAATGGGCGCGGCAAAACGACGCTTTTAAACCTGATTGCAAAAGAACTGCAGCCGACCGCAGGCGAAATCAGCTACAACCCGAACTTACAGATAAACTATTTCGGGCAGACGAATATCAACCGCCTGAACCTCGACAACACCGTCGAAGAAGAAATCGCATCGGCGATTGAAGAAGTCTCGCAGAAGAGCCGTGCCCGCGGACTCGCGGGCCTCATGATGTTCAGTGGCGACGCTGCGCTTAAAAAGGTGAAGGTGCTCTCCGGTGGCGAGCGGAGCCGCGTTTTGCTCGGGAAGATTCTCGCAAGTGCCTGCAACATGCTCCTGCTCGACGAACCGACGAACCACCTCGATATGGAATCTATCGAAAGCCTGATTGACGCGCTCGAAGATTACGAAGGCACCGCGCTCGTGGTCACCCACGACGAGGAACTGCTCCATGCGTTCGCGAACCGCCTCGTGGTTTTTGACGGCGGTACTTGCCGTATTTTTGAAGGCACTTACGCCGACTTCCTCGAGAAGGTGGGCTGGGCATCCGAAAAGAAGCCGGGCGGTAGCGAATCGGCGAACATCAAGGTCTCGAATATCGACGTGAAAGGCGACTCGGAGAATGCAGCGCCCCGCGCCAAGGAAGACCGCAAGGCCCGCGCCGACTACATCGCCGAGCGCAGCAAGGTCATCAAGCCGCTCGAAAAGAAGCTTGCGAATCTCGAAGCCGAAATCGCGAAGGCCGAAGCCTTGGGCGGCGAACTCGAAGCAAAACTCGTGACCGCATCGGAAAGCGGCGACGGGAACGCCATCACCGCCATCGCCAAGGACATGGACGACAACAAGAAGAAAGTCGACCAGCTTTACGAGAATTGGGAAAAGACGACCGCCGAACTCGAAGCTGCAAAAGACAAGTACCCGATTTAATCTTTACCTGCAGCGGATTTACGCTATTTTACCCGCTTTATACCCATCGTATAGGTGTCGTCCTTCTTGGTGACAATCTGCGCGTCGGATACAATCTTGTAATAGAACTTCGAAATGTAGGCGCCCGTCCCGACGGTGCGACCGCCCTTGCTCTTCGCGTTCCATTCAAAGTAAATGTTCCCCGGGTTATCGCGGCAGTTTTTCGGCAAAGACGGATCCAGGTTGAACACCGTCGAATCGTCACA
The DNA here is from genome assembly GCA_902768325.1 of Fibrobacter succinogenes. Classification (GTDB taxonomy): domain Bacteria; phylum Fibrobacterota; class Fibrobacteria; order Fibrobacterales; family Fibrobacteraceae; genus Fibrobacter; species Fibrobacter succinogenes_A. The sequence goes on from CACXKY010000041.1 coordinate 18,716, forward strand.
GGCGATTTCGCCGCTTGCGCTATTCACGTACTGCCCCAAGTTGGTAAAGTAAGAAACTTCCCACTTGATCTTCACCTTCGAAAGCATCTCGTCCGAAACCACCAACTCGCCCAAC
>CACXKY010000042.1 GCA_902768325.1 Fibrobacter succinogenes
GCCCAGCACCGAGGTGCCGTAGGCAAGCGTCTCTAGCCGCAATGTTCCGCGCGTTTCGGGTTCGAACTTCATCGGGCGTGCCTATACGAAATAAGGATAGATGTAGTCCTCGGCGAGACTGTCGAGGCGTGCGAGCAACACGCGCTTGCAGGCGATATCGGTATTCCTGTAGATGCTTTTGAGCGTCGCGAGAGAGAAGTTCTCCAGGCGCTTGCGCGACGTGGGCAGGTGCGCGATGTGCCAGCCTTCAGGGCGAATCTTGCCGCGGCCCGGTACAAAGACACGGTCGAAACCGAACGACGTTGCGGAACCGAAGCGCTCGTCGAGAAACTCGTGGAACTTGGCGAACATCCCCGTACATTCTGCCGGAGTCAGCTGGACTTCGTAACCGGGCGGGCAGGCCTTTCCATCCACGACATCGATATCGGTACCGAGGTGGTGGCGGCTCGCGCCGGGCAAAGCCGACCAGGTAAGGATGGCATACATCAGTTCTTCTTCATCGGCGGGGCGTTCCATCGGGTTCCCTTCGGCGTCAAGCAGGGCGAGTTCCCCGCGGGCCTTGCGGTTCCAGATAGACAACTGCTTTTCGAAAGGGCGGTAGGCGGATTCGAGGCGCAGTTCAAAACCGGCTTCACGGGCGGCTTCGATTAGTTTGTTCAAATCGTCAACGATTGCAGCATCCACAAAGTATCCTTTCTGGACTTCTACAAGTTCGGGATTCCCGAGGCCATACGGCAATAGATTATTCATACTCATGGTACCGTCCCGCCCATCTTTTCTATCAAATCTTTCCACTGCTGCACCGACGCCTTTTTCTTGCGGGCCTTGGCAGGGCGCTTGCCCTGGAGCGCTACGGCGAGCGGTGATGGAGTCGCGTGCGTGAGCGCGATGGCCAAAGCGTCGGACGCATCGAGCGGGAGGTTTCCCGGCTCTATCCCGAGGCGGGCAAAGACCATGTTCGCCACATGCTCCTTCGAGGCAGATCCATCACCCGTGACGGCCTGCTTCACCAGGCTAGGCGGATATTCGCTGTACGTCATCCCGCGCTTGCGGCATGCCACCAGGATGGCTCCGCGGATATGCCCGAGCACGAGGGCGCTTTTCGCATTCTTCGCAAAGAAGACGCCTTCCATGGCGAGGGCCTGCGGGCGGTACTGGTCCAGCAGTTCTTCCAAGCCCGTCACAATCTTGAGAAGACGGTTCTCGAGGGACTCCGTTGCAGGGGCGTGGAGCACGCCGTATTGCAATACGCGGTAGGCGTTCCCTTCTACGTCCAGGAACGCATAGCCCGTCGTAATGGAGCCAGGATCTATGCCGAGAATGACCATACGACAAATTTACAATTCACAGTGCAATTATCACCAACAATTCATCAAAAAAATTGTTTTTTTACCGCGTTCTTTATTAGATTTTCTAGCGGAGGATCTCATGATTATCGATCAAGAACATGCCGGTCTCGTACGCATCAAGACACACCCGAGACAACTGGGCATTCCCCTGAGCCGCTGGGGTCGAAACCTCATCGCCTGCTGCCCGTTTCACGCTCCCGAAGAGACGTCGCTGTTCTTCTATGACGCGCTTGGCTATTGGCGTTACCGCTGTCTGCAATGCGGTAGCGAAGGTGACTTGGTCGAATTCGTGATGCGCAGCCGTTTCAATGGCATGGAAGAACCCCAAGCCAGGGCCGAAGCCATTGAATTCCTCGGCGGCCTGGAACCCGAAAACAACGACACCTTCCAGGATGAACACCCGTGGATCAAGGAAATCGGCGGCGAAAAATCGAAGGTCCTCGAAAGCTTTGTACGTTACTGCCACTGGGCCGCCTGCAGGAGCCCGTCTTCGGCAGAATACCTTTCCAGCCGCGGCTGGAGCATCGGCCAGGCACAGCTCTACGGCCTCGGCTACTATAGCGGCGACCCCGAACCGTTCGTGAGCTACTGCATGCTCTCCGGTATCGAACGCCACCAGATCAGTTTCTACCTGGATAACCTCGAAGCCTATCACGAACCGCGCATCACTATCCCGGCTCGTAACTCCAAGGGGCTTATCCATTCCGTCTACGGCCGCCTGATGGACGACGACAACCATGGGCATCCGTACGTTTCTTATGCATCTGGGCCGAGCGATATCCCGTTCAATATCCAGCCCGAAAACGACAAGCCGATTATTGTCGAAGGGTTCTTCGACGCCCTCACGGCAGACCTCGCGGGCATTCCCGGAGTCGTTTCTACGATGTACCAGGAGCTCTCGCTGAGCCACCTTTACAAGCTCAAGGCTTGCGGAGCAGAGTCCGTCACGCTTATTTTGCGTCGCGAAGCCAACCGCAGGGAACAGGAATTCCGCATCCAGCGTTACCTGAAGATGGCCGAAGAACTGAATCTGAAGTTCAAGTCCATCGTGCTCCCGCAAGACGAGACCATCGACCTGGTGGTCCGCAAGAACGGCGCCGACCAGCTGATTTCGCTTATCGACCAGACCGAAGAAGATACGGTGCATACGCACCGCCGTTCCATGCTGTTGCAAGACATCAAGGAAAACTTCGATACGGCCATGGGTTGCCCGCCCGACGTGAGCGTCGGCTATGCCATGAACACCTTCCCCAAGCTCACGAAGGAAATCGATGGCATCCAGTCCGGCTGTTTCTACGTATCTTCCAACCCGTTCGGCCTCAAGACGACACTCCTTTCGAGTTTTGCGCTGGACCTGTTGCAGAGCAACCAGAAACTGAAAATTATCTACCTCGCGCTCGAAACGCCGCGACGCCAGATTTTCGACCGCATGGTCGCCATGATGATCGGCAAGTCCGTGCTCACCGTGCGCAAGCAGAACGAATCCGACGAAGTCAACCAGGAAATCCTCGAGGCCACGCGCGAGCTCATGGGTTACGTGCGCAACAACCGCCTGGAAATCTGGGAAGACCAGCCGGCCTTCGACAATGCGGAGCTCCTGAGCATCCTCAAGGAAGAACAGAAGGAACACCCCGACCTGGTCGTCATCATCGACGGTATCGACCATCTCAAGATTTCGGACCGCCCTGACCTCGTCGACATCCACGAAAGGCGTTCTTCCGTAATGCTGGACCTTTACAAGGCTTTGGATATCCCGCTGTTCCTCGGTGGCGAACTCATCGATTCCGAAAACGGCTTGATCGGGCCGCGCGCCTACCTGCGCGATTCCGACGCCATCTACTGGCTTGAATCGAAGGGCGGGAACCTGTTCCTCACGGTCAATTCCAAGCGCCTCGGCTCGAACAACCTGTACCACGGTACACTTTCCATCGAGCCGGATTCCAACAGGATGCAAGAAGCCTAATGCCAAGCGCGACACGGCCTTTCACCATCGTCGACTTCAACAACTTCTGGAGCCCTTCCGGAGGCGGCGTCCGCCGTTACCACCTGCAGAAGATGGCGTTCTACGAAAAGCGCGCCCAGGAATCCCAAGACGTGCTTTCGGTATTCGTCATGCCGGACAACTCCACCTATACGGAGAAGCGCAGCGATACGCTCATCATCGAGCACGTCGAGGCGTTCCGCTTCCCCGGTAACTGGGAGTACCGCTTTATCTGGAAGGCTTCGCAGGTCATTCCCGTCCTCGAGAAGTACCGCCCGGACATCATCGAAGTCGGCTCCCCGTATATCCTTCCCACCGTTGTCCGCCGTGCCGCCAAGAAAGTTTCGCCGGAATCGGTGCTCGTCGGTTTCTGGCACGCCGACTTCCCGGTCACCTACGTCGGCCGCCCGGTCGCGAAAAAGCTCGGCGCCAAGATCGGTACGTTCAGCCGCAACAGGGCTTTCTGGTACGCCCGTAAGGAATACAAGAACTTTGACTGCATCCAGGCATCGTCCAAAGAGGCCATGGCACGCCTCAAGAAAAACGGCCTGCCCGACCCGCGCTGGATTCCGCTCGGATGCGACATCCAGACGTTTTCGCCGAACAAGCGCGACGAAGCGCTCGTAAGCCAGCTGAAAGACGGCGTTCCGGAACGCCTGACGATTTTCTTCCCCCACCGCCACTGTAACGAGAAGGGCATCGACCTCATTCTCGGTGCATACGACATTCTCGCCAACAAGCTCGGGCACGAACCCGCCATCGTTTTTGCCGGTACAGGACCGAGCCTCCCGCTGGTCCAGGCTGCGGCCGAAAAGTACAAGCACGTACAGTATGTGGGGTTCATCAATTCCGTCGACGAGATGGCGCGTTACTACGCGAGCGTAGACATCGGGCTCGCCCTTTCCGGCTGGGAGACGTTCGGGCTTTCCATTCTCGAAAGCATGGCCAGCGGGAACGCGATTGTCGGTGCCGCGGCCGGCGCCGCTTTCGAGCACGTCACCGAGTCCGGCGCCGGGACGATTCTCAAGGAACGCACCCCGCAGGCTCTGGCCGATGCCATCGTCGAACTTTACCGTTCGGACCTGCAGACCATGAAGTGCAAGGCCCGCGCCTATGCCGAAAAATTCAGCTGGGACGATTGTTTCAAGCGCCAGCTGAACCTTTACCGGGAGATTTGCAACAAATGATTCCCAACCGCCTTATTTTCATCTGGCTTGGACCCAAATTCCCATGGAGCGGCGGCATCGCCATCCGTTCCGCCTACCAGGTGCACAAGCCCCAGTCTATCTGGCTGGTACACGAAGGCCTTCAACAGGAAGGTGACGGCTGGGACCTCATCAAGGACATCGAAGGCCTGGAAGTCATCCCCGTTCAGGATTCGCACTTTGACGGGCTTAACGACGACGGGCTCTGCCTCAAGCTGTTCCATGAGCTCAAGTCCCCGGCAAGCCGCGCGAACCTGCTTAGGCTCGCACTCCTCTACCGCTACGGCGGAGTCTACCTCGATACCGACGTCATCGTGGTGAAGCCCTTCGACGACCTGCTGGAACTGGAAGGATTCATCGGCGTAGAACCGGTTGCGCTCCCCGCGGGGCTCTTCAAGAGTATCAATCCGTTCCGCTGGATCTATTGCGGCCTTCAGTTCGCCTTCCGCGAATTCTGCGCGCGCCTTCCGGGCGGCTACAAGCTATTCCGGCTGGCCGAACGCGGTTTTTCAGCCTCGGTGAACAACGCGGTCATCGGGGCAGAGCCCGGGAACGCCACCATCCACAAGGCTTTCCAGTACATCAAGACGATGGACGAAAAGGAACGCCTCAAGCGATTCCGCCTCGGAACGCGCCTGATGCAGAACGTCACGCACAACAGGAGTTCTCAGTCCATGGCGGTATTCCCGGCCCGGTTCTTCTACCCGCTCGGCCCCGAAATCAGCGCCCATTGGTTCAAGCCGAAGACGAGCAACAAGTTAGACAAGCTCCTGTTGAAAGACACCCGCATTGTCCACTGGTACAATTCCGTCGAAGGGCGCTTCCTTCGAACAAAGGTTTCCGCGGAATGGGTCGAAAAGAACCCGACAACGGCTTTCAGTGCCCTCGCAAAAGAAGTTATCGGCACCTTCAAAAAATAATATCCACCTGCTTTCTTTTTTACTACATTTATTAACGTATGGTTCAGTTTAGTCAAACATCGTGGCAAGAGTTTTCCCTTCCCAACGTATTGGAAACTCTCCGTTACGCCCCTATGAACCTGTCCATTTCGACGACCCCGCTCTTCCATTACACGCTTCCTAGCGAACTTGTTCCCGGTGCGGTTGTAAACTACCACATCCAGTACGGATTCAAGGCTATCAAGTGGACCGGGATCGTGAGTTCCTTCGCCGACAACAAGCTGACCGTCCGCCTCGGCGACGGTCCGTTCCGCGGCTTTACCGCGAGCCACCAGTTTGTCTCGGAAGGCGTCATGACGGCCTGCTACGACGAATTTTCGTTCCAAGGCTTCACGACCATTCCCGAAGACGTCTTTTCTGGCATCATCGCGAAGGCAAACCTCGTCTACGGGATTTACGCCCGCAAGAACACCCGCGACATTATGCTCGCGGTAGAAGCCCAGAAGAAAACGCAGTCCCTAGAATCACTGGACCAGAGCGCCACGGCTGGCTAAATTCCTCATTACCGGGTTTTTATGGGCCGCAATCTTAGACAGGCACTGCTGGATCTAGAACAAGCAGGCATGCTCAAGCGTATCCACGAAGAGGTGGACCCGTATCTCGAGATGGCTGAAATTGCCAGGCAGGCCAGCGATAACGGCGGGCCCGCCCTGCTGTTCGAAAAAGTGAAGGGATGCCGGTTCCAGGCGGCTGCCAACATTTTCGGCACGCGCGAACGGATGCAGTTCCTGTTCTGCGATACGCTGGAATCGACGAAGACGGCCATCGACTTCAAGGCGAACCCGGCGCGGTTCTTTGCGCATATCACCCCCGCAAAGCTCTTGCGTGCAGCGAAAGCAGGGCTCCATTCACTGCCCATGCGTTACGGTTCCATCCACGATTTTGAAGAATGCACCCTCGCCGACCTCCCGCAGATTGTCAGCTGGCCCGAAGACGGCGGGGCGTTCATTACGCTGCCGCTGGTCGCGACGCGCCCCTGCGAAAAGGGGGGCATCTTGAAGACGAACCTGGGCATGTACCGCATCCAGATTTCCGGGAACGACTACGCGCCCGACGAATGCGGACTTCACTACCAAATTAACCGCGATATCGCGGCACACCACCAGAAAGCGATTGAAGAAGGCCGGCCGCTCAAGGTGAGCATCTTTATCGGGGGCCCCCTGGCGCACACGATTGCAGCCGTTACGCCCATGCCCGAAAATCTTTCGGAACTGACGCTCGCGGGGATGCTTGCGGGCAAGCGATTCCGCTATTTCGAGCACGACGGTTACCTTGTCTCTAGTGATGCCGAATTTTGTATTTTGGGAGAAATGGCTCCACAGTTGAAACCAGAAGGTCCCTTCGGCGATCACGTCGGATACTATTCCGGACGGCATGACTTCCCTTACCTCAAGGTGAAGAAGGTCCTCTGCAAGAAAAACGCCATTTACCCCTTTACCGTTGTCGGAAGGCCGCCCAAGGAAGATTCCCGTTTCGGCGAGTTCATCCACGAAATCACCCGGCCGATGGTGCCGACGTCCCTGCCCGGCGTGCATGCCGTCCATGCAGTCGACGAAGCGGGAGTCCACCCGCTCTGCCTCGCCATCGGCAGCGAACGCTTCCGCCCCTTCGACAGCGAGCGCGAGCCCATGGAACTCCTGAAGACGGCAAACGCACTGTTGGGATTCAATCAGGTGAGCCTAAGCAAATACCTGTTGCTTGCCGCCAAGGAAGACAACCCTTCCCTGGACGTCAACGACGTTCCCGCCTTCTTCGCCCATATCCTCGAACGGATTAACTTCGCGCGCGATTTGCACCTGCAGACATCAACGACGACAGACACGCTGGACTATACGGGAACATCGCTCAACCACGGTTCCAAACTGGTCATGGTGGCGGCAGGGAAAAAATGCCGAGACCTGCGGAACAGCGATTCCGACCTCGCCTCCCTCGAGCTACCAGCACCATTCAGCCATGCAAAAATTGCCATGCCGGGAGTTATAACCATCCAGTGGGACGGCGGCAGTGCGCACACCCCAAGCGACCTCGCGCCGCTCCAGGCGGCCCTCGCCCGCTGGGAATTCCGCAAAAGCTACCCCTGGGTCAGCGTCATCGACCAGACCGAAACGATATGCGCAGGAGACAAGCAAGGGCTTGCCGACTTCTTGTGGATGACGTTCACGCGTTCGGACCCGGCACAAGACCTGTACGGCATCAACGAGCGATTCGTCCACAAGCACTGGGCTATCGACGCCCCGCTCATCGTGGATGCCCGCATCAAGGAACACCACCAGAAGCCCCTTACTATCGATTCCGGCATTGTCCAGGCGGCAAAGAAAGTACTTTCGCACCTGTGTTTGGCCGGAGCACTTTTGCTTACGCCTTTCGCTAACGCCCAGGACAACCACTGCGGAACATCCCATGTTCTCCAGAACATCCGCAAGACCTCGTTTTCGAGGTTTGCCGCCATGCAGACGAGCAGGAACTGCGACGAAAGCGATTTCTTCGATTCCGTCTACACAAGAAAGACGGCGCACTTTGAAATTTTCTATACCCTGGACGGTATCCATGCGACAACGGAAGCTTTTGTCGACAGCGTAGCCACCAACCTGGAAAAGGCCTGGAACTTCCACGTTTCCAAGATGGGCATGCGCGCCCCCGCTTCCGACAGCATTTCCCTCCACTACCAAAAGCCCATCGATAAAGGCTTTTACGGCGTCGAAATCCTGGACCTCCAAAAAATCCGCAACGCCTCATACTACCTCGGATCATCCGGATGCAAAGAAGGCTGCTTCGGGCTGACGCTCCCGACCATCAACGGGGACGCCCACCTGACCCAAGTCTTTTTTGACAACGACTTCATGTTTTCTCCGAGTAACGCCCGCCTCGACAGCATCCAGGTAGGCAACAAGACATGTACCTACAAGGTTTCTTCATCACCCATCGCCTCAAGCGCCATCTCGACCGACTACGCCCACGATTGGGGCAAGGGCATCCGTGTCACGGCCTTCCATGAGCTTTACCACGCCGTCCAACTGCGCTATATCGATTTCAACACCTTTTCTTCTTTCTGGCTTGAAGCGTCTGCTTCAGGCGTCGAAGAAATTACCGCCCCCGACATCAACGACTATATCAGCCATGTCTATCCCCTGTTGAACAATAACGGGACTCCCCTGGACAAGACCCTGGACGATTACGGTGCCGGCATCTTCTACATCTACCTCTACAACCACTTCCGGCATGATTTCGACAAGCTCATCTGGGAAAGTTTCAGCAAGAACCCGACCAAGGATTTCTCCGTACAGCTTTCAAAAGTCCTTGCCTCAAAGAAGATGTCCGCAGACAGCGTCTTGCAGGATTTCGCCACAAGGCTTGCATTCTCCGGTTCCCGGAGTGCCTCTGTCGATACGAGTTTCTGGATTGGCGAAGATCAACCCCTCTGGCCTGATATTCGATACGCATCGGCCGCGGGAGCAAAACCGAGCCTAAGACCGTTCTCCTATATGTTTTATAGCGGACTCGACTTGGATTTAGACAATTATGTCGGCAAGGCAAGCGTAGCGCAATACAAAGGGGACAAGGTCACCATATGGCCCGTCATCAATACGGCTACACTTGATTCCATTAGAGCCAAGGCCATCCAGAACGATTCCCTCATTTGGATATTGAGCCGTTTCGGAGAATCCGGCTACATTCCCGAAGTCGTGAAAGATTCCACGCTACGCGCCTTCCCGATACCGTGGCGAAGCGGCAACCTGTGCTTTACGCCGCTCCCGCTCAACAAGAAGTTTATTGAAATCAGGAATGCGCGCGGCGACCTCGTGATGCGCGAAAAATACACGCACACCACGCACTGCATTGACGAAGCGACAGTCATGGACAAGATGAAACCGGGCGTGTACCGCTTCCGCGCAGGTGCAAGCGGCAAGACCGAAAAATTCCTGATAGTGTACTAGGTTTCGCTTGCGTGAAAAACTAGTTCTTCACGCAACGGACAGAGAAGCGGTAGTATTTGCCCCAGAAATCCATAACACGTTCGCCGTAATTGAAGTTTAGGCTAACATGGTAGGCTCTTTCTTCTGGGGAATAAATATAAGATAATTCGAAATAGGTTGAAGTCCAGAAATAGGCCAAAGATCCTTCCCCCTGCCAATCATCTCCCTCACCCCGACCAGCCGGCAACGCCGTAAATCCAAGATCATCCGTGCCGATTTCTTTTGCATCCAAGCGCCAGCCAGAAGTAGATTTCAATTCAATCTTTGCAAGAGAGTCGCCACCGGCTTCATTAATCAAAGCCCGCCATTCCGTTGTATCGGGCAAGTGCCAGCCTTCGGGACAGACTCCACGCACGGGGTATTTCGGGGTACAACGAACTTCATAGCCACATCCCTTTCCATCTTCACTGAAAACGCCCGCACTGTCCATCGCCGCAGCCCAACTATAATGGACTCCATATTTGTGGCGGTAGGTAGAGTCATTCTTGTAGTAATAACTCCACGCCGTTCCCGCCCTGTAGAAGTAATTCAGGTTTTCCGCCATCCACCACTTTTCACCGATTTTCACGATCTTGTATGTTTGGCCGTCACGGCTATCGGTGAGGAACGGCCCAGGTTCATCGGGAGTAGACGAACTCGAGACCGAGCTGCTTGAAACAGAGCTGCTTGAAACTGAACTGCTCGAAATCGACGAAGATGATGCCCCGGCGCTGAGGTTCTCGGCAGAGGAACTACTCGTGACAGAACTGCTCGAGACTGAACCGCTCGCAACCGAGCTGCTCGAGGCCGCAGAACCTTCCGAAGAAGACTTGGGCTGTTCGCCAGAAGAACTTGAGGAGGTTTCCTGCTGCGAGCTCGACACATTAGAATCGTCAGAACTTGAAGTGTCTGAGTTCGAATCGCTAGAGTTTGAGTCGTCGGAACTCGAAGTAGACTCCTGCTGCGACTGTCTCGAACTCGACGAAACGGCGCCATCGCCTTCCCCGTCAACAGTCCAGACGTTGTCCTGGCAAATGTAGGCCATCTTCTCGTCTTTCACGTAGGCGGTCACGCCCTCGCGAGTGGAAGAGCATACCGGCAGGTCGTCGTAAACTGGGACAACCAAATCCGACGTAGAATTTCCCTGGGCATAAAAAACATCGCTACTGCTGTCATCGCCGCATGCAACAGCAAGGAGCGAGAACGCACACATGGACAGGAGAGATTCTTTTTTCAAGGACATACGGCACCCCCTATGAACTTGTTTTCAATATATATTATTTATCGCAACAAGCAATAGAGGGCTTAAAGCAACTCCCCGATCCACGGGAAGAGATTGTCCTTTGCCTCGAGTTTCTGGAGCAGCGACGTATCGGGACGTTTCTTTGCAGAAGTCAGTTCCGCCATCGCGGCATCATAGAGTGCGTCTACGTTCAGGGCGTGTTCATTCTCGCGGTTTCGCGCATAATCGGCGGCCGACTTGTTGTGAATCATGAACGCCCAGTCGGAGGCCTGGAACAAGAGGATTTCGCGTGCGACCTGCGCCAGATAGCGGCGGCCGAGCGCATAGAGCTTTGCGTTCTTGCGGGACTTCGCGACGGCGGTCTTGAGGCTCTTTTGCATGGCTCGCATGCGGAAGAACAGCGGGTAAACCCAGCTGACTTCGTCGTTCATCCAGACTTCGCCAAAGCCGCCCTCGCCCCACGAAGACAGCGACGGACGGTGAACCTCTTGATCGCAAGAGGAATGCATGGTGGATTCAAGGGATGCCATTTCCACCGTTCCCGAAGAAGCGGCGCGTTCAAACATCTTCTCGATAAAGACGGGACCTTCAAACCACCAGTGTCCAAAGAGTTCGGCATCGTAGGGGCACAGGATGGAGACCTTGTTGCCATCCATCTTGGGCAAGAGTTCCGTGACGGTCGCTTCGCGGTTGGCGACAAATAAGCGAGCATGGTCTTCGGCCAAGCGGAGCGCATTCCACGGCCGGTAAACCTGCTTTTCTTCGCTCCCCGTGATGCGCCAATACTTAAGGCCGGTCTCGACAGGCGTTTCACCTGCCATAAAATAATCGCCCAAGTAATCGCGACCGCGTTCGTAGGCGATGTCCTTAAAGAACTCGCGGTACTCGGGATGCCCCGGATAGCCGGTTTTGCGGCTCCAGACTTCCATGGAACTGCTCTGCTCGCGGCCCATGCAATAAAGCCCCGCAGGGGTCTTTATTGGCGCAAATACTCCGTATTTGGGCGCGGGCTTTGCCAAAAGCACGCCATGGGTTTCGAGGAAGAAGTACTCGAAACCGAATTCGGCGAGCATGGAATCGAGCCCGTCAAAGAATCCGCACTCCGGAAGCCAAAGCCCCTTGGGCCTGCGTCCGAACGCTTCCTCAAAAGCTTTCACGGTAACGCCCAACTGCAAGCGGATTGCCGCAGGGTCCGCCTGGTACGCAGGCAAGAACGGATGCGTCCCCACACAAGTGAGCAACGTGAGCTTGCCGACTTCTTCCAGCTTTTTGAAAGCAGGAACAATCTCTTGGCCAAAGCGGTTTTCCCAGTCGTCAATCAAGGCGAGCTGACGGCGGTAATAGAAATCCACCACCGTCAAAAATTCATGATTGTCCTGCAGGCGCGCCTTCTCCTTTTCAAGGAGGTCCATTTGCATATGCAGGTGACGCGTAAACTTGTCCAGCAAGACGCGGTCGGTGAGCATCGCCAACAACGACGAAGAAACGCTCAAGTTGAGCGTTCCGGGAACTCCCCTTTCTTGCAGGCGCCAAAGCATCTGCACCAAGGGGAGGTACGTTTCTGACATCGCCTCGAAAAACCAGTTCTCTTCTAGGAACCGGTCGTAATCAGGCTCTCGCACAAACGGCAAGTGCGCATGTAGCAGCAAATGAATCTTGCCGGGTGCAGACATCGCTACTCAGTACGCTTTACGACAATGGGAACAATCGTCGTCGGGAAATCGCCGTCCTTGTCCGTTGCGAAAACCGGAATGATCTTCGTGCAATCGGGAAGGTCTTCTTCGAAGCTGAAGGTCCCGTCCGCATTGAGCGGGAACGGTTCGCCGCGCACCTGGAGATGAGCGTCGGGGCGCGTGCCCCCGTAGACGATCAGGCGGGTCTTGACCCACAAGAAGAAATCCTTGCCGTAGTTCACGGAATCCTTCGGGAGTTCAAGCTTGTTGCTCTTGAGGGCGGCGCTGGAAAGCGCACCGGAGAACATGGAGCCCGAAGAACTCGAAAGAGATTCAAGCCAGTTCTTGGCAGACATGCTGGAAAGACCCGAACTGCCGAAACCGCCCATGGCGGCACCGCCGAGGGACGCCTTCACGAACACGTCATCGACGTTCACCTGGGAACCTTCCAAGGTGGATGTCTGGACCGGAACCGATTCGACCAGCGGCATAAAGTTCTTGCCTTCGGCAAAGCCGAGGACTGCAATCGTATTGTTGGAAGCCTTGTTCTCCACATACCAGCTACGGGCATCGGCGGGAACGACGACATCGTGGAACTTTCTCTTCTTGCCGCGCTTCACGGTAAGGTCGTCCGAAATGTCGAACAGGCGGAGGACGAGCTTGCCCTTCCCCTTCCTGGCATTCTTGATTCTGTTTTCGGAAACTTCCCAGAAGGCCTGCATCCAGTTCGGGTCCTTCTGCATCAGCACCAGGTATTCCGGGTCAAAGGACTGGGCCAAGGAATCGCTCTTCGTCACGGCCTTGGCAGAAGCCTTCGCCGCGGGAACCTTGGCGGCAGCCTTCCTCACGACCTTCTTGGTAGAAGCCTTCACATCGGTCTGTTCCGAAGCCTTCGGGGCGGACTTTGCCACCGGGGCAGCCTTCTTGGCGACCGGTGCAGCTTTCTTAGCCACCGGAGCCTTAGCCGGAGCAGCCTTCTTCGTCGCTACAGCTTTCTTGGTTGTCGCAGCAGCCTTCTTCGCCGGAGCCTTTGCCACGATTTTCGATACCGTCTTCTCGACGGCCTTCACTGCAGTCTTCACCTTGGCTGTAGTCTTTTCTACGGCAGACTTGGCTTTAGCAGCAGTCTTCTTTGCCACTGTCGTCGCCTTGGCCTTTGTTTCCGTTACTGTCTTCTTTGTAGCCATCACAGCCTCCTTCTTGATATAAAACTATCTGGCAGTCGAACCCCAGTTTCCGACGCCCATCAGGCCAAGTCTGACCCCGATAAACGTCTCTTCCCAGTTATGGCCGTCATCAACAAAACGCTTGCCACCCTGGAAGGCCAGATCCAAGGTCGTTCCCTTACGACCTAGCGGGAAACCGGCACCAATTGAACCGCCCAGCTCGTGGGTGTTTTCCACGTACCATCCCTTATACCAACCGCCAAAGCGGTAAGTAATGCGGTCCCAATACTTGTCATAGAACAGCGGGCTTCCATCGCGCTGGAAACCGGCCGCAAGGAGAATATCGTTCTGCGTCTTCGTAATCGGATCCATGCTGAAGCTCTTGCCGATGTTTTCTACTTCATCGTCCCAGGAGCGCCACTGCAAGTCAAGCATCACGTTGTTGCGCTTCTTGAAGCGGAAGTTCATACCGGTAGCAAGAGTCATCGGCACGTCGATTTCACGGGTATACGACGTCGGGGCAAGCGTATCGATTTCACTGAAGCGGAAGTTGTAGTTCAGCTTGTTTTCGAGCGTATAGGGCGTCGTGAACGAGAAGAAGTAAGAAGTCTGGCGGCCGCGGTACTGCAATGCAATGGAGTAATAGGCCGGGTGGTTCTTGACTTCCCACGTTCCGTCCACGTAGTCCGAAAGCTTCGCATTGTTCGTCGCCCAGGAATCATTTTTAGAAACTTCGCTGTTGTCGGGGCCGAGGGACAAGCTACGTTCGACATTGCCCATCACGAAGTGGGCCGATGCACCGAGGGAGAAGTTGCGCAGGTACGGAATGCGAAGCGCATAGCTCGGAACGACCTCGTACACACTGCTCTGGTACTTCATCTTCGCGTTGATTACGGTCGTAGAATCTTCGGACTCCACATCGAGAATCGATGCGTAATGCTGCCACAACGAAAGGCCGAGAGCACCGTAGTTCCCCATCGGGAACGAAAGGTTGAACGACGGGATCGAAATCGTGTTTGTCGTGTAGTATTCCTCGTTGTGTTCAATCGCAAGGAATTCCATCAGGAAGTTGATATTGAACACCACCTTCGTATCGAAAGCGATACGCGCGGGGTTCATCAACGAAATGCCTTCAGCCTCGCCCGTCTTGGCACTGCCGGCGTAACCGCGACCCGCCATCGAAGCCATACCGCCCAAGGTCTGTTCTTCACCCAGGGCATCCAGGCCAATCATCGAAGCAAAAGAAACGGCCGAAAAACAAAGCAAGATGCTCAAAAACTTTTTCATTAGTCATTCCCCCTCTTGGAGGCAAGCCAGAGTTTCAGCGTAGCCGGTTTCTTCATCGACTCCGTGAAGTCATAACGTGCATAGTCAAACTGCGAGAGGAATACGTAGCTCGTATCGCCCTTCGACGTGATGTAGTTCTTGTAGGCATCATCCTTTTCTTGCAAAACCGGGTAACCCAGACGCATCATCATCTTGAACGTACGGCCATCGCTAGCCTTGTTGATGAATTCTCTCATACCGTAAGTGACCTGCAAGGTGAGCGAATCGCCTTCATGGAACACCATGTTCGGGTGGCCTTCCTTGGTAATCAGCTTCTTGTTCAGCTTGTATTCTTCCATCTTGCGGAAAGTCGTCGTCGCGCTATCCATAAAGGACCCGACAACGACCTGGATAGGACGTCCCAATTCCGAGAAGCCCTGGGATTCGTCGTCACGGGAGAAAGTCATCTGCGCAAGGACGACCGCCTGGCGGACATCGTTGCCATCCCCCAGATTGTAGGGGAAGTCATCTCCATAGAACTCGGAAAGACCCTTCATGATGGGTTCCGAGGGGAACTCCACCACCATCGAATCGAAAACGCCCCCGTGCAAGACCTGGCAGTCAGAGCAATCTTCCTGGCTCTTGATGACATCGGCCACGCGGAACGGAGTCACATTTCTATAGGTAAACGTCGTATCCGAAAGCGTCGTCATGCGGAACTGCGGGCCGTAAAGGTAGTTCGGCCCATAAAAGCGGTACACATGCTTTGCTTCGGGAGCCGACAGGCGGAGCTGCAGGCGGCAGAGGCTGACTTCACTGCGGATGCTGTCAATCAGGGCTCTCGGCAGCACGAGCGTAAGCGTCGAATCCTTTTTACCGATGGATATGGAATACGTGGTATCCACGGTCATATCCGGCTTCCACTTCAGCAGGCTCTTGTGCCATTCCGAATCGGTAATTTCCATTACATCGTCAAGGAAGCTCGACTTCTTGCTGCGGGTAAGCTTCCAGCTCACTTTCACGGAGAGGTCTTCTTCGATCGGGAAGGAATCCTTGGGGAAATACTTCGACTTGTAGAGCGACGGCAACAAGCGCAGGAACAAGAACGAGGCGGCAGAATCCGCCTTCTTGAGCGTACCCAGGAGGCCCTTGTCAAAGCCGAAGTCCATGACAAAGTCATGCTGGATATTCGCCGAACGCCCGAAGATGGCTCGGTCATTTGCCGAACGAGGCGTCGTATCCAGGAATACCTCTGCCGAGATAGGGGTCAAATCTTCAATACTGAGAGTCTGGACCTTGTAGCTATCCGGCATTCCCTGATCCGAAAGCCAGCTACTGAGAGCGTTTTCATCGGAATCGAACAGGCAGGCCGACAAAGCGATAGCCCATACAGCCAAAAAAGACAATAGAATAAATTTTTTCTTCACGCGGATCTCCGAATCGTGTTGAACTTTTTTTCGAGCAATAATATAGAAAAACTCCCCTAATTGAGCCCACCATCCCTTAAAATTCATATATTGATTTCAATAGTTCAACCATCCTCCCGAATTCATGATGAAATGCAGATCTTTCATAAGTAAGTCCCTCTTATTCGTCGCAAGCATTTTCTGGGCCAGCTGCGGTGAGGACGACGCCCAGCCCGTTTACGGTTGCAACTGCGTCAACGATCTCGTTCCGGAATCAAGCGAGTCCCTCGAATCGTCAGCATCTACCCCACTCGAGGAGTCATCCAGTGTTTCTCCCGTATCGTCTTCCTCGACTCTGGCCGACAATCACTCCAGCAGTTCGACGCAATACAGGCTTGCCAGCGACACGAGTGTGACCTGCAACTCGACAACACGAATGACCGAGTGTCTGGGCACAATCTGCGATTACGACCCCCCTATAGAATGCCATGACGAACAACTTAAACTCGAATTCAACCAAACAGAACCACTCGAAAAACTGGATTCCATCGAGAATCGGTTGGAAAAATGCTTCGAAGCCATTCCCTTGTACGGCACCGGCCCATGCCATTGTGTTGGCTACCAGACAATTATGGAATACACCTGTTCCAACGGAAAGGTTTTTCCCTATGCCAAGGACGGCCTTGTCTATACAAAAGAAGAGTATGAGGCAAAATTCCCGAGCAGCAGTTCCAGCGAGGCATCCAGCAGCTCAGCAGTTCCGTCCCCTCTATGCCAAAAAACGGGCTTCGTTAATAAAAATGATGTTTCCGACAGCTGTATCAAAGAAAAACTGGATAGTCTCACTGCAACAGGTGAAACCGTTTCCGACAGCCTGAAAACATGCCTGCAAAAATCGATTGATTGGAGTACCGGGGAATACGCCAAGACCCAAATTTGCGACGGAGACACGACTGTAAACCCGCGTTACCAGGCCAAGCTGGACTCCATCCGCGAAGAAGTCGACAAGGCTATCAAGGACTGCAGGGCCGCCGAAGATTCTGTCGATAGCACAAAAGTACCAGCGGACAGCACCGTGACGCCGATAGACACCGCCGCGACATCACAGGAATAGCGCTATATAAGCACTTTTCCTCACATCCCTAGTAACTAGTAACTAGGAACTCGTAACTCCATTTACTATATTTGTCCCCGAAAAACAAGAGGACATTATGGCCCAATTCAACGCGCATTTTAGGAACATCAACGGGGACGATACCTACCCGCTGACCGACGTCATTTACCGCAGCAAGGTGGACGGCAGCCTGCTCGAAGTCGAGCACGACCGTGCAGCCCTTGCCAGCAAGAGCCCCGACGAATGGAAGAAGCTCTTCGCCGAACGCCGCATGAGCTTCGAACCCGCCGACATGAGCGGTATCTGGAGCAAGCGCGAGATGGTGCTCCCCGACATGCCCATCGAAGACATCGTGACGATGCGCGAAGGCTGGAGCCCGCTCTTTGATGCGGCCCCGCTCGCCAAGGAACTGGGCATCAAGAGCCTCAAGGTCAAGCTTTGTGGCAACTCCCACACCGGTTCTTTCAAGGACCTCGGCATGACGGTTCTCGTGAGCCAGGTGAACCACATCATCAAGAAGAAGATTCACGAAATCGACGCCGTGGCCTGCGCCTCTACCGGCGACACCTCCGCCGCTTTGAGCGCCTACTGCGCCAAGGCCGGCATCCCGAGCATCGTGTTCCTGCCCGCCGGCAAGACGAGCGTTGCCCAGCTGATCCAGCCGATTTCTAACGGCAGCATCGTGCTCGCCCTCGACACCGACTTTGACGGTTGCATGAAGATTGTTCAGCAGGTCACCGCCGACAACCGCATCTACCTCGCCAACTCCATGAACAGCCTCCGCGTGGAAGGCCAGAAGACGATTTCTCCGGAAATCTGCCAGGAAATGGGCTGGAAGGTATCGTCGCCCAGGCCGAAAACGCCAACCCGTTCTTCCAGGCTTACGAACGCGGCTTCGACAAGCTCGTTCCGATGCAGGCCAAGAAGACTCTCGCCTCCGCCATTCAGATTGGCAACCCAGTCAGCTACCCGAAGGCCGTGCGCGCCATCCAGAAGACGAACGGCATGGTCGTGAGCGTCACCGAAGAAGAACTCGCCAATGCCGCCCACCGCGGCGACCGTATCGGTCTCTACTGCTGCCCGCATACGGGTGTCGCTCTCGGCGCCCTCGAAAAGCTCGTAGCCGCAGGCAAGATCGACAAGGAAGAAAACGTGGTGGTCATCAGCACGGCACACGGCCTCAAGTTCACCGAATTCAAGGTCGGCTACCACGAAAAGAAGCTCGAGAACATAGCCT
>CACXKY010000043.1 GCA_902768325.1 Fibrobacter succinogenes
TGGGCAAATAAAAAAGGAATTGAAAATGCAGATTAATGAAGTTCCGAATGCAAAGGTCGGTATCGTTGCGGGTAGCAAGTCCGACCAGGAAACTGTAGACAAGATCACCGCGGTGCTCGACCAGTTCGGCATCACGTGGGAATTCAACATCCTCTCTGCACACCGCACCCCGAACGCCACCGCGAAGTATGCTCGCGAAGCCGCCGGGCGAGGCCTCCAGGTCCTCATCGGTGTCGCTGGCCTCGCTGCAGCCCTCCCGGGCGTGCTCGCAGGGCACACCATCCTTCCCGTTATCGGCCTGCCCTGCGCCGGCGGCCCGCTTAACGGCGTCGATGCTCTGCACTCCATCGTGCAGATGCCCCCGGGAATCCCGGTGGCCACGGTCGGCATCGGCAACGGCAAGAATGCCGGTTACCTCGCCGCCCACATCGTCGCCATCGCAGACCCGGCAGTCCGCGAGAAGCTCGTCGCCTACCGCAAGGGCCTCGGGGATATTGACTAATTACAACGTCATCCTGAGCGAGAAATCGCGAAGGATCCAGATCGGAATCTGACCTGGATTCTTCGCTACGCAACTGCGTTGCTCCGTTCAGAATGACGCCATCATGATGTTTTATGCTCTTTCGCTCTTTACGCATATACTGTCTTTTCCCCGCGCTGTTCTTCGCGCTGTCGTTTGCCGTAGCCGGTGAGCCCAACTTGCCGGAGGTCCAGGCTCCGTGGATGAAGGGCGAACGCCTCGAGTTCGACTTGTGCTGGGGCCCGATTACGGCCGGTTCCGCTTCACTCGAGGTGAAGCCCGCCAAGGACGGCAAGACGGAATTCCTCACGTTTGCGACGGGCAACAAGACCATCAATAAAATCTACCCGGTAAACGACACCATCTATACCCGCGTCCGCAACAAGGGGCTCATGACGGAAGTCTTCCGCAAGCGCCTCCACGAGGGGACGTTCCACAACACCTCCGTCATCCGCTTCGACCGCAAGGGCGAAAAAGCGTGGCTTTCGGATACGGTGTTCACGGACATGAAGACCCGTAGGGTCAAGCGCTCTGCTGATACGGCGGTCACCATCAAGGGCATGGAACACAGCATCATGTCGGCTTTCTACCTGGTGAGGACGCTCCCGCTGACGGTGGGCGATACGTCCCGTTTTTCGGCGGTAAGCGGCAAGAAACGCTACGAACTGAAGGTGCTGGTTCACGGGAAGGAAGAAATCAAGACCGCGGCCCTCGGAAAGGTAAAGACGGTGAAGGTCGAACCGGTGCTCGACGGTGACGGAATCTTCGTTTCCAAGGGCAGGATCTTCATCTGGCTGACCGACGATGAACGCCGTATTCCGGTGCTCATGCAGTGCGAAATCGCGCTGGGTTCCATAAAAGCGAAATTAATGAAGATAAAATGATGTTTTTTTGCTTTTTTTAGCAACATTTGGACTTACAGGGGCCTGATAAATCAACTTTTACACTTTTAAAATTGGAAAAAAAGCGGATAATAAGTTATATTCGTAAAACGATTATTAGAATCAGAGGCTTTTAAATGTTTAAAAAGGTGATTTTGTTGCTGTGCGTACTCAGCCTCATGGTTTGGGCTGCCAAGCCCAAGGCCAAGACGGCCAGTGCACCCAAGGCTAAGACTACTACTAAGGCCGTAGAAACTAAGGCTGCGGATGACGAATTCGACGATAGCGATTTCGTTTCGGCAGATAAACCCGCAGACGCGGCGACGCCTGAGGTCGCAGCTGACGAGGATGATGAAGAAGGCGAAGAAGATGTCGAAACGGCCGGCATGAGCAGGGCCCAGAAAGACGACATGGCCGCCCGCAAGAAGTTTGAAGAAGAACAGCGCCAGGATGAATACGCGAACTCCGAACGCCGCCGTGACTGGCTCAAGGACCGCTTGCTCCTCCAGTTGGGTATGGGTTCCCGCTACCCGTTCATGGGCGAGACCGGTATGGGCATGGGCTTCGGTGTCGGTGCTGAATATATTACCCGCTGGCACGTCGGTGCTTACGCTTCTTTCGGTTTCCTCCCGAAGGGAACGGACAATGAATTTGATGATTGGTCCTTGGAAGGCGGTACCGGTTACAAGGTCGGTATCAACTACTACCTCTTCCCGAAGAACCCGCTCCACTTGGGCGTTTCCGCTTCTTACGGTACGGTCTACTTTGACCACGATATCATTCCCGACGAAAGCGATATGCGTGCGTTGATTTCCGTGAACGGTTTCCAGTTTGACGTGCTGATTGCCTACATGACCAACGAATGGTATTACCTGCAGTTCTCCTTCGGTATGTACTATGCACCGGATCTTGGCAAGAGCGAAGATGCGAACCCGAGCTTCCGCGAAAGTGCAGACTCCAGGACGAGTGCCGAAATCACCTATACTTCCAGGGTGGTCGACAAGGACGGTATGAGCAAGACGGGTATCGTGTTCGGCATTGCTATCGGTTACGCCTTCCCGGAATTCTTCCCGGACGATACCGAAAAGCGCCGCCGTCAGCGTGAAAAGGAACGCGAACGCAATTCTCGCCGCTAATCGTGGCGAAAAACATGAATTTCAAGGGACCGCACTCGCGGCCCTTTTTTGTTTGTTTTAATTGATTTTCAAACCCTGAAATTCTAGTAACTAGTAACTGATAACTAGTAACTTTGTTAATTTTGGGTTACTATGGCAACCATACCGACCCTCAAAGACAATCTCGTTATTGAAAACATCCGCCCCCAGATCGAGGGCGGCCGGTTCATGATCAAGCGTGAACCGGGCGACACCGTCACGCTCACCGCGGATATCTTCCGCCACAGCCATGAAAAATACGACGCTGCGATTTTCTACCGCCACGTGAGCAGGAAAAAGTGGGAAAAGGCCCCCATGCACTTCGTCGACAACGACCAGTGGGAAGGTTCCTTTACCGTCAACAACATCGGCTATTACGAATACAAGATTTGCGCCTGGACCATAGAGCCCAAGGATGTTCCGACCGAAAGCCCCGTGATGAAACTCCGTGTGGACCCGGCCTACAGCCGCATCGGCACGTGGTACGAAATGTGGCCCAAGAGCCAGGGCACGGACCCGAAGAAGAGCGCTACCTGGAAGGATTGCGAAAAGCAGCTCGACTATATCGCCGACCTCGGCTTCGATACCGTTTACCTCGTTCCTATCCATCCGATCGGTGTTACCAACCGCAAGGGCGCTAACAATGCGCTCCATGCCAAGGTCGACAAGAAGGGAAACCCGCTTGAACCGGGCTGCCCCTATGCCGTGGGTAACAAGCACGGTGGCCACTATGACGTGGACCCGGAACTCGGCACCATGAAGGATTTCGAACACTTTGCGAGAACCGCCCGCGATAAGGGTCTCCGTCTTGCGCTCGATATCGCACTCAATTGCAGCCCCGACCACCCGTACGTGAAGAGCCACCCGGAATGGTTCTACCACGAACCGGACGGAAGCATCAAGTTCGCCGAGAACCCGCCCAAGAAGTACGAAGACATCTACCCGTTCGACTACTACAACGAAAATTACAAGGCCCTTTGGCAAGAAATCGAGAACATTATTTTGTTCTGGGCCGACAAGGGCGTCGAAATCTTCCGTATCGACAATCCGCATACCAAACCGTTCCCGTTCTGGGAATGGCTGATTGCCGACGTGAAGGAAAAACGCCCGGAACTCGTGTTCCTCGCCGAAGCCTTCACCCGCCCGAAGATGATGCATCGCCTCGCAAAGTCGGGCTTCGACATGAGCTATACGTATTTCGCCTGGCGCTCTGCCAAGTGGGAATTCGAACAGTACCTCAAGGAACTCACGCAGTCCGATGCCAAGGAATACATGCGTGGCATCTTCTTCCCGACGACTCCGGATATCTTCCCGAAGTACCTCGCTTACAAGGGCCCGAACGCCTTCAAGCAGCGCTACTTCCTCGCGGGTACGCTTTCGAGCCTTACGGGCATGTACAACGGCTACGAGCTGTGCGAAAACATCCCCTCGCCGGTCAAGGAAGAACTCGCCGACAGCGAAAAGTACCAGTACAAGGTCCACAACTGGAAGGGCCCCGGCATCCAGGACTTCGTCCGCCGCGTGAATACCGCCCGCCAGGAACATGTCGCCCTGCAGGAATACGACAACCTCGATTTCCATTACTGCAGCAACGACCAGCTGATGGTCTACTCCAAGAAGTCCGGTGACGACGTTATCTTGTGCGTATGCAATATGGACATGGACAACGCCCAGGAAGGCATGGTGGAACTCGATATGGGCAAGCTTGGCCTCGCCCCGGATGCGTTCTACTTCTTGAAGGACCTGATTACCGACGAAAGCTTCGTCTGGCGCGGTAACCGTAACTTCGTCCGCCTTGACCCGGTCAAGGCCCCCGGCCACCTGCTGGTGCTTAAGAAAATCTAAACGAAACTGCCGTGTAGGCGGTAGCAAAAAGGCCTTGCGACATCGCAAGGTCTTTTTTACAAGTAGGTTCCGCCGTTTTCTAGAACTGGAACGACTTGCCGACGAATACGTCTGCGCCGCCGTTGGCGTACCCGACACCGCCGTGGAATCCGGACGGATGGAAGTAGCCGAGGTTCATGGGCAGGGAAATCATATTGTCGTCGATGAAGGCGTTCGAAGCGCTCATATCCAGCGAAATGGTCCCGTATTTCCCGTTCTGCCCGATATGGTAGCCAAGCCAGGTCGAAACGAGCAGGTAGGCGCCGACATGTTCGTTGTCGGAATCGATGTTACGGAAGGCCTTGTCCAGCTTTTTGCGGATCTTGTCGTAATCGCCGCCGCTTTGGTAAATCATCGCGCCGCCGCCCAAACCGAGGAATAGGTTGGCGGGGATGTTGAATTCGGCCCCGAACATAACGCGTTCCTGGATTCCCCAGAAGGACTGGTCGGCGTTGTTCTTGCCGTGCTTAAGCCAATTCCGGTATCCTTCGCCGCAATCCTTCTTCTTGTCGCAGGCGAAGTTCACATTGCCGCCGTAACCGCCGACGGTGAGGCTCGTGAACAGCGGTGAAAGCCCTCCGCCAAAGCGGTAGATGCCGCTGACAGAACCGCCTCCGCCGTAGATTTCGTCCGTATTGGTCCAGGAATTGTTGAAAAGGGCAAATCCGTCGACCGAAACGACCTTTTCGGCATCCTTGCTTTCGGGGTTGAGCCTAGGCTGGTGTGCCGTGGGCATGGGGAGGGTCCCCATGGACTTGAGCTGGGTGCTGACGCAGCCTGTCAGGGAAATGGCGGCTAGGCATAGCGCTAGCGGCATAAAGAGAAATTTATTATACATGTCGGTTCTCCTTCGGTTTTGAAATCTATGAATAAGAGCTTAGTTTGTCAATAAGGCCCTATTGCAGATAAATTGTCCTTATATGGCAAGTCTCGCTGTCCTTCGTAGACTGAATTTTTAGGCGTGATGCGGAAAGCGAGTGATTTGGGGTAACTTCGGTCTTGATAATTTGGGACAAAGGCAAAATTTTGTTTGCAATTCCATTTTGCAAACTATAGTTGCCTAAATTGGGATTTCCAGTGTCCTTGGCGTCAAAATAGACCGCCGTGTGGGCGCAGGTTCCCGGTTCAAATTCAACGACCAGCGAGGTGAATTTGTCCATGGAGACGGTCTTGCCGAAGTCAAAATGGAGCCCGTCATAGCGTTTTTCCGTCGAAACGTATAGCATTTCGTTGGTGCCGACGGTCTTTGTCTGTATTTTGACGTTGTCGGACCAGGGAACGGCTGTGTATTTGCTGTTCGGGAAAATTTTGGACGACGAAATCGGTTCGGGTTTTTCGGCAAGATTCGCTGTACTGGTGATGATTTTCGGATTGGACAAGGTGACGTTTGCCCCGTTGGAATTGAGGACGAGGCGCAGCCATTTGTAATGCAGGGTCGCATTTTGAGTGTTGGGCATGACCCAGCGCAGGGTGTGCGTCAATCCGTCCTGCGATACGTTTGTTTCGGCGAGCTGGATTTGCCCATTGCCAATGGCGTCCCTTACCAGTAGCAGTTCCGCCTTCATCCAGTTGCTTTTGGCGTTAATGACGCGGATGTCGATTTCGAATGCCGAACCGGGCGGGATATCGTCCGGGATGTTGAACGTGGCGACTTTCTGCCAGCCGGCCGGGAGCGTGAACGATACGCTGTTGTCTTTCTCGGATGCCTTGGAATTGTAGTCATAACGCGCATAGGCGATCTTTTTCGTCTGCAACTTTCCGGCGTTCTTGATTAGGTCGGGCATCTTGGTGGCGTCCATGCAGTTTGTGTTTTTCGAGAACATGCCGTTCAGTTTGGGATTGCGGAATTTGCCCGTAGCGGAGTCGTAGTCGTATTTGGCCACTTCGCAGAGGATCCTCCAGATGTCCGTTTGCATGCCTACAAGGACGGTCGTGTCGATCTTGCCGTTTTTCATAGGCGATTCGATGTGGCGTCCGCTGGTGGCTTCGCCATAGCGGGGGTGCGTCGGGTCTACGGCGAAGATGGCGGAACCTGTAGAAATGCTGCCCGGTTTTTCGAAGTTGATACCGGAACTCTTTTGGCTGTGGGCGCAGTTCTTACGGATGGCGAGGTCTCCATCGCATATGAGGTCCATCGCACTCACCGTCGGGATGAACGTGCTGCTTTCTTGATAGAGGTTGTCGTGGTCCCAACTTGTACCGAGGCTGACGTGCGCCCCGAGAATCTTGGTTTTCATATTGCCTGGAATGGCGTCCAGGAAGCCTTCGCGCAGGCCCTTGTACATAGTCTTGGCGAACGGGTAGGTGCTGCCCTGGACAAAGTCATACGTGCTCGTTCCGGGGTAATGGTAGGTGATGTCTTGGCCCCCTTTTTTGTAGATGCTGTGGTGCGAGATTTCGGTCTTTTCGCTGTTTGAGTAACCGATTTTGGATGAGACCCTCCCGACGGAGGCTCCGGCGAGGGTTGCCTTGCGGTTCAGGTTGTAGTAAACGTTCGCATGGGCGGGGTCACTTCCTTTCAGCTGTCCTTGCGATAACAGTACGGTGGGGAAGCCCTTGTATTCGGCGGCCTTGCGGTATTCGCCAAACAAAAAGCGCCCCGAATCGATGTCTGCCTGGTGGTCCAGATTGATTGTCTTGTAAATGAGCAGGTCCCTTGCGCCCGGGCCGCGAATGAGGTCCCTGAAGGCTTCCGCTGATTCGGAATGGTCAAAGATTGCCCAAAAGCCGATGGTGCTCATGAGTGCGCGCGGCATCACGGCGCCTTGGTGCGGGGAATCCAGCGAGGCGTACATGCGGATGGGGGCATCGCTTGAACTGCGCTTCTTGTCATAAAGGTAGGCTCCATACCTGCCGATGATACCTCCCTGGCTGATGCCTAAGATGACGAACCCGTCTTCTTTCTTGTTCGGGAACGGGAAAAGGGCGTTGGAAGAAATGAATCGCAGCAAGTCGCGGAACATCTTGGAGTTTTCTTGCAGGGCGGTGCGTACCGTCTCGGTAAACTGGACCAAGATAGGCGTATAGCCTAGCGACTGGAGGATGCCTGGAATACCGAATTCTTCCGTGTCTTCTTGCAACTGTTGGAGAGTCCTAGGTTCATCGGTGCTCAGGTGGATTCCGTCGATGATAAAGAAGGGCTTCTCGATATAGATGCCGTAAGAATTGGTTTTGTCTTCGGGACTACCGAGAATCTTGATTCTCATGGAGTGCCCGGTATAGTAGGGCTTGACTTCTTTGTTGTCTTTGGAACGGCAAGAATCCGTCGTTTTCTTTTCGCTGATGCACAGGTCGTTCCTTGTGTTATTCTGGAAAAAGTAAAGCGTCTTGTCCATGGCGCTTGCGCCGCCCGCGATGGCGCACGAAAGGGCTGCAACCTTGATGATGGAATTCATTATCTTACCTCCAGGGAAAGGGTTTGCTGGATTCGGGTCGAACCGTAGGCGAGTTTTACGGTGAGTTTCTGGATGCCTGCCGAAGCGAATTCTATCTCGGTCGCCTTGTTGGGCTCAAGCGCCTTGCACTTCCCGGATGTACATATTTCGACATTGGGCAGGCCGCTTTTATCGGTCGTGACGAAGAACGGGTCGTAGGTGATGCGCACCTTGGAACTTCTCGTATACGATGTCGGGAATCCTGCCGCCAGCAGGTGGTAGTTTTCCAAGGTAGTCGCGTTGCACTGCGTGTCTGTACAGACTTTGTAGCTGTAGTCCAGGTTCGCCAGGAGTAGCGGGAAAGAAGACATCTCGTTCATGGCGGCAATGGCGTTCGCATCGGCGAAAAGCTGCTTCGGGTTTGCGATAACGCTGTCCTTGACACGGCTGTTCGTCACGAGGTACATCGCCTTGTACCAGCCTTCGCGGGACTGCTGCGGCGTCAGGGAATCGCTTTGCAGGAATCGGATAATGCGGTCATGGTCCTGCCAGTCCATGACGAACATCATCGGGGTCCGCTTTTTCAGTTCGTCCCGTTCCTCGGTAGAGTACCGCGCCGATGTTTCCTCCAGCGGTTCGCTTTCCCACAACAGCTTCCGTACGGGCGAGGCCGCATCGCCGCCGACGATAAAATCGCTTTCGTCCGCGGAGGTCGCTCCCAAAAGCGTTCCCAATCCGCTTGTACCGCCCGCGGTCCCCGAGCTGCTCGAACCGCCCGCAGTTCCCGAACGTTCCGGACAGCGGATGGCGATATCGTCTACGAAGAGGTTCGTGTACTGATACGCTCCGACGCCGAAGAGGCCAATCCAGACCTTCTTCAGCAGGAACGTTCCCTTGCCGCCGATGTCTGCGACGGGAATCTCCAAGCGGTAGCTTTCATTTGCGGAGAGGTTCTTGTAAAAAGCTTCGCCGCTGTTGCCGAGCCATACGCCGAACTTTACGTTTTGCGACGAGCGGACCTTCATGGAAAGCGTTGCTCCCGTTGCAGCGACGCCTTGGGGGAAAACTAAAGCCCCGCGCCAGTCTCCCTTGACGTTCTTTTGCCCAGAAAGCCTGATATAGGGGGGCGCCATCATGGGGAAGTTTCCCCAGTTGGCCTTCCATTCGGGCGCTTCGGGGAATGTCCTTGTGGACTCTTCCATATACCCGTTTTCGCTGCCCGAATAGAGGGTCGTGTTATTGCATGTTTGTGAATAACTGAATACGGCCATGGCTGCGCAAACCACGGCTATTTTCTTGAACGTCCTATTTCTCATAGGAGTCCTCCAAAGAAAATGGCTGTAAAAAAGGCGGCAGTCCTGCCGCGAAAAAGACGCTGGTCAATGGCCAGGTCAATGGGAAAAAATAAATAAAAGGAATCGCCTGTAAAGGGATTCCCTGTCGATTCATTTATTTTGCCATCGGACGTTGCGTGGCGTGCAAACTATAGTTGCGCGGCAATTCAAATACCACAGCGGATAAAACTCCGCGACAATTAGGTCTTTTGAGTAAAGTCGTGGATGGTGAGCGTGCACTT
This sequence comes from Fibrobacter succinogenes, assembly GCA_902768325.1. GTDB lineage: Bacteria > Fibrobacterota > Fibrobacteria > Fibrobacterales > Fibrobacteraceae > Fibrobacter > Fibrobacter succinogenes_A. The sequence goes on from CACXKY010000043.1 coordinate 9,390, forward strand.
GTAAATATCGCTATCCTGTTCCACCTTGTACTCGTACCTGCCCATGTACGTGAGCTCCAGGCGCTTCTGGAATGTCGCGAGCCCGAGCCCGCTGGACTTGGAGCTGGACTTGCGCGGATTGTTCGAGTTCTCGGCGATAAAGACGACGTCGTTGCCTTTCTGCACAATGGAAATGTGCGCGAAGTTTTTGCCCTTTACGCCAACGCTGTGCTTGATGGAGTTCTCCATGAGCGGCATGGAGATGAGGGGGGCAATCTTGAAGTCGGGGTTTTCGAGCTGTATGTTGAATTGCAGGTCGTAGGATTCGTCGAGCCTGAGCTTCTCGAGGTCCGCGTACTTTTGCAGGATTTTCACGTCTTCCTGGATGGGGATGAATTCATCCGAAGTCTGGTAGAGCGTGACCCTCAGTAGCGACGAGAGCTGCGTCATCGACGATTCCGCCCGCTTCGGGTCAATGGAAATCAGTGCAGAGATGTTGTTGAGCGTGTTGAACAGAAAATGCGGGCTGAGCTGGTTCTTGAGAAAATCGAGCTCGTACTGGATTTTGGAACGCTTCTGTTCGCGCTGGATGAACGCCTTGATGATCTGCCGGAGCATAATGTGGTAGATGACGCAGATAAAGCAGACGAAGCTGACGAGGAACCCAAAGGAGACGATAGTCCATATGGTAAAATGTCCCTTCGCGAAAGAGAAGCAGTAGTTGTTGAAAAAGAAAGCGACGCCGTCGCCCGGGGCGCGGTCGATAAGGAAGAAGATGACTTCGCGGAAGAATAGCGCAATGCCGACCGCGAAGGAATTACATACAAAATAAATTATGTATCGCCTGTTGAATATGCAGCGCGGCACAAAGTACTTCTGGTTCAACAAGAAGATGAGGGTGGTCATCACGAGTGGAACATAGTAGCTCGCAAGGCTCCTCACGTTGACTTCGTGGTTGAGCACGTAGCCCGGGTCGATAATCATGACTACCGGGAACAGCATGATGAAAAGCCAGAGGAGCAGGAGGGGGATGAATATGGGGATGGGGTAGTCGTGCAACCCGTTTTCGCTGTCCATGAGCGATTTGAGCCTCTTTTCGCTTCGTTCGAAGTCGATTTCTTGGAGGTCTTCGAATATGGTTCGTTTGTTTTGTAAGAACCTGTACAGGGCGTTTTGCTTCTTTTTTTCGCTCATAACCCTAAAATTAGGTCATTTTTGACAGAAGCGGGAGGTTTTGTGACGATTTCGTGACGAAACGCCGAAAAAATGCGACAGAATTTCAATTTAACTTTTGCGAATGCCTTTCTCGATACTGACACTGTAAGACGGTTGCGGAGGTAAATTTGAATACGTAAGAAACACTGAACCAACGAGGTACGTTATGAACATGAACACTTCTATCCGAAACGAAAGGGATATTTACGTTCAGTACCTAAACGATATTTCCAAGTACCCCCTGCTCTCTAGGGAACAGGAAGTGCTCCTCCTCAAGAAGATCCGTCAAGGCAACCGCGCTGCCATGGATTTGCTCGTAAAGTCGAACCTTCGTTTTGTCGTCAATATTGCAAACCTTTATAGGGGCCAGGGCCTCGATGTGGGTGAACTCATCAGTGAAGGCAATATGGGGCTTATGGAAGCCGCACGTCGCTTCGATCCTGATCAGAAGATCAAGTTTATCAGCTACGCCGTGTGGTGGGTCCGTCAGAACATCACCCGCGCCATCGCCGAGAAGGGCCGCATGGTCCGCATCAGCGCCGAAAAGGAACTGGTGCTCCGCCGCTTCAACAAGAAGGGTGGCAAGCTCCGTCAGGTTGTCGGTGGTAGCTACGTGCTTGATCCGGAAAGCCTTGCCGGCGTGTCCAAGTACAAGGCCGAAGCGATCGAGAAAATCCTTCAGATGGGTAGCCGCACTTCTTCTCTGGATGCTCCCGTCGGTGAAGACGGCGAATCGACTTTGGGCGACTGCCTCGCTGCCGAGAACGCCTCTACGGACACTCTTGCCGAAGTAAATGACCGTTCTAGGGTCTTCGGTAAGGTGCTGAACGAAAACCTTTCTTCCCAGGAAGAAGATATCCTCAAGCTGTATTTCGGTTTCAAGATGGATTCGGACCTGAATCTCAAGGAAATCGCCCCGATGGTCGGCCTTTCCAAGGAACGTGTCCGCCAGCTGAAGGAATCCGCCCTGGCCAAGCTCAGGAACGACCAGATCGAACGGTTGCTCTACGAAGCTGCTTAATTTTTTTCATTCTCTCTCCTCTCCCTAAAAACCGGCTTTTTTTAGTCGGTTTTTTCTTTTGGTTGCCCTCCCGGATATAAGGAAATTGTATTTTTTCACCATGAAGATTGGAACCTTTACTATTCGCGGCCTCATGGTCGCTACGCTTTCTGCGTTTTGCTTTGCCAATGCGGCAAATGACAAACAGACCCCTCCCGGTGATTTTTACGATGAAGTCTCCCGTTTGAACAAGGTACTTTCGGAAGTAAACCGCAAGTACGTGGAAGACGTGAATCCGACGGAATTGACCGATGCCGCCCTCAATGGCATCCGCAATATCCTCGACCCGCATACGACGGTCTTTACCCCGAAGGACTACGAAGGCCTCAAGGTCTCGATGGAAGGCAAGTTTGGCGGCGTGGGCATCACGATTAGCCTGCGCGACAACATCTTGACGGTGATTTCCCCGCTGTCCGGTACGCCGGCGTTCCGCCTCGGCATCCGTGCGGGCGACCGCATCAGGAAGATTGACGGGAAAGAAACCAAGGGACTTTCCCTTGACGATGCCGTGAGCAAGCTCCGCGGTAAGATCGGCACCGACGTGACGGTCTCTATCGAACGTGAAGGCGTCCCCGAACTGATGGACTTTACCATTACGCGTGCTGAAATCATCGTGCATGCGGTTCCGTACTACGGGATGGTGTCCAAGGATATCGGCTATATCAAGCTGGCCACCTTTAGCGACAAGACGACGAGCGACGTGGCGAACGCCATCAAGAACCTGCAGAAGCAGGGCATGAAGAAGATTATCCTCGACATGCGTTACAATCCGGGTGGCCTCTTGAACCAGGCGATTGAAATCAGCGAGCTCTTCTTGAAGCAGGGCAACGTCATCGTGAGTACGCGTGGCCGTACCCAGCGTACCGAAAGCCGCGCCCGCAGGGACGGCATCGTGAAGCAGGATATCCCGATGGTGGTGCTCTTGAACCAGGGTTCCGCAAGTGCGGCCGAAATTGTGGCCGGTGCACTGCAGGACTGGGACCGCGCCCTGATCGTCGGCAAGACGAGCTTCGGTAAAGGTTCCGTGCAGACGATTTTCCCGCTCGACAACCAGGGCAACGCCCTCAAGCTGACGACCGCGTTCTATTACCTGCCGTTCGGCCGCTGCATCAACAAGCCTGAAAACGGTATCAAGGGCCTCAAGCTGCAGGAAGAAGAAATGGAAGAAGATTCCGATGGCGCCAAGGCAGATACGGTGGCCAAGGATACCGTGAAGCGCGATACCTTCTATACGAACAATGGCCGCATGATGTTCGGCGGTGGCGGCATTACGCCTGACGTCGATATCGAACTTTCCCCGATGCCCTGGGTGATGCAGGTGCAGGAACGTATGGCGATGTACTTCAAGTTTGCCGTGAAGGTCCGTCCGGGCCTCGAAAAGAGCGGCGCGAAGATTGACGCCAACTGGGAAGTTCCCGACTCCCTCTACAAGCAGTTCAAGGAATACTGCATGAAGGACACGAACTTCATGAAGGTGAAGAGCAACGCCCTGGCCGGTGTGGACCAGCTCGAAAAGAGCGTCATCCGCGAACAGAACTACATGGGTGACAGCTCCAAGACCGTTTCCGATTCCGTGATTGCGCTCCGCATTTCCGAAATGCGCAAGGCGCTCGAGAACAATCGCGACGCCCAGTTCGACGAGAACAAGGCCTACATCAAGGACGGCATCAAGCGCGAACTCCTGACGGCGATGGTGAACGATTCCGTGAGCACGGCCTTCTCGCTCAAGCGCGACGTGCAGTTGAACGAGGCCATCAAGTACCTGAGCGATATGAACCTCTTCAAGAAGGCGATGGCTCCCGAAAAGAAGGCCGCCAAGAAGCAGGATCCGAAGGCGAAGAAGAACGACAAGAAGAAATAGTAGGTTGGATTGATTTCTTTACTGAACAGAATGGCGGAAGCTCTCGGGCGTTTTGTCCGGAGGTTCCTCCGTACGGTCGTGAACTACCTGTTCTTCGTGTGGGACCTTTTCAAGAATATTCCTGGCGCCTTTACGAACCTCCATACGACCGTTGGCCAGATGCAGGTCGTGGGCATTACGAGTATCCCCGTGGTCATCGCGGCGTCCCTTGCGACGGGCGCGGTGATGTCTTGGCAGCTAGCCTACCAGTTTGGCGACATGATCCCGATGATGTTCCTCGGCATGGCCGTGGGCAAGGCGGTGATGGTGGAACTGTGCCCGATCCTTACGGCGATGGTGTTGGCGGGCCGTATTGGCGCTTCCATGTGTTCCGAACTCGGGACGATGGCCGTGACCGAACAGCTGGATGCCTACAAGGTGCTGGGGCTTAACCCCTACAAGTTCCTGCTGGCTCCGCGCCTGATTGCGACGGTGATTATGCTGCCCGTACTTACCGTGCTGAGCATCTTTATCGGTATCGTGGGCGGGTACGGCGTGGCGCACCTCTACAAGGAAGTCTCGTTCGCGGTGTTCTTCTACGGCGTGAGGATGTTCTACGAAGATTGGGACTTGGCGGTAGGCCTTATCAAGGCGACCCTTTACGGCTACTTTATTGCGAGCTACGCCTGCTTCTTCGGTTTCTTTACGCATAGCGGTGCCGAAGGCGTGGGCAAGAGCACGAAGGCCACCGTGGTGGCCGGTATGACGAGCATTTTGATTGGCGGTTTTACCCTTTCCAAGTTGCTGCTGGTCGACTGATGATGGAGCCGGTAAAAAAGCGTCGCAATCCGCCTGTAACGGGGGACCGTGCGATGGATATCGGCATCCTCGTGGAACGCGTTTTGCAGAAGACCCAAATAGCCGAAGATGTGAGCTTCAAGACCATATCGGAGCGCTTCCCGGAGGTGGTGGGGAAGGCCGTTTTGGCCTACGTGAAACCCGTGAAGATGGATGGCCGTACATTGGTGCTCAAGGCGGTCAATTCGGCCTGGAAACAGGAGTTGTTCCTGCAAAAAAATGCTATTATTGAAAGGTGTAATTTATTGCTGGGCAAGCCCGTAGTGCGGGATGTCCGGTTTGTTTAATAGGTTGAAAGACATGGCAGAAGAAAACATGGACTCCATTGAACACGTGAACGAAAACGTGTCTCCGGAAGAACTGAAAAAAGCAGAAGAAGATTATAGCGGTTCCAGTATTACCGTGCTCGAAGGGTTGGAAGCGGTCCGTGTCCGCCCGGCAATGTACATCGGTTCCACCGATATCCGTGGCCTGCACCACCTGGTGTGGGAAGTCGTGGACAACTCCGTAGACGAAGCCCTCGCCGGATTCTGCAACCATATCGAGATTTCCATCTTGCCCGGGAACGGCATCCGCGTCACCGACAACGGCCGCGGCATCCCGACGGATATCCACCCGAAGGAACATGTTGGCACTATCGAAGTCGTTATGACCAAGCTCCACGCGGGCGGTAAGTTCGACAGCAACTCGTACAAGGTCTCTGCCGGTTTGCACGGCGTGGGCGTGAGCTGCGTGAACGCGCTTTCGAACAAGCTTGTCGTTACGGTGCGCCGTAACGGGAAGGTGGTGCAGCAGGAATTCTCCAAGGGCATTCCTCGTGGCCCGCAGGTGGAAATCGGTACCTGCGATATGGCCGATACGGGTACGAGCGTCGAGTTCTACCCGGACGATACGATTTTTACGGAAACGGTCTACGTTTACGACACGCTCGCCACGCGCTTCCGCGAACTCGCCTTCCTCATGAGCGGGCTTCGCCTGACGCTTACCGACGAGCGAGATCCCGAAAACAAGCAGACCGATACGTTCTGCTTCCCGGGTGGCGTCTCCGAATTCGTGCGTTACGTGGACGAACACCGTACGCCGCTCTTTAACGAGCCCATTCACTTGGTGCTTCCCGATGGCCAGTATCCGCTGGAAGTCGCCATGTGGTACAACGACGGCTACCAGGAAAACTTCTTCAGCTTCGTGAACAACGTGAACACCTATGACGGTGGTACGCACGTGACGGGCTTCAAGACGGCGCTTACCCGCGTCATCAACAAGTTTGCAGCCGACATGCCCAAGGGCAAGAAAGACGCCCAGATTACGAGCGACGATATCCGTGAAGGTCTCACCGCCGTTATCGCCATCAAGGTTTCGCAGCCGCAGTTCGAAGGCCAGACCAAGAGAAAGCTCGGCAACTCCGAAATCGCAAGCTACGTGAATAGCGCCTTCGGTGCCAAACTGGAAGAATTCTTCCAGGAAAATCCGGCCGCCATCAAGGTGATTCTGGACAAGGTCTATAACGCCGCCCTCGCCCGCGAGGCGGCCCACCGCGCCCGCACTCTCGCACGCCGCAAGAACGTGCTCGAGAGCGGTGGCCTTCCGGGCAAGCTCGCCGACTGCAGTAGCCGCGACCCGAAGGAATGCGAAATGTTTATTGTCGAGGGTGACTCTGCAGGTGGTTCGGCCAAGATGGGCCGTAGCCGCGAATTCCAGGCTATCCTCCCGCTGCGTGGCAAGATCCTGAACGTGGAGAAGGCAAGCCTTCACCGCGTGCTCGATACCGAAGAAATCCAGAACCTGGTGAACGCCATCGGTACGGGTATCGGTACGGAATTCAAGATCGAGAAGCTCCGCTACAACAAGATTATCATCATGACCGATGCCGATGTGGACGGTTCCCACATCCAGACGCTTTTGCTCACGTTCTTCTTCCGCTATATGCGCCCGCTGATCGACGCCGGGCACATCTTCCTCGCCATGCCGCCGCTTTACAAGCTCAAGGTGGGCCAGAAGGAACGTTACCTGTTCGACGAAAACGAGAAGGACAAGGTGATGGCCGAAGTGGAAGACAAGAAGAACGTCTCCATCACGCGATTCAAGGGTCTGGGCGAAATGTCCCCAGAACAGCTGAACGAAACGACCATGGACCCGTCCAAGCGCTTCCTCAAGCAGTGCTACGTGGAAGACGGCGTTCTTGCTGATCAGATTTTCAGCATGCTCATGGGCGAAGACGTGGAACCGCGCCGTAAGTTCATCGAATCGAATGCCTACAAGGTCCTGAAGGATTTGGACATCTAAGATGAGTCCGACGAAAGCCGACTTTCAGGTAGTGCTTGGCCAGGCCCGCGAACTAGTCCGCGAGTCGCTGGAGCGCACCGAACAGGTGATTATGCATGTGGCCGAGTCCGCACCTGCGGGCATTTCCGAACGCCTTGTTTCGCTGTTCGGCCGCAAGGGCAAGCGCATCCGCTCGACTCTGTTGTGCCTGATTGCCAACTGCGGCGAGAAGGCTCCCGACCTGGACCGCGTTGCCCATGCCTGCGCCAGCGTGGAACTGCTGCACCTCGCGAGCCTCGTGCACGACGACATCATCGACGGTACCGAACTGCGCCGCGGCAAGCTTACCGCGCACAAGGAATGGGGTACCCAGGTGGCCGTGCTCGTGGGCGACTACGTGCTTTCGCAGTCCATGCGCTGCGTGATAGACGAAGAGGCGAGGAACATCCCTGTCATCATCTCTGACGCGGCGGACATGCTCATTGTGGGCGAAATCATGGAACTGGACCACTGCGGCGAAATGACGCTTTCCAGGGCCATGTACAACGAGATTATCAACCGCAAGACGGCTGCCCTTATCGAGGCGGCTTCGCGCATTGGCGGCATCATGGCGGGCTTTGACGGGCCTCTCGTGGATGAATGTGCCAAGATGGGCGCACACTTCGGTTTGGCCTTCCAGATAATCGACGACCTGCTGGATTACGGCTACGGCTCGAAGGATTTGGACAAGGCGAAGTTCACCGATCTTTCGAACGGGCTTATCACGCTCCCGCTGCTGTACTACTTCGAGGACTGCGATACTGCGGAACGTGCCGAAATGGAAGGCTTTATCAAGAAGGCGTCCGAGGCTGGCGTGGCCGAGAAGATCCTGGAACGCCTGCATGCCAAGAAGAGCTTTGACAAGGCGAAGGCCGAAGCTCAGGAACATCTGAAACAGGCTTTGCAGATTGCGGAAAAGTTCCCGAACAACAAGTTTACGGACGAGATTGTCGCCATGTTCGCAAGCATGAGCGACCGCGGAAACTAGCACCTGCGGTGCAGTTATTAGTTAATAGTTACTAGTATAGCTTTTATCAAGAAA
>CACXKY010000044.1 GCA_902768325.1 Fibrobacter succinogenes
CAGCGCCGGTTCCAGCGGTTGCAACATGGTGGCCGAACACACGGACCTCTACTTCGGTGACGTGAAGGTCTTGGAAGGCGGACGCCCCATCCAGCTCGATGAAGCCCAGACGGCTGCCTTGCATGCCGTGGTCCGTCAGCGTGAGTACAAAGTAACGCTCGTGCTCAACATCGGCCAGGCTTCCGCAAGCGCGTTCACCTGCGACTTGAGTTACGGCTATGTGAAAATCAACGCTGAGTATACGACGTAATTTAGACGAAAGAACGCCCGTCACACAGTGACGGGCTACAGACGAGAGACGAGAGATTTTTCTTGATAATGCAAAAAAATCGCTCCGGCTTGGCCGGGGCGAATTTTTTTGAATTCGAGTTCTTTTAGCCTGCATTCCATTCATCGGTAATGGCGCAGAAAAAGTCTGTGCTCCAGAGATCCAGTATGGATCTGTTTGCGATGAACGATTGAACATCACGTTTGGCATCTTCAATATTGACGGAGTGAAAGCGTTCTTTCAGTAGATTTTTCAGCTTGGCTATGGTCAAAGTTTTATCGCTGTTCCAATGTCCCGTCTGTTCCATTCTCTTTTGAAGATGGGGAAGGTTTACGCTCGTTTTGTGTGAAACGTACCAGATAAAGTCATAGAAATCGCGCCCCTTGACACGGTTCTTCCAACTTCGGCAAAGCAATGCGTGAAGTTTCCCTGCGAAAAGCGAAGGTTTGTCGTAGAGCTTAACTGCAAACGGAGATGGTAAAAGACGATACTTTATTTCGTAATTTGCGAGTTTCGGCGGATTTGTGTCCACCTCGAATTTGATTTTCAGAATTTCGTTGTTTGGAACTTGCAGGGGTGTATTTTTTGCGGGAACAATTTTCAACAAATGCTTAAGCGTATTGCCTTTCAAAAATGCAGATTGAACAGGTGTTTCTTGCTTTTTGGCTTTGCCTTCAACGGACATTTCCAAGCCGACGGAATAGAGTTCTTCTTCAAGAATGCTGAAGTATTGTGAAAGATCAAAGATTTCGTCCTCCTTGCTTAAGGAAAAATCCATGTCTTCCGAGAAACGGTCAAGTCCGTAAAATATGCGGAGTGCTGTGCCACCGTAAAATGCGGCCTTGTTAAAGAAACCTCCCCGCGAGAGTCCGCATAAGGCGACCTCTTGTGCGATTTCCTTGAGTGCATTGCGATAGTCGGCAGTGTTTTTGCAGTCGTATTTTGCAAGCATGGATTCGATGACGCTAGCCATGTTTACCCCATCTTAGAAAGAATGTAGAGGTTCTTTTTCCTGTACAAAGGAGCGATGCTTTGAATAAAGTTGAAGTCCAAATTTCGAAAGTCGTTCTGTTCTATACGCAAATTTTCAAAAAGGAGTTGCTCCATTCTGCGTTTGCTGGTAATAGGGCTTTCCTTGTAGAGTTTGTCACAGAGCGCTTTTTCGCATGTCGCTATTGAATAGGGACGGTTATCCGTATTTTCAATAGAAACCCCATGCGAAAAAACATCGGCGGGAATGGCTGAATACGAAAAATCACCAAATGGCGTCTTGTATATTTTCGTCTTGTTCTTCTGGAACGATGCTGATGTGAAAAGTGAAACTCTTTCAGGAATTAGACCGTGCCTAGAAAGCGCGTATTCGAATGAAAGATACGATGGCCCGTAAATGGCGCTAGCAAGAACTTCTCCCGAAGTATTCATGTCGGTTTCATAGAGCCCGCGAATGACCTTGAATATTTCTCCATGTTGGGTCATTAGCCGTAACTTCATTTGCGGTTGGCTGTAGCGATGACCTAGATTGGACAGGATTTCAGTGGCTGTTCTTATCACAATTTGCTCCAGTAACTATAAAAATAATATATTTATTGGAGAAAATCAACATATTTTTTTGAAAATGAGATTAAAATACCTAAATTTTGAAATAAAGAAGTCCTCATCCTATAAAATAGACTAATTTTCCTTTAGTTGGAGAACTAAATCTCTAACTAAAGTGTGGTGAATTCCCTGCTATGAGTGTCGCCAGGAACATATTTAGAGCTATTCATGAGGGCCGTTGGCTCTCTATTGAGTACGTTAATGCTGAAAAAAAGACGACGCATTATTGGATAAGCATTAATAATATAGAGATAAAAAATAAAGATGGTGTAGATAGGGCTCTGTTAGATACCATGGGCCTTCACCTGAAAACTCACGAATGTAACCAACGTTATCTTTATTTTGATGGAATTCAACAAGCTGAGATAATTGAAGGCTCATTTGCTCGTCGTAATACAAATTTACTGCGTGACTTGAACGAGAATCCTTCTCGATACGCCTGTATATTTAGCAAAATTCGCAATGTCAAGATTTTGAATTATCTTCAGGAGTGTCAGAAACTTTCCTGTGATAACAGAGAAAAGAAGTTCCGTTTATTGGAACATCTTGACGAATCTAAATTTATAAAAGGCTGCTATAAGCTTACGCAAGAAGAATGTGATTCTCTAATTGACTATTTTCAGAGTAAACAGTCTAAAAAATCGAACTCAGAATTTATTGCATTGGAACAATTGGGTTTGAATAAATTGAGCATAAAGACAAATAGGGGTCTCTATGTCTTGGCTTACAAAGAATTGCTTTTTGATATTCAAAATAAGATGTTGAGGGTGGCGCCTGAATCTAAAATTTTGACAAGATTTGTTCTAAAAAATGATGCTGCTACGGAAATTATTAGAATTTCTCGCTATTTACATGAGGATGAATTCCTTTTACTTGAGAACTTCGATGCAAATGAAGAAGTTATCAAAGATTTGATAATAAAAAATGGTCGTTTATCACGAGGTGAATTGCTGGACGATATGCCTCATATCGTTGCGTTGGAAACAAATTTTAATGATTTGACAAATGAGTATGATTCAATCGCTGCTTCGTTACAGTCTGGAAATGTTACTACTCCGTTGCGCGCTTTCTTTGGCGAGTTCTTGAGCCGTTCTCGTAAACGTAAAAATTATCCAATAGCTTTGCTTGATGATAATGTTAATCTTGATCAGTTGTTGGCTATTCACAAAACGCTTAAGTATCCTATGGCCTATATTCAAGGCCCCCCGGGAACCGGGAAAACAAGGACTATTGTTAATACTATCGTAAGTGCGTTTTTTAATGATAAAACAGTTTTAATTTCATCGCAAAATAATCAACCGGTAGATGGTGCGTTTAAACAGTTGTCGTCAATTACGGTTAAAGAGAAAAAGGTCCCTTTCCCGATTTTACGTCTTGGCAATAATGAAGAAGTCAAGAAGTCTATTGGGTATATTAAATGTCTTTTTAATCTTACAAAAAATTGGACGATTAAAGATGATGCTTTAGCTGTTTTTTCTAATGAAAAAACAGAGAATACGTCTAAACTTGCAAAGTATCTTGAAACTTACGAAGATAAACTTGATTTGCTTGAGCGTGAAGAGGCTGTTAACGATTTTCTAGAAAAGAATACTGCTTTTGATATAGGCATAAATCTGCAGAGCAAACAGCTTACACGCATCAGATCTCAATTAGCAGATATTGGAGATGTGAGTACGGAAAAAGCACTTTCGTATTTGCCTAAAGATTATGAAAAATTTCTTTTTTTCATCCGGTATAAGTCTGCTAAATGTATTCAACGATTGAAAGAGCCTAAATACAGAGAACTTTGGAAAATACTTGAATGTGAAAATGTTGATGATGCCGTTTCAAGGTTTAATCGTTATTTGAAAGAAGATGATAATCTAGAAAACTTGTTAAAGGTGTTCCCTGTTATTGCAACTACTAATCAGTCTGCAAAAAAATTGGGAAGTGCAAAAGTTCATTTTGATTTGACAATATTAGATGAAGCAAGCCAATGTGATATGGCGATGGCGTTGTTGCCGATTTTAAGAAGCGAAAGTTTAATGCTTGTTGGTGATCCTCAGCAATTAAATCCTGTCATTACCTTAGATGATTTAGATAATAAGCGGCTAATAAAAAAATATGGGATAGCTGACGAATATGATTATAAGAAAAATTCCATATACAAGTCTTATTTAGCCGCTGATTCCATCAGTGATGAGGTTTTGTTAAGCCATCATTACCGTTCTGCGAAGGAGATTATTGGTTTCAATAACAAAAAATATTACAATAACAAACTTCGAGTGATGACGTCCCCAAAGGATATGCCTCCACTTGTATTTCAGGAAACGGCGAATGAAAATCCATTTGTTCGCAATACATCTGCAAATGAGGCTGATGCCATTGCTGAGTTTGTAGCAAACCATCCTGAAAAATCAATTGGAATCATAACGCCCTTTGTTGCGCAAAAAGAAATGATTGATGAAGCTCTAAAAAATCGGGGTGTGGCGGCGACATGCGGTACAGTTCATACATTCCAGGGTGATGAAAAGGATGTCATTTTATTTTCCTTTGCGTTAACGCAAAGGACTGCGCAAGGAACTTATAAATGGTTTGCTGATAATAAAGAATTGATTAATGTTGCTGTGTCAAGAGCCAAAGAGGAGTTGGTTATATTCTCTAATACACCGACAATAGAACGTTTACATAAGAACGATGACGATCTTTACGAATTAGTGCAATATGTAAAAACAAAAGGCGAGTATAAGGTTTCACCAAAGCATTCTCATTCCAGGGCCCTGGGCTTGAAAACATACAGCACAAAGATGGAAGATGATTTTTTTGAAAACATAAATCATGTTTTAAGTGTTGTTGATCCTCACAAGCGGTATTCCATAAAAACGCAAGTTCCTATTTCGCAAGTGTTTCAGCAAGATGTTTGTGGAGAAAGACTTTTCTTCACAGGTAGTTTTGACTTTGTTTTGTACGAAAAAAATGGTCGTTCAGAAGTTCCTCTGCTTGCTATTGAGTTGGATGGGGAAGAACATCGAACTGATGAAAACCGGAAGAGATGTGATAAAGCTAAAGAACGAATATGTGAATCACATGTTTTTAAACTTCTTCGTATCCCAAATTCCTACGCGAGACGTTATAATCACATCAAGGATATCTTGATTGATTATTTTAAACGATAATCAAAATGTCATATTGAATCAGGAATTTTAAAAAAGAATGCAACAAAAAATCGCTCCGGCTTGGCCGGGGCGTTTTTTTTTCGTATGGATCCTATCGCCCTTTACAAGGGCTCCCACCATGGTGGCCATGCGCACTAAGCACTAAAGTGCTAAGTGCTGTCCGCCAGGATGACAATCGGGACTAGTCCTTCAGGCAGCGGAGGCTGGCGCCGAATTCGGGATTGAACTTCTCGAACTTGACGGTGTTCTTGTCGGTGACGAATACGAGAACTTCGCCTTCGCTTGTCCAGAAGTAGGCCTTCTGGCCGGCGTCTTCGAGCTTGCGGTCTTTGAGCGGCACGTCGCTCTTGGCGAAGTGTGCGCCGCCGGCCTTGGCTGCAAAGCCGAATTCATCCTTGCCGTTGCCGTAGGCCGCGGTTCCCTTGATGGGGTCCCAGCCGTAACCGGCCTTCAGCTTCATGCCCGGTTCCTTGCCGGCGAAGTCCAGGAGCGTTTGCCATTCTCATTCGTAGGCGTAGCCGTCACGGGGATCCTTGTAGCTACCGCTCGTGGCCGGTTCACCGGACTCGTCGAAGTATTCGCCGAAGGCGATCTGCTTGTTCTGCTTGAACGGAGCCTTCGATGCGACCTTGCCGTTCTTGTAGTAACGCACGACATCGCCTTCGATGTAGCCGTCTACGTAGGGGATTTCGCTCTGTACGGAACCGTCCTCGTAGTATTCCTTCGTAAGGCCTTCACGCCGGTCGTTCTTGTAAGTGGTTTCTCGCTTGAGGGTCCCGTCTTGGTAGTACTCCTTTTCGAGGCCCTCTTTTTTGTCCTTGACGTAAGTCGTCTCGAAACGCGTATTGCCGTTCGGATACTTTTCGACACGGACATCTTCGCAGGCAGTAAGTGCAAAAGCCGCTGCGACGGCTAACCCGATGTATGCTTGTTTACAACGCATATATCCCTCCTTTATCTGTAATATAACTTCATTCGGGCATTAATGCCACAGGAAAAAAGCTTAAAACTCGATTTTACCGGCTGTGGCGAGTAGACCGATGATATAAAGCATGCCATCGTAGTAGCGCCAGAAGCGGTAGGGAACGGAGAGGGCCGCGAGGTCCTTTACAAAGGGGGTGATGAGCGGGTCGCCCTGGTCCAGAACCTGTGTCGCCGCGGCGTTCATGGCGATGATGCCGGGAGTGGCGTTGCGGCCCTGGTGCGGGTAGGGGCTGCCGTCGGTCGCGTAGTCGGCGAGGTAGGGGCGACGGCTGTGGAAAAAGTTGAGCAGGCGCGTGCAGATTTCCTTCTCGCATTCGTGACCGCGGAAAAGGGAATAGTCGACGCTCAAGTTCAAGGCGACGCGCCAGGCATCGCCACTGAAGCAGTTGCTTTCGGGGAACCACGGCATGGCCTTGGGCGTGCCGTCGTATTCGGAGTAGTCCCCGCAGAGGCCGGTCTCGGGATGGGCTGCCTTCTGGATATACTCGAGGCTCTTGTCCAGGACCTGCAGCCAGCGGTTGTCACCGGTCGCTTCGGCATAGGCGCGGTAGAACGCGAACGTGTGGTAGCTCGGGTCGGTGAAGTCGTTGCCCAGCACAGGCGAGAACTTGATGAGCATCTGCTTGTGGTCGATCATGGGGCCCACGAGTTCGTTGACCGGCTTGTCCATCATGCAGTTGATGAGCTCGATGGCTTCTTGCTTGTAATCGTCGCGGTTGAATTTCTTGGCGGCGATGAGGAGGGCGGCGGCGATGTATTCTTCGCCGTCCGGGGCGGCTCCCGGGTCCATCATGGAGAAGTCGGTCGTGGAAACTTGCCAGGAGAAGAAACCTTGGTGCGGCCCGCTGTTGTTGCGCAGGTACTTCTTGGCGAAGTTCCAAAGCTTCTGGAACAGCTTGTCGTGGCCCGTCAGCGCGGCGATGAACATCCCGTAGCTCATCCCTTCGGAACGGATGTCGTCGTGTCCGATGTCGATGATGTAGCTCATGTCGTCCGACGCGTCGAAACAGATCCTCTCGTCGATGGGGTCGCCTTCGAAAAGTTGACTGAATGCGTTCTGGATAAGTTGGTCGGCGAAGTTGGGGCCGTATCCTACTTCAACAAAAAGATCTCGGGGTGCAATGCGCTGCATAGGTTAATTCCTTGGATGTTGTTCTCAAAATAAATTTTTTTCGTATCTTTGTATTGGAGGTTCCTATGTCTGATGTGCTTATTATCGGTTATGGCCCGGCAGGAGTGTCTGCCAGCTTGTATGCATTGCGGTCCGGACTGGACGTCGTGATGGTCGGCAAGGATTCCGGGGCGCTCGAAAAGGCCCATATGATAGAAAATTATTACGGTCTGGAAAAACCGTTGGCCGGTTCCGAACTTTTTGCTGTCGGAAAGCGCCAGGCGGAAGCTCTCGGGGCAAAGATGGTCGATGACGAGATCACGGACCTGTTCTTTGACGGGAACTTCTTTGTGGCGAAGGGACTTGCCGGTGAATACCGGGCCCGCGCCTGTATTATGGCGACGGGTTCTGCCCGCAAAAAGCAGCCGCTGCCGAGGATGGCCGAACTGGAAGGCCACGGCGTGAGCTACTGTGCCATATGCGATGCGTTCTTTTACCGCGGCAAGGATGTCGCGGTGCTCGGTGCCGGCGAATATGCGTTGCACGAATGTAGCGAACTGGTGAACGTGGTGGGGAGCGTGACGCTCTTGACGAACGGTGCCGAACCGACGGCGGCGTTCCCCGAGAACGTGAAAATCGACAAGCGCCCGCTCAAGGCCTTGCTTGGCGAAACCCAGCTTACCGGTGCCGTGTTCATGGACGAAGCGGAAGTGAAACTCGACGGACTCTTTGTGGCGCTCGGTAGCGCAAGCGCTATGGACTTGGCCCGCAAGGCGGGAGCCGCCTTCGATAACGGAAGCGTCGTCCTCGACAAGGGATTCATGACGACGGTTCCCGGGCTGTTTGCTGCCGGGGACTGTACGGGCGGGACCTTGCAGGTCGCGGTCGCCGTGGGCGAGGGCGCGATTGCTGGCCTTGCCGCTATAAAGTACCTGAGAGAAACCAGAACTTAGCTTTGGACTCGTTGAAGGGCCTGCCCTAGAAATGCGCCGAATCACTTTGCTTACCAATCCGGATGTATGCAACCTGCGGTGCCCGCTGTGTTTCTTGAACCAGCGGAAACGCGCGTTCGGCATGGGCGAGATGAAAATCGAAACGGCACGAAGGGCCATCGACCGCTATGCGGGAATGGGACCGCTTTCGCCGGACGGACTTCGCGAAGTTATTCCGAGTACGATGGGCGAGCCGTTACTTTATACGTATTTCGGCGAGCTGTTGGATTATTGCCGTGCGCGCCATTTGCCGTTGAACCTGACGACGAACGGGACATTCCCCGGATTCTGGGGAACCGATGCGGGCATGGCGCGCTTGCTGGATGCCTGTAGCGATATCAAGGTGAGCTGTATGGCCTTCGACGAAGAATCCTTTGGGAAGATGATGCCCGGGATAACCTTTGACCGCTGGCGCGAAAACGTATTGCGCCTGTTGCACCTATGGCGCCAGGGGAAGGGAACGGTTTCGCTTCAGGTTACTTTGTCTAAAATGCTGGCGTCGAAGGCGGTTGAAATTCTATCGTGGGCGGAGTCTGTCGGAATCAAGCGCATCAAGTGGAACCTGCCCGTATTCCTGTCTATGGATTCGACTTTGCGGAAGGCTTATGGACTGGACCTTTCCGCTGTTCGCGAACTGAGGGAAATCCTCGTTTCAAAGAAGGTCCGTTGCGAAGGGAGCCTCTTTTTCGATGGCGGTGAAAAGTGCCGGTTTCTGGGCGAAGAAGTCTGGGTGTTGCCGGACGGAACGGAGGAAACTTGCCCCAATCCGGAACGCCGTTTTGGTGACAGGAATTCCGCGGGTGCGAAATGCGAAGGCTGCCTGCTGCTGCATCCGTTCGCGTGAGCCGTTTTCTATATTGTAACCTATGAAGATTGTATTTATGGGAACGCCGGAATTCGCGGCTTGTTTTTTGAAGCACCTCAAGGAATCTGATTTTGCGGACGTCGTGGCCGTGGTGACGCAGCCGGACAGGCCCGCAGGGCGCGGGCGCGTGCTCACGCCCCCGCCAGTGAAGCAACTGGCGCTCGAATTCGGGCTCCCGGTGCTGCAACCGACCGACTTGAAGTCGAGCGAATTCGAGAGCGCCCTGCGCGCTTTCGACGCCGACCTCTTCGTCGTTGTCGCTTACTCCATCTTGCCGAAGAACATCCTCGCGGTTGCGAAGTTCGGTGCGGTGAATGTCCACGGAAGCCTCTTGCCCAAGTACCGCGGTGCCGCCCCGGTACAGCGCGCCATTGCCGATGGCCTCAAGGAAACGGGCGTGACCGTTTTCCGCCTGGACGAAAAGATGGACCACGGTCCGATTTTGGCACAGAAGGTTGTCGCGATTGACCATCAGGATACGACGGCTTCGCTTTTGGAAAAGATGGTGGCGCCCGGTTGCGAGGCGCTGGACGACGCGATTCACCAGCTGATGGAAGGCCGCGAGAAGGACTTGACGCAGGACCATGCGCAGGCTTCGGGCGCTCCGAAACTCAAAAAGGAAGAGGGCCTGATCGATTTCAACTTGCCCGCGAAGGTCATTCACGACCGCATCCGCGCCTTCAATCCGTGGCCGGGCGGTTACGGAAAGCTGGGCGGCCGCATGGTGTACCTCCGCAAGACGGATACGCCCGAGAACGGTCCGAAGCTTGCCCCGGGTGTTGTGGAATTCAAGGACAACCGCTTGTTCGTCGGTACGGGCGAGGGCGTTCTGGAAGTTATTGAAATCCAGGCTGAAGGCAAGAAGCCGATGCCCGTCGCCGACTTTATGCGCGGGATACAGAAGCGCGAAGGACTTTGCTTTTGCTAGACGACGCCTTGAAAGAGCGGATGGAAGCCTTCCGCGTGCTCTTGCTGTGGCAAGACGAAGGGACTTTCATCAAGGAAAGCGGCCTTTCTCCGTTTGCGATGGAGCTTGCCTTGGGCGTGTGCCGTCGCCACCTCTACTTGCTGTATTTCATCAAGTCGCTCGTGAAGAGAATGCCGTCGGTAGAGGTTTCTACGATTCTCGAGATGGGTCTTTTCCAGATGTTCTTCATGGATGTTCCGGACCATGCCGCCGTATCGACGAGCGTGGGGCTTTCGAAGGCGGCGAACCTTCACGAAGGTTCCGCGCGGCTCGTGAACGCCGTGCTGCGCGCCGCGCGTAGGTCCGGCCTGCCGGCCCTGCCGCCGCAGCGTATACGTCGCGTCTCCATCGAAAACTCGGTGCCCGAATGGCTGGTGCGCCGTTGGTTCGACGTCTATGGCGGTGACCGTGCCGAGGCGATGGCGAAGTCGACTCTCGAACGCCCCGCGGAATGGATCCGTGTGAACTTGCAGAAGATTTCGGCCCCGGTGCTTGTGCAAAAGCTGGGAATGACGGGGGCGTCCATCCTTTATGACCGTTACGTCTTGATTCCCGAGGGCGTGAAGCTCAAGGCCCTGCTGGAATCGGATTCCTTTGCGAACGGCGAGTTCAGCTTGCAGAACCCGTCGGCGTACGAGGTTGTTAAACTGCTTTCGCTGAAGCCCGGCTTGAAGGTGTGGGATGCCTGTGCGGCTCCCGGCGGCAAGTCCGCGCTGATGGCCGAGATGGAACCGTCGCTGGATATCTTGGCGAGCGATGTTTCGGAACAGCGTGCTTCGATGATGAGCGATTTGATGGGGCGCCTTGGACTCTCGAATATCCGCGTGCAGTGCATCGATGTTCTTGCCTGCAACGGGGGCGTTGCGGGGGGAACCCCTGCAGAGGGGGTAGCGGATGCCGCGCGCGGCAGGAGCGAGGGGGAGGCTTCCCCCTTCGATAGAATTTTGCTCGATGTGCCGTGCAGCAACATGGGCGTCATTGCACGCCGCCCCGAGTCCGTTTACCGCTTGACGCCGGAGTCGGTCAAGGAATTGGCCGATTTGCAGTTCCGCCTGCTCGAATCGGCTTCGGCGATGCTTGCAAAAGATGGTATATTGGTATATGCTACCTGCAGTCCGGATCCTGAAGAGACGACGAAGGTCATCAACCGGTTCGTCAAGGAACATCCGGAATTCGTGAAGGCTGGCGATGCGGTGCTCCCGGGTGCCGTGGATGCCCGCTTCGATGGATTCTTTGCGCAGGCGCTGGAGTACAAGAAATGAAGAAGTTGTTGCTTGCCCTTGTCCTAGGCCTCTGTTCGGCGGCGTTGGCGCAGTCCCCGACGGATTCGTCCTTCTCGCATATCTACGTGTCTGTCGAGGGCGGCGAACAATACCCGTTCGGTGACTTGGTCGATGCGGTAGAGAATTCTTTCTACGGCGGTTTCGGTTTCCGCTATACCTATACGGAAAATATCGACGGGTTTGTCTTGATGGACTACTCGTACATAAAGCCAATCCCGAGGGGTCTCAAGATTTATGGCGCCCACCAGGTGAGCGGCAAGCTGGGGCTCGATTTCAAGTGGAAGGCGATTGCCCCGCTGGCGATCGGTGCGGGCTTTGTCTGTGATTGGGTCCGCGGTGATTACGATGACGATAAGATTGACGAAACGAGTTTCAATAAAGACTTGGGCGGAACGCTGACGGACAACGAAACGGAGTTCGGCTGGTTTGCGCGCGTGAACTTGCCCTTGATCCGCCGCGAGACTTACAGGGTCGGCTTCAATGCTTTGTGGAAAGAGCTTTGGACGCTTCCTAAGCGCTCGGAGATGCTCTCCATGGGCGTGTACTTTGAAAGGAGGATTTGGTAATGCAGTCCTGCTGGAAAAAGATTTTGCTCCTGGGCGTTTTTGCGGGTGTTCCTGCGGCGGCTTCCATCAATGCGGAAATGGAAGGGATGGAGGTGGATTCCCGTGATGACGGGACGTTCCTCGTGGGCGGCCCGACGTACTTTTTCGACAGGATGCTCGGTGCCGGGGGTGTCCATTCCGAAAGCGAGCTCTGGAGTCCGGAAAAACTGCGTTACCGCTTGCTGTTCAACCGTTTCTCCGTGTTGCCGAGCTGGGACCCGATGGAACCTTCGGTTTGGCTGAAGACGGGTAACGAACTGGGCGACATGATTTACCAGGATTTCATCACGTCGAAGAACCGCCCGGATAACCGGACCCCGATTCTGGAAGGCGGTTTCAGGAGCCCTTCCTTCAAGGGATTCTGGGCGACGGCGCGCATGTTCCAGGATGACCACTTTTCTTCCAAGACGAGGTCGGTTCGCCATAAAAAAGTCGACGACGAGTTTTCCCTTTTCGGTGAAAATTACCCGATGTTCAGTTCCGGCTATGCGGGCCTCGGTTTTACGAACGCTTCCGTGAACGCTTCGGCCTTGGTAGGCGAGGAATACTTGTGGCTGTTCGGTGAAAGTTCCCGCTGGATTCCGGTCCATTACAAGCCCCGTGTGGAAACGCGTGTCGATGTGGCGAATCTTTCTGCGACGGTCGTCTATGAAGATGCCGAGTACCAGGACAAGAGAGAAAAGGAACGCGGGAATCGCAAGGAATGGAACGGTTCTGTCCGTTACCGCTGCGGCAAGGCGTGCCATAGTAGCGTCTTTGGTGTCGCAGCCGGATTGGCTTTCCGTGCGGTCAGCGATTCGGGAACGGTGTATACGGAATTGGAAGGCAATCGCGTGGCCTGGCCTTTTATCGAGCTGAATGTCCGCCCCGTGAAACGCGTTAAGGCGGAAGCCGTGTTCGGCATGAACGATGACGATTGGCTGGTCCAGGATAGTATTGAGTATCAGGCTCCGACTCCGGACCGCATGGGCGCCGTTATCGGCGTGAAGAATATTTCGGGGACGAGGTTGAACCCGCTCGCGGACGATGTTGAATTTTTTGACGGGAGCGAAATCGCGCTTTCGGCTGCAGGCCAGATGAATTTGATCCAGAGCTACGTGAGTTTTGCCGATTCTATCCAGTTTGCGGGGATTGGCGGTCGCGTGAGCTTGTGGGCGGAACATGGCGCGGAGACGTTCGATACCACGGAGACGGTCCGGGATGAAGACCTTGTCTACCGCAAGGGGGACGTGGCCCGCATCAATTCGTGGATCAAGGGCGTGACCGGCGAGCTCTGGATTGGCGCTTGGTATAGGGAAATGTTCTCTTTCAAGGCGCTGGGTGGCTTTGAACACCTGGAAGGGGCGGAAGACGAAATTGAAGTGACTCCGGCGGAATTCTTCGTGTCGTTCTCGGCGGATTGGCTGTTGTTCAAGTCTTTCCGGATTTCGCATTCCTTGCGTTACCGGAGCGATGCGGAATGGAACTTGCGCAGTAGTGACCCGCTTATGGTCAAGGGGGACTGGTTCTGGGATGCGACCTTCGAACAGATGTTCCCCAAGCAGCGGCTGTACTTGGCGGGAACGTTGCTCCATGTTCTCGGGAATGAATCGATTGAAACGCCCAACGGTTCTAGGAACCGCATGCGTTTTGTCTGCACCGTGCGCAAGATGTTCTAGTGAATTTTTTCTAGGGCTTTCAGGCTAAAGCTGTTTGCAAAAAAATTGGCGGTATCTTTCCGGCTGACCCAGCGGGTGTCGGGAATTTTACGCGTTGGCGCTTTGACGTTGAGCTGGATGTGCAATACGTCGCATTCCATCTTGTGGATGGTGATGCTGTGCCGGAACTTGCCTGCGCTTTCGACGGACTGCACCGCGTCGGCGTCGATGTATTTTTCGGCTTGCGCGGGGAGGCCCGCTGTTGCGTCTCGTGGTGATTCGAAGTGCGGGAGTGTGAACTGGTTCTTGAAGAATTTTTGGCCGCCGTGGACCGCGAGAATCTTGTGGTCCATGCTTTCGATGACGAGAACGGTGCCGTGCCAGTCCTTTTGCACGTGTTTTTTGGCGGGCGGGAATGCGGCGGTGCGGTCCTCCTGGGCGGCGCGGCAGGCAGCGCGTAGGGGGCAGGCAGAGCATTCGGGATTCCTGACCTTGCATACGGTGCGGCCCAGTTCCATCAGGGCTTCGTTATGCATGTAGGCCTTGGGCGAGTCTGCCATTTCGCGGGCGTAGTTCCAGTAGATTTCGGAGGGGTTCTTGCCCGCGGAACTCTTGTCTGTCGGCAAAAAATCGAGCGCATACAGGCGCGAGAATATCCGTACCAGGTTCCCGTCCAGGATGGCTTCGCGCTGGTGGTTGGCGAGGCTTAGGATGGCGCCGGCGGTGTACGCGCCGATTCCCGGCAATGCTTCCAGTTCCTTGCGGGTCTGCGGAAAATTTTGGGTGCCGTTTTTGGGGGTGCCGTTTTTTTGGGTGCCGCTTTCGGCGATGAGTTTTGCCGTCTTAAGGATGTTCCTGGCGCGGCTGTAGTAGCCAAGCCCTTGCCAGTACTTGAAGACTTCCTCTTCGCTTGCCTTGGCGAGAGTCGCGACGTTCGGGAAGCGCTTCATCCATTTCACGAAGTAGTCGCGTACGGTTGAGACCTGCGTCTGCTGCAGCATGGTTTCGCTGATCCATACCGCGTACGGGTCCCGCGGTGCGTCCAGGTCGATAGGCCTCCACGGCAATTCTGCCGCGTTCTTCTTAAACCAAGCTCTGAGAATTTTTAAGGATTGCGTATCCATAGGTTTTATTAGAATCGCTCATACCTCAGAGGTGCAACGCACCGACCTCATTGCTCATAGCCCGTAAGCTTCGCGCTTGAGTTCCCGGAAGTATTCGAACTGCGCCTTGGTGGAGTTCTGCATGGTGTACTTGAGGGTACGTTCGTGTGCAGTCTCGCGCATCTTCGCGTAGGTTTCGGGTTTTTCGAGGAACAGCTTGCGGCATTCTTCCATCGCCTTGAGCCAGGCGTCTTCGTCGATGGGGAGGATGCGGCCTGCAGCGTCGTCCATCACGATGTCGTGCGGTCCGCCGTAGTCGCTCACGAGCGCGGGCGTGCCGGTAGACATGGCTTCTACGACCACGTTCCCGAAGGTGTCCGTGACGCTCGGGAACAGGAAGAAGTCGGAATCAGCATAGAGGCTCGCGAGCGTTTCGCCGCCCTGTTCGCCTGCAAAATGGACGCTGTTGTCGCCTTCGTAGAATTTCTTGATTTCTTCGAGGTACCAGCCGTAGCCCACGTACATGAGTTCCACGTCGTCGTGTTTGGCGGCGAACTTTTTCCAGACGCTATTCAGGAACTCCAGGTTCTTTTCCTTGGAAATGCGGCCGATGAACGAGAAACGCACCTTGCGTGCGGCACCTGTCTGTGTCGTTTCGGCGCCGTTGTATTTTTCCCATACGCCCTTGCCGCGCAGGTCGGGCGAGAACTTTTCGAGCGGGAGTCCGCGGGGCAGGATTTTCACCTTGTTTTCGGGAATCTTCAGTTGCGAAGTGAGGATGTCCGCGTAGTCCTTGCAGGGGCTCACCACGGGCATCGTCATGCCGTAGAAGATTTTCATGAGCCAGAGTACAAAGTGGTACATCCACTTCGCCTTCACGAGCGTGCGCGTGTAGGTGGGCACGTCGGTGCGGTAATGGCTAAAGACCTTGATGCCTGCGACCTTCGCGCAGAAGCACACGAGCCAGGCGCCGGGGCTCGGCGTCTCGAATTCGATGAGGTCGACGGGGTAGCGCTTGAGCAGCCTGAGCGCGGGCGCGATGCGCGGGATGGCAAGTTCGCTGTTCGCGTACCCGAGCTGTTCCATGCTGAACATGCGGGGAAGCAAGAGACAGTAGCTGTTTTCCACCACACCGCAGGGGCGTGTATTGAATGCGTTGCCGGCGAGGAATGCCTTCATGCCGTGGGCGCGCATGTACGGAATCACGTTCCTCAGGTTGTTCGCGATGCCGTTAGTCTCGTCCAGGTTGTCGGAGTAGAAGAGAATGCGCACGTCGTCGGCGGGGCGCTTGCGGCGTTCCTTCTTCAGGTAAAAGCGGAGCTTCAAAAGCTTGGGCAGGTTCAGGAACAACGAGCCGAAAACGATTGGCGGAATCATGCCCGTGCGCAAGTTTCCGGGGGGTTGGTGCTTGAAACTGGACATCTTCTTGAAGGTACTCGTGACCTTGCGCCCGAATATGGCGGGGCGGCTGTCCAGTGCGTCGGTAGCCTTAAGCTTTGTTGAACCTGACGCAGTCTTCATACTTTACTCCTTTTCCACCGAACAGGTCTAGCGCCGATCCGATGGTGAGGTCAATGGCCCCGTTGGAAATGACTTTGCAATGTTTCAGGTCGGCAAGCGACTTGGCGCCACCGGCGTAGGTGCAGGGGATGGGGCTGTGCTCGGCGAGGAACATGATGAGTTCGTCGTCCATGCCCTGCTGCTTGCCTTCCACGTCTGCCGCGTGAATGAGGAATTCGTCGCAATAGCGGGAGAGGTCTTCAAGGGTTTCTGCGGTAATCTCGATGTCGATCAAGGTCTGCCAGCGGTTTGTCGCGATTTTCCAGCGGGGTTCCGCATCTTCGGGGTCGCTGACGCGCTTGCAGCTCAGGTCGAGTACCAGCCTTTCTTTGCCCACCGTTTGCGATAGGCGTTCCAGGCGTTCGCGGTCCAGCTTTCCATCCGGGAAAATCCAGCTCGTGACAATCACGTGTGAAGCGCCGGCATCGAGGTATTCAAGGGCGTTGTCAGCAGTGATGCCTCCGCCCACCTGGAGCCCGCCGGGGTAGGCGGCGAGGGCCGCCTTCGCTGCGTCAACGTTGCCCTTGCCGAGCATAATCACGTGCCCGCCACGGACAGAGTCTTTCTTGTAGAGTTCCGCAAACCAGGCGGGGGAACGGTCCGTCTCGAAATTCGTCTTGAGTCCGGCACCGCTATCGGAAAGAGAACTCCCGACAATCTGTTTTACGCGGCCGTCATGCAGGTCTATGCAGGGGCGAAATTTTGTCATTAGTCCTTGACTCCTGTGATGGCCCAGTCAATCTTCTTGCCGTTGTTTCCGTCGCTGCGTCCGCGGTAGAAGAGGACTTCTCCACCGGCGGCAATCTTCATGGCTTTCTTGGCGAACCATCCGTCCACCTTGTCGAGGAGGGATGCCTTTTGCAAGGGCTTGTTCGCGGCGAATTGAAGTGCCGGGGCGCTGTCACCGAAATCGAACGTGAGCGAACCCTTGGGGAACTTCTTGCCGCTGTAACCGGAATCGCCGTCCTTGATTTGCTTGGGAGAGGCAACCTTGGAACCGCCCTCGTTGGAATAGACCGCGTAGCCAAATAGCTTGCCGTCTGCGGTGAGGGAAATCCTGCCGGCGTACAGGGGCGCCTTGGCGTTGGTGCTGAAATTGATGGAGCGGGCCGCGATTTCGGTCGCCTGGTCCGTTTGCCAGGTCTGGTCCATATAGGCGTAGCCCTTCACCGCAATCGTATCTTGATTGTAGGCAATCTTGCCCGAGACGCGGCCGTAGGGAATATGGACGTACTGGCCGAACTTCTGCTTGCCGATGGTCCAGACGCCATCTCCCGGGACCTTGCCCTGGACGGCGCTGTCGAAGGTGACATCCAGCAGGAATTTGCCGCCCTTTTCGGTACTGTACAAGACGCGATGGCCTTTACCGGGCTTGTTCCCCATGAGGTATTCGCCGCTCTTGATGACGATATTGGATTTCGCCTTGTCGGTTTCCATGCGTTCCGGCGGGTATTGGCGGCCGACGGTGTACGTTTTTCCCTTGAAGTTCCAGAATCCCAGATCGCAACCGAGCTTTTTGCCGGTGCCGGGGATGTAGAGCGTAGAGAAGTTGATAAAGGCTCGGGTGCCGTTGTCGAAAACGAACTGGTAACTCCAGGTTTCGTTGAATTCCTTGGTCGTATTGGCGTGCGGCATGAAGTCGCTGACCGTGAGCGCCCTTTCCGTACCCTTCGGGGGTACGACGTCGGCTGCGCAGACGGAACTTGCTACAAGGCAAACCGCAAAGGCGCAGGCGGCAATAATCCTTTCCCTAGACATCATACACCAAAAGATAAAAAAAACAGCCCCTTGGGGGCTGCGTTTCATCGGTGAATTCGACTTACAGTCGCAAATCCCTGCCCATGCCGTTCATGAGCTCTGTCCTGCGGCGTACGACCATTTCGTTGAACAGGTCGGTGAGGCAGTCCTCGATGGTAATCAGGGGCTTCCAGCCGATGCTCGTAATCTTGGTCGGGTCGCCAATCAGCAAGGGAATGTCGTTACTGCGTTCGTAAACGGGGTCGACGCGGAAATCGACGCTTACGCCGGCGATTTCTACGAGCATTTCGACGAGTTCGCGGAACGTGTACGACTTGCCGCAACAGATGTTGTAGACTTCGCCGGATGCCCCTGCGTTCAAAATCTGGATCAAACCGCGGGCAACGTCGCGCACATCGACGACATCGCGGCTCACGTCCAGGCTGCCGGAATAGATGACCGGTTCGGCGCCGTAGTGCTTGATTTTGACGAGCTGGTGCGCAATGGAGGGGAGTACGAAACGGCGGCTATGGTGCGGGCCGGTAAAGTGGAACGGCCTAGCGAAAACGATGTGGAGCCCGTGCGCGTTGCGGAACTGGTTTCCGAGCAGTTCCATGCAGGCCTTGGAGGTCGCATAGGGCGTGAGCGGGTTCGGCAAGTCGCTTTCTTTGTGCAGACAAGTTAACTGCTGGTCCGTGCGCCCGTAGATTTCGCTACTGCTCAAGAGGAGAATCTTGGCCTTGGGGCAAACCTGCCTTGCCGCTTCGAGGATGGTCTGCGTACCCAGGAGGTTGATGTTCAGCGTCTCGTAGGGCTTCTTGTAGCTGAGGCCCACGGAAGATTGGCTCGCCAGGTGGTAGATTTGTGTCGGCTGCGCCTTTTGCAGCATCTCGTACACGTCCTTGAAGTTGAGCAAGTTCCCATTGAGGTACTCGACGCCGTCATTCTTCTGCCATGGCTGCGGTTGTTCGTCACTGAAGCTGAATAGCTCGTGGTTCGTTCCTCGAAGGTTCGAGAGGAGGTGAAAACCGAGTGCTCCGGTACCGCCTGTAACCAATATGCTCATTTATGCCTCTTTTGCCTGGATAGCTTCCCAGGACTTGGTTACGAGATCCTTTTCAATATTCACGACTTTCTTGACGCTGCCAATCTTGGTAGGCAAGATGTAAACGCGTGCGCCCTTTTCGGCCTTCTTGTCGATGGCCATGACGTTCCATGCCGCTTCGGCGTCGATGTTGAACGTCTTCACGAATCCGAGAGCGTCGAGTAATGCGTTCTGGCGCTTTTCGGCGGATTCATCGAGCATGCCGAGCAATACGGCGGCCCTGGCCGCGACGCGCATGCCGAGCGATACGGCGATGCCGTGGCTGAACTTTTCGTAGTTCGTGAGTTTTTCGATGGCATGTCCGAAGGTGTGGCCGTAGTTGAGGATGGCGCGGAGCCCCGATTCCTTCTCGTCGATGCCGACGACTTCGGCCTTGATTTCGCAACTGCGGAAAATCAGGTGGCGCAACGTTTCGTCGTCGTGCCGCTTGATTTCGGCGACATGCTTTTCCATGTAGCTAAAGAATTCTTCGTCGTAAATGACCCCGTACTTCACGATTTCGGCAAGGCCCGCTAGGTATTCGTTCTCGGGGAGCGTCTGGAGCGTAGCCAGGTCGCAAACGACCGCCTGCGGTTGGTAGAACGCGCCAATCATGTTCTTGCCTTCGGGATGGTTGACCGCGACTTTGCCGCCTACGGAACTGTCGACCATGCTGAGGAGCGTGGTCGGGAACTGGATGAACGGGACTCCACGCTGGTAGGTGGCCGCACCGAATCCGGCCATGTCACCCACGACGCCACCGCTGAACTGCAACAGGCAACTCTTGCGCGTGTAGCCGCGGTGGAGCATAAAACTGAAGAGCTGGTTCAAGTTATGGAGCGTCTTGTTGCGTTCGCCCGCCTGGAACTTGAAGATGGGGCAACGCCCGGCCTGGCCGCGCAATTCGCGGAGCCGTTCGTTTTGCGCCTTGGCGATAGTCGTGTCGGTGCAGATTAGGAATTCGTAATTGGGAGCGAGTCGAAGCCCTTCCAGCAGGCAGGCGGCATCGGGAGTGATGTTCTTGCCGATAAAGATGGGGTAGCGTCCACCGCCGCTTGGGACCACGTCCAGCGCCTTGTTGTTCCAGAACTTCAACATGTGCATGATGCGTTCAATGACGTGGGTTTCGCTTGCGTCATTGGTGCTTTCGACGCTAAAGTCGGCCTGGGCATAGATGGGTTCGCGTTCCTTGAGCATCGCCTTGATCTTGACGAGACGTTCCTCGTCACTGAGGTTCGCGAGCAGAGGGCGCGAGTTCTTGCGTCCGATGCGTTCCGAAAGGATTTCGGGACTGGCCCACAGGCGGATGATGGTCCCGGATTCACGGATGGCCTTCAGGTTTTCGGGCTGGTTCAGGGCGCCGCCGCCGAGGGAAACCACCTTGGGCGTCTGGTCTTCCGCGATTTCGGCGATGAGGTCTTTTTCCATTTGGCGGAATGCGGCCTCGCCGTCTTGCGCAAAAATATCGGTAATGCTCTTGCCTGCACGTTCAACGATGACCGCGTCAGTGTCGATATAAGGCCTGCCAAGGCGATCGGCCAGGGCCCTGCCGGTACGACTTTTTCCGCTTGCCATGAATCCAGTGAAAAAGATATGTCTCTTCATATTAGCCCTGCATTCCTTTGCGCATAATCGCAGTCAATTCTTCGTTGGTATGCCCGGCGACTTCTGCCGGGAACCATTTCTTGAAACTTTCCAGCCCTTGGTGGACAAGCATGCCTTCGCCCGTGACGATCTTGCAACCCTTGACCTTGGCCATCTGCAGGAGTTTCGTCATGGGGGGCGTGTAGACGATGTCGCACACGGTCTGGTCTTGGTGTAGGCAGCCTTCGTCGATGGGGCTTTCGTCTGTATGGGGCGTCATGCCGACGGAGGTCGCGTTGATGATGATGTCAAAATTGGCAGAGATGCTTGCGAAGTCGGCAAAGGTCGCGACCGTGACGCCGGCATCCTTGAATACGGTGTTCAGACCGTCGGCGAGCGCCTTGCCCTTTTCAAGAGTCCTGCAGACGATGGTAAGTGCGTTCCCCTGTTCCACGAGCGTGAAGGAGATCGCCTTGGCCGCACCGCCGTTCCCGAGTAGCGCAATTTTTTTGCCGCTTACGGAGACGCCGTGTTCTTCGAGGTTGCGGATGCATCCGTACGGATCGGTCGTCGTGCCGCACAGCGTGCCGCCGGCAATGCCGTCTTTCCAGTAAAGCGTGTTGACGCTACCGGTGAACTTGCTGATGTCGCTCAGTTCGTCGAGCAGGCGGGGGGTCCCGTCGCTTTCCATAAATTCGATCTTGTAGGGGATGGTGACATTTGCCCCGCGGAAATTCATAGAACGGAAACCGCGTACGGCGTCATCGAAATGTTCTGGTTCTGGGGCGAAGGGTAAATAGCGGGCGTTGATTCCTAGCGCTTCAAATAGGGCGTTGTGCATGGCGGGCGACTTGCTGTGCGCCACGGGATGCCCAAAAATACAGAGTGTCTCTGTTTTTCCGTCGATACGGTTCAATTTTTCCTCGTTTGTCCGCCCACCTGGGGCTGAACTCTAAATGATCCTCTATAAAGATATAAAACTACGGACGGATAAATTGCAGTTGCGCGTGCGCCCTAATCGCATTCCGCCTCAATCTTGTCGAGGTTCTTGTTCAGGGAGTCCTCGAATTCCTTGGCGTACTTGTCGGCGTTGGCCTTTTCGGCGTCCAGGTAGGTGGCGTCGACCTTGACATGGTTGGGAACGCCGTCTTCGCAGGCCCCGGCATTGTCGATTTTCTGGAATAGCTCGGGGAAGGTGCTCGAATTGAAGGTTGAATCGCCGGGAATATAGTCATCGGCATTGTAGCAGGGGCTTATGCCGTACACGGTTTCGGAATGTGTGATGAAGAAAAAATTTTCCTTGATGTTCTGGAGGCAGCTCTTGCGGCTTTCGGGGAAATATTGTGCTTCGGGGCTGTCGAGGATGGTCTTGGCCCTTTCGGTTACCAGCTTGTCGGCGTCCCTCCAGCCGCTCGATGTTTCGCCTTTGATGGTTTGGCAGTATTGCTTGGTCGTAACGCATGGTTCCGTGGTGGCTTTGAACTGCTTTGATGCGGTAATCAGGGAATCCGCATTGACGAAATCGTTCCTAGTAAAGGATTCTGGCTTGGAATTGGACCCCGAGGGGTCATTTGAACTGGAAGATCCGTCTTGGCTGGAACTGGATAATCCGTCCTGGCTGGAACTGGATGTGGTGGCATCATCTCCGGTGTCGGTGCCGGTGCTGCTGTCGTCTCCACAGGAGGTCCAGGTGATAGCGGCTAGGCCGAGCAGGATTTTACCGAGGTGCTTGTGGAATAACGCCATATTTTCTCCTCTTGATAATTATATCGTCCTTGAATAAATATAAATGGGGTTGTGGGGGAGTGCAAGTAAAAAGATTTCTATATTTAGCCCGTAAAATTTTCAAAGGATACCACAATGGAAATCCCCGAATCTTCGAATTTTGTGCAGGACATCATCGTCAACGACCTTAAGACGGGCAAGCGCACCAAGGTGCATACCCGTTTTCCGCCCGAACCCAACGGCTACATCCACATCGGGCACGCGAAGTCCATCTGCTTGAACTTCGGTACGGCAAACAAGTACAAGGATTT
>CACXKY010000045.1:0-17080 GCA_902768325.1 Fibrobacter succinogenes
TATCCTTATTTCGTATAGGCACGCCCGATGAAGTTCGAACCCGAAACGCGCGGAACATTGCGGCTAGAGACGCTTGCCTACGGCACCTCGGTGCTGGGCTGCCCCTTGCGCTACATCCCGTGCACGGGCCGCTGCCGCCTGCTGGTAGTGGCCGCCATCCACGGCGAGGAACCCGAGACGACGTTTCTCTTGAGCCGGTCCCTCCGCGCTTTCGCTAGCAACTTCCGCTCCATCGCCTTTGTGCTTTGCGCCAATCCCGACGGAGTCGCTCTCGGCACCCGCGGTAACGCGAACGGCGTCGACCTGAACCGCAACTTTGCGACCTCCAACTGGAACGCCGGGGCCGTTCCGTCCCGCTCCGTGCTCGAGGCCCCTCGGGATACGCTCCTCTCGCCTGGAACCGCCCCCGCAAGCGAACCGGAAACGCGCGCCCTCGTGTCGCTCATCGAAAAGCTCGACCCCGAGACCATCCTTTCCATGCACGCTCCCATCGGTTGCATCGACGCCCCCGCCGAAACGGAAATCGTCCGCGGACTTGTCGACGTTTTCGGCATCCCGTATGTACCGGACATCGGTTACCCCACGCCGGGGAGCCTCGGTACCTGGTGCAGCGAACGCAAAAAAGAATGCGTGACGCTCGAGCTGCCACGCATGCCATTGGAATTGCTTTTCGAGAGGTTCGGCCGCGGATTTGCTGAGTTCCTGGCCGACCGCGACGATCTCTAAATCTTAGAGACTTTAATCTGCGACGTCTCCGGCAACACCTGCCGGCGACGTTTATTTCTTAGAAGCCTTCGCCTCTTCGATAATCTTGCTGCGCTGGACCAGGCCGACGATAAGGCCGATGCTCATGTAGCAGCCGACGAGGAGGAGCAGGTATTCGAGGATAATCGCTTTCTCGGTGAAGAACATGAACCCGCTCACGTAGGTGATGAGGATCAGTACGGCCTGGAAAATGTTGAACGCCTTGTTCTTGCGCGGCTGCAACTTGGGCAAGAACAGCGGCGAGACCATCAGGAGCCCGGTGATAAAGAGAACCACGACGGGGATGTAGATGGTGGCGCAAGAGGTGTCGGCGAAGAAACCTTCGCGGTTCTTGAGGAACACGAGGAGGATGACGTTGATGGCGCCCACGAACGTGGTGGGCACGCCCGAAAAGTGGTGGTGATAGCAGTCGGAGTCGCAGGCGTTGTACTTGGCGAGGCGCATAGCGGCGCAGAGTACGTACACTGAGAAGGCGACGGCCATCAGGGCGGTATTAGCCTCGAAGAAGCTCGGGGCGAGGTTCTTGTACGCAAAAACAATGCAGAATGCCGGGGCGAGGCCGAAGGCGATAAGGTCGGCGAGGCTGTCGAACTGGGCCCCGAATTCCGAACTCGCGTTCACGAGGCGTGCGGCGAACCCGTCAAGCTTGTCGAGGAGCACGCAGAGAATCACGAAGTAGGCGCCCATGAGAATCGGGTCGGAGGTAGAAAAGGCTCCGGTCGTCCAACAAATGGAAAAAGCGCCAAGCAAAAAGTTAAGGCTGGTAAAAATATTCGGTAGAATAAAACGAGCTTTGCCCACGGGATGTACTCCTTATCATTTACGCTTCAAAAATAAATAAAAAAGCGCCCGAAGGCGCTTTTTAAAACCTAAAAAAAGCTATTTGACAGGTTTAATCTGCCACAGCGCCTTCACTGCTGCGGCGACAATCAAGTGCTGCGGAGGAGCGTAGGGATTTTCTTCCGTCGGGAAGTTTGTCCACTGCTTGGTGGAGAACTGGTAGTACTGCGTCGGGCGGTACATCACCGGGAGGACGGGGACGGTTTCCATGAAAATCTTGTTCAGCTCGCGGTAGGCTTCGGCCAGTTCCTTTTCGTCGGTGATGGTCGGAATCTTCTCGAGGAGCTTGTTCGCGTTTTCATCCTTGAAGCGGCCCTGGTTGGAGAACGCGTCTTCGCCGAAGGGCTTGATGCCGCCGTTGGAACCCATAATCTGGTCGAAACGGGCCCACGGGGTCGCGGCGGAAAGTTCCGCGGTCTGCGTCTTCATGGCGAGGTCGAACGTGCCGAGTCTCAGGTCCTTGTCCCAGATGCTGTAGTCCACGAAGTGTTCCTTGGCCGGGATGCCGATCTCGTTGAAGGATTCCACGACGACCTTGATGACGTCTTCCCAGTCCGTCCAGCCGGACGGGCATTCGATGGTGATGTCGCGGACGGGGGCGCCCTTCGGGTCGAGGAGCTTGCCTTCGTCGTTCCAGGTATAGCCGGCATCCGTGAGAATCTTCTTCGCAAGTTCAACATTGTAGCCGAATCCGTTGTCGTCGGAGTCCTGCTTGTTGAAGAACTTCGCTTCGGCACCGAACGGGAGGATGAAGCCGCCCATGATGGCCGGGGTGTAGTTCGATACGGCGCGGGTCTTGATCTTTTCGAAGTTGATGGCGTGGATCATGGCCTGGCGGAAAGCGATGTCGGTGAGCGGAGCGCTCTTGAACGAGACAATCAGCGTCGTGATGGATCCGGGCAGGTGGTAGGGTTCCTCGCGGCTCCAGGCACGGATGCTGTCTTTCGCCTTGTCCCAGATGCGGGGGAGGAAGATGGACGAGATGTCCAGGTTACCCTTCGTCATCGCGCTGTTGAAATGGTTGTTTCCGTTGTAGAGCGAGTGGATGATGTACTTGGGCGCCGGGAGCTTGCCGTTGTACTTCGCGAGGCCCCAGTAGTTGGCGTCGCGTTCCAGCACGATCTTGTCCGGAGAGAAGGTCTTGAGGTTATACGGGCCCGAAACGACCGGTATGGAGTCGTTCTTGAACTCGGTAATCTTGCTGAAGTCGTAGGTCTTGCCCTTCTTGGCCGATTGGACCAGCGGTTCGAAGACAGCCTTCGGCAAGATAGACGTTTCGGCAATCGCGTTGAGGATAATCAGCGGGTTCTTGTTGTTCTTCGTGAAGTTGAACGAAATGTTGTTGTTGCCTTCGGAAGTGATGGACTGGATGTAGAGCCAGTTGCCATGACGCGGCGTCGGCAAGATGGAATCTATATAGAATGTATAGAGGACGTCTTCGACAGAAACCGGTTCCCCGTTGTTCCATTTGGCTCTCGGGTCGAGATGGACCACGATGGAGGAATCCGTCTGGACGAATCCGTCAGCGAGCATCGGCTCGAGGTTGCCATCAAGCTGGTTGTACGTGACAAGCGTCTCGTACATCAGGCGCACGTTCCCGTCGATAGGGAAGTTCGGGTCGTAATCAAGAGGGTTGAACGTCGTAGGCGGAGCCCAGTCGAATCCCCCGATATATAAAGTTTCTTCACGGGGATATTCCGAAGGCTCGGCAACGGCCTTTTCCGTCTTTGTTTTTTCGCACGCCACTAAACATGCTGTCGACAACAGCGCTGCTGTACCAGTGAGAAAAACGGCTATTTGTTTTAGAGTTCTCATATCCCTTTCACCCCAAAATTGGATGTCCGTTATAAAAAGTAATCGATAAATAATACTTTATAATGAAAATTTAGTGACATTTGCCCGAATTTGCTACTAAAAAATCTTTACACATTATGGCAAAATGGAATAATTCGGGTTGTTTTATGGGTGGTGTAGATTTTTTTACAGGGAAAATCCGTATAAGAGCCTCTTGGAGGAGGCGCTGTAGAGGGTTCTGTTCATAACAAATGGGGTTCCGGCCCCTCCCGGGGTACTGAATTTCTGTACAACCTTGCCGTCCTTGAGGGAGATGGCAATGACTTCGTTGCCCTGGTCAAGCCAGGCGATATCGTTATGGACGTATGGGGTATTGAAGATGGTGTTCTTGCCCAGGAACTTCCAGAGGGGCGCCCCGCTGGAGGTGTAGAAAAGCAAGGTCTGGTCGGCAAGGCCTATCAGGAAGTGCTTTTTGCCCTGGTAGGCAATCGACTGTAGGGAGTTTATGGAGGATTCCAACAAGATCTGGACGGGTTCCTTCGTGGAATCGGTCGTGTTGTACAGGTAAATGCGGTTGTTGTTCGTGGCGATGGCGAGCATGTTGTCGGCCTGGGCCAGCATGGAAATGCCGTTTAGGATCTTGAATCCGCTCCCCTTGATTTGGCCGGAACCGTCCCAAAGGTGCTGAATGTCGCCGTCCAGGCTTGCCACGTGCAGTTCGTTTTCGCTCTTGGTAAAGACGAAGGGAACCGAGAATATCTTGCGGGACCAGGCGAGCTTATTGTCGTTGCGGAGGATCTTCAGGAGGAATCCGTTCCAAGTGGAAACGTAAATGGCGTTGTCGATAATCTGGATGCTGAAGGCCTTTCCGGGAAGCTGTATCGATGTAGTGCTGCCGTCCTTGCTCAATTCGTGGATGTTCAGGGAGAGTCCCGAGACGATGGCGAGGATGTTTTCGTCTTTTGCCATGACGGGGCTGTTGTCCATTTTGGCCAAAGCCTTGCTCCAACGGAATTCTCCGTTTTCGGCATTGATGCAGATGAGGCGTTCAGCAGCAGGGTCGATGGTGTACAGGTTCTTCTTGCTCCCGAACAGCTGCGGGTATTTAGTCTTGGGCGAAATGTTCAGGAGGCTTACGAACTTGGCGCCGATGGCCTTGCTGTAACGCCCCAGGATAAGCGGGGTCGCGTAGGGGTTGCTGACGGAATGGCGCACGGCTTCGGACCATGCTTTTTGCTTGTCCTTGTCGCTACCCTTGTTGTTCTCGAGGAACAGTGCGCGGAATAGCCACGCTTCGGCATTGCCCGGTTCCAGTTTGAATATGGAATCGAGGAGGGCCGGGAGGGGGTTCCAGTCGCTCCGTTCCACATGGAAGGCGGCCTGCTTGGCGAGTATTTCTGATTGGAGGGGGCGCTTGCCGTAGTAATGGGGAGAAATCCCTTGCAGGTGCGCATTGTCGAAAATCAGGTAGATGTTTCCCTTGGTACGGATGATGTCCGTGAACAGGGGCTTTGCAAAGTTGAAATGCCATAGGGGTCGCAGCAGCGTATCGACGACGGTGAGGGCACCTTCGTTGGTGAACAGGCCGAGAGTCCCTTGGGCGAGCTCCTGGATATCGGCGGCGTCACTACGTATAAATGATATAGTTTGTCCGTTTTCCCGGCTGGCGAGGATGACCCTTCCGGAGGCTTCCAGGACGGCAATCCGGTCTTCAAAGGCCTGTATCTTTTCGGCGTTGCTGAACGAGATCTTCCACTTGGGGCTGGAGCTGTTCTTGGGCTGGTAGCAGAACAGCGTGTTTCCGGACAGTAGAAGGATGTCTTTCTTGATGACGAGGACGCTCTTGATGGGTTCGAACAGCGTGATGGAATAGGTCTCGTTGGCGTCTTCGTTGGAGATGAAGTGTAGCGAGTTGTCGGGGCAGTTCAAGATGTAGTGGCCCGTTGTGGGGTAGAACGCCTCGATGTTGCAGCCGTTGTACTTTTCGCTGATCTGGAACTTGATGGACTTCTTGTTTAACAAGGTCAAGGTATGTGCGCTTTGCGCGAGGGCGTTGTCGCCATGCGTGAACAGGCTTGTAGTGGCGGCAATGGGGAAGGTCTTTTGCACCTTGCTCGTGATGGACTGGTAGTAGAGGCTGTCCTTGCTTGGGCTCTGGTACCAGATGCCCTGGTCGTCTATCCTCAAGATTTCGGAACCGCGGGCAGGGTTAAACTTTACGGGGACAATCGTATCGGGGTCTACTCTCACGATTTTGCTGTTCTGCAACAAGATGAACGTCGTCGTTCCACGGAAGATTTTCTGGATGGGGGCGTTGAGTGAAATCTTCTTGCGGAGGAGGTTCTCGTTCTGGCGGGTCGTTTCGGCTTCTCGTTCGGCAAGCCAGTACGCTTTGGCCGTCTCGCGGGTGTTGTCGAGGCTCTGGTTGTAGTAGAAGTTCGCCGAGGTCTTGTTGCCGGCAAGCTCCTGGATTTTACCGAGGTAGAAGAGCGCGTCTTCCTTGTCTTCGGCATCTCCCGTGTTGGCAATCTTTTCGAGGATACGTACCGCTTCGTCGGTTTCGCCCTTCATTTCGAAGAGGTAGATGGCTTCTTGGAGGGAATAGGCCATCTTGCCGGCGAAGGTGCTGCTACATAGTGCGCAAACGAGGACCAGCAGCGTCTTCGCCGCAGTCCTGAATGAATTCGATTTGCGCAACAGGTACAGCATGTTTCTAGGCGTCGAACTTGTATCCCGCGCCGCGGATGGAAAGGATGATTTTCGGGTTGGCCTGGTCGTCTTCCAGCTTTTTGCGGAGGTTGACGATGTGGTTGTCGATAGTACGGGTCGAAGGCATGTTGTCGGGCGTGTAACCCCAGATTTCCTGGAGCAGGTCTTCGCGGAGCACGACTTCGCCACGGTGCTGCCAGAAGTATTTCAAAATCTGGAATTCCCTCGTGGACATGTCGAGCGGTTCGCCGCCCTTGGTCGCTTCGTACTTCTTGAAGTCGAGGTGGATGTCGGCAAAGTCGATGGAATCCTGCGAAATGGGGGCCGGTTCCGGCTTGGCCGCGGTTTCGGCACGGCGGAGGAACGCCTTTACGCGGGCGAGGAGTTCCAGGATGGAGAACGGCTTGGTCACGTAGTCGTCGGCGCCCATCTCGAGGCCGGCCACCTTGCTCGTCTCTTCGGTCTTGGCCGTGAGCATAATGATAAAGCAGCCCGGATGTTTTTTGCGGATGACGCGGCATACTTCGAAACCGCTCTTCTTGGGAATCATCAAGTCGAGGAGAACGAGATGCGGTTCAAAGGAATCGGCCTTGGCAATGGCTTCTTCGCCGTCGCAGGCTGTCTCGACGATGTAGTTTTCCAGTTCGAAGTTGTCCTGGAGACCGAGGCGGATTATTTCTTCGTCTTCGACGATGAGAATCTTGTACTGCATGGTCAGTCTACCTTTTTGAATTTGATGGTAAAGGTGGAACCTTTGCCGGGTTTGCTAGAAAGAGAAATGGTTGCCTTGTGGGTTTCTGCAACGCGCTTGACGATGGCAAGGCCGAGCCCCGAGCCCTTCGTGCTGCGGGTCATCTCGTCACCCACCCTGTAGAAATCGTTAAATATATTTTTTTGTTCCGATAGTGGAATGCCGACGCCGGTATCGGCCACGGAAAAGACTCCGCGCCCGTCTTCGCTATAGACCTTGATTGTAATCTCGCCGGGAGCGTTCGTGTACTTGATGGCGTTTTCGATGAGGTTCTGTGCCAGGCTGTAAAGCGCGGTGTAGTCGCCCATGACCAGAATGTTGGGTTCGAACTTTGTATGGAATTCCAGACCCTTCTCGATACCGATGTCTTCGATGGCGTCAAACACCTTCTGGGCGCAGATGGAGAAGTCGAGCTTTTCCCACTTGAACGCGCCCGTCCCGTGTTCCATGCGCGTGTAGTTCAAGATGGCGCCAATCAGGTTTTCGAGCCTGGAAGCTTCCTTGCCGATAAGCCCGGAGTATTCCTGGACCTTTTCGACCTTCTGCACGCGGCCGCGGGCCATCATTTCGGCGAACATCTTGATAGAGGTGAGCGGTGTCTTGAGCTCGTGTGAAACGCTCGAAAGGAAGTTCGCCTTCATGGCAAGCAGTTTATGCTCCTGGATGATGAACCTGAGCATCAGGAACGAACCGAGCAGGACCGTGATGAGCGAGAACGACAACAGCCCGTACATCTGGAACATGCGCTGGCGCGATTCCTGGCGGATTTCCTTGACATCTTTTTCGTAGAGCGAGAATTCCCAGTCGAAGGCGTCGGAGATGCGTACCTGCGAAAGGACGCCCGCGCTGTCGGGGATGTTCCCCATGAGCGTCTCGTTGTTTTCGTCGACGATGGAGAAGGGGATGTTCTTCCAGCTCTGCGCGACGTTCCGGATCTTGTCAAGCAGGCGGTTGCGGTAGGCTTCGTTGTCGATTTTCGCGATGACGATCTGGTTTCCCGAAAGCTGGGGGTAGCTCATCTTGAACAGCGTGATGGGCCCGTCGGTATTGTACAGGATCCCGTCCTTGGGAGAAAGTTCGTTTTCCAAGAGCTCGGCGAACAGGTCCTTGTACTTGGCGAGGATGTCCATGTAGCCCAGCTGGTGGTTGAAGTTCGACCGCAGGTTCCAAAAGGCTTCGCGCTTTTCCTGGCTCAAGTCTTCGAACGAAAGGATGTGCGTGAACGCTTCTTCGAAGAAGAACCTTGCCGAAGAAATGTCTTCGATGTGGTCGCTCTGGAGGAACTGCGAGAGGACGGCCAGGGTGTAGTCTTCCGCCTCTTGGTGCTTCTTCTGCTTGACGAGGATTTCGAAGTGGAGGAGGTTAACAGAGCGCGTCAGGTCGGCATGCAGGTAGCCTTGCAGGTGGGGGTGCTGTTCCAAGATGCGCAACAGGCGGAGCGCTTCGTTATAGTTGTTGCTCTTGTAGGCCAGTCGGATTAAGCCCAAGATGTTCTGCACCTGGTCGCTTGTGGATTCCAGCGGCGAGTGGAGCATCCGGAAAGACCGCGAGATGTAGGCCTGCTCGCTAATCCCCTTCGATTGTCCGATTCCCTTGGACTGCTCCTCGATGAACATCTGCTTCTCGATCGGGCTCGGCCTCACGCTCGAGAAGTCGGCCGTCTTGTAGAAGTGCCTCGACGATATGTCGGGGTAGACGAGCCTGTTGTCGTTGTAGAGGAAAATGGCTTCGATGCCGTTCACGTCCTTGAACGCGGTCGCGTTACCGAATTCGAGGAGGCTGCGGGGCTGCTCGTAGAGGAACAGCGAAGCCGCCTTGGTTTCTTGATAGATTTTTTCTTGCTCGTTGAGGACAGCTTCCTCGACATCTTTCTGGAAGGCGTTCCGATTCTCGTCGAACGTTTTCTGCGCGAGGAAGATTTCGTTCTGGATATTCCTGAAACTGAGGAACGAAAGGATAGCCGTAGGCAATACGATGCCTCCGGCGAAGAGCGCGAAAAACAGA
Organism: Fibrobacter succinogenes; assembly: GCA_902768325.1. Classification (GTDB taxonomy): domain Bacteria; phylum Fibrobacterota; class Fibrobacteria; order Fibrobacterales; family Fibrobacteraceae; genus Fibrobacter; species Fibrobacter succinogenes_A. The sequence goes on from CACXKY010000045.1 coordinate 8,864, forward strand.
AGGTTGTTCTTGGAGAATCTTATCGCCATGCCGCCTCGCTACAGGGGGAGGCTTGCCGATATGCTGGGGAATAGCAGTATTAAGACGCTGCTCCCCATAAGGAAAGCGACAAGGGTGAATGCGATTGCGGCGATGATGACTAAGGCTTTGGTCACTTGGCTACGTTCGCCGAATGGGTGACGGAGACTTTGTGCCCAATCTCGATCCGGCGGTTGTTGGAATAGAGTTCACGGATGAGCACGGCAGATTCGTTAACGGCTGCACGTGCGATAATGCCGCGTCCAAGCAGGCGGGGCGGAAGGGTCGGGTCGGCCGCGTCCTTTTCCCATACGGCGACGGCGTCACCGGAGTTGTAGCCCTGTGCGGAACCCTTGTCGATGAGCACGTAGGAGTAAGCGCCGATGATGAGCATCGGGTCCATCGAGTAGCGGATGACGGCCATGGAGTCGACATGGACTTCCTTGACCGGGGTGTAGCCGGTGACGTTGATGGTGTTGAGCGGCTTCTTCAGGCGTGCCTTGGACTGGTTGATGCGGATTTCGCGGAAGCCCTGGACAATCTGGGCGCGGGAATAGTTGTCGCCGACGGCGGTAATCTTTGCAATTCCCGTAATGCGAAGCAGCGCGAACTTGTCGAAGCTCTTGCCCTTGGCGGCGGGAACGTCGATGGCGCGTGCGTCAAAGATTTCTACGAGGTCCCCTTTCTTGGCCTTGAGGGAGGTCTTCTTGCCAATCCCGAGAACGACTTCGGTTTCGGGCAGGTGGATAAGGGGTTCCTTCTTTTCTCCGGAGCGGATGGTGAAGAACGAGCTATCTTTCTTGAGGCTGTCGATTGTGAGGATAATCGGCGCGTTCATCTGGTAATAGCCGTTGAAAATCTTCGGAGCCGGGTGCTGCAGGTAATAGTACGAATCGACCGACTTGGTCTTCTTTTTCTTCTTGTCGCGGTTGCGGAGGTCGCCGAGCATGCTCTCGAAGTCTCCGTCGCGGGCGTCCGCGTTATCGCAGCCGACGGCGCTCACTCCCTTGGGGAGGTTGGTGTCGGATACGGCGGTCTGGCAGGGATTCTTGTCGCCAGGAGTGCGGAGAACCTGTTCTTCGCGGATGCTGTCGCCAAAGTAGATGGAATCGCCCGGATAAATCCAGTGCGGGTCCTGGATGTGCCGGTTGTTTTCCCAAAGGTCCGGCCAGGCGAACGGGTCGTGCAGGAATTCATCGCTCAAGTCCCAGAGGGTGTCACCTTCCTTGACGATATAGGCCGATGCGATCAGGGCGGAAAGGCCCAGGCAGATTGTCGCACATTTGAAAAACTGCATAATAAACCTTGTAACTCTTTGAACGTGAACAAGTTATGTAATAATTTAATCTTTTCTCTGCTTAAAAGTAGGCCTGGATTGGACAAAATGTGGAATATTGGCGTTTTTTTCGCGGGAAATGCGTTCTTTTGGCTTCATAACGCTCCCTTTGGCACGTCTCAGGGCCGGATTTTGGCCCAAAAGGCCCGCCCGGTCGGGGACAAACAGCACCAGAAGGTCGAATTTCCCGGTACCGGGTTCGAGGTACAGGGGGACGCTCTTGCGCAAGATATAGCCTTCGCGGCGGAAATGCTTGATTTCCTTGGCGGCGGTTTCGAGGTCGGGCGCCTGGAGGAGGATGCGTTCGGGGCGTGCGGCCGCGATGGCCTGTTCTGCTCCGGAGGGGAATCCTTCACCGCTAGGCAGGTTGAAATAGAAGGTCCATCGACCGTCGTTGGCGGCCTTGCTGAAGAATTTCAGGAAGAAGTTCGCCTCGAGCTGTTCGCGGTGGAACTTCAGGCTGCCTCCGGCGAGGTTGCGGGTATTTTGGCGTGTGGAAAGCATCGCCGATTCGCGGCAGTCCAGGGCTTCCGTTTGCGAAAAAAGCCCTGCGAGCGATGCGCTCACGAACGAACAGCCCGAATAGAACTCGAAGAACTTGTCTTCGGCAGACGGGTGGAGGGCATCCTTGATGCGCGCGGGGAGCGATAGCCAGGCATCCTTCATGCGCGGCGCCCAGTCCAGGATGTGCATGCGGAATCCCGTTTCTGCAAGCGGTATAAAGTCGTTACCGAAATGGCATTTCAGGTCGGTGCGGACGGTCTGCCGGTAGGCCGGGTCGAACAGCTTGTCCGGCTGGCACTGGACTTGATGGCAGCTGATGATTTCGGGGCAGTTGCGCTGGAGGAATTCTGCGAAAGTCTTGAATTCGTGTACGGATTTTTTGCCGTAGCAGTCCGTCTGTACCAAGAGCGCGAAACGTCCGTCACCGGTCGCTCTGAACCAAACTTGGCGGATAGCCTTGCGCAAAACGCGGAGGTGTTCCTTCTTCAGCTGTTCCTCGATGCGGGTGACGACTTCCGGGGCCGCCATGTCCTTGGCGGGCGGTTCTAAGATAAGCGTATCGCTGTTGGCCGCCTTCTTGGTGACGAATTTCCAGTCGCAGTTCTCGGGGAGTATTTCCTTGGTGAACCAGGCCTGGATTTTTCCAGGAATTTTTTCGTTTGTCGCCCACGAGGTCAGCTGTTGCTTTAGGTCCTCGAACGTGGGGACCCTGCGGGGAATCTGTACGGTTTCCTTGGCGGTGGTGTCGGCCTTTTTGGGGGCGGGCGCTTTCGCGTTGAACCTGCTTCTGGTATTCGGCTTGCGGCTTTGTCTTGTGTACATAATGGATATTTGAAAAGAACTATACGATGAACCTGGGGTAGATCCACGAGCATTCGCGGGCAATCATCTTCGGGAATTCACGGAAGTTGCCGTTGATCTGGTAGAGGTCCAGGCTGCCTTCCACCGGAGTGAGCGACATGACGCTGTCCGCACGGTTGCAGAGGTACGGGTATTCGTCGTTGTTGCACGCCGTGACGACGGCGCATCCGGTAAGGGCGATGATGGTATCGATCATCTGCATCAGCATCTGGTGGGGGGCACCGGTGAGACGCATGGATTTCGGGTTGTGGAGCACGGCGGAAATCGGGTCGATGATGACGATGCGGTAATCGTGGTTTTCCAACTTTTTCGCACCCTCGATACGCTTTGCGATGAGCTGTGCCGTTTCGATAGGCGAAAGGGCCGTACCGCGCAGGTTCAAGAAACCGAACTTGGGCGTACTCGCGTTGAGCCCGCGGATTCCGCCGAGCAGGTGCAGACGGTTTAAGAATACGGACTTGGTGAGCTCGAAGTTGATGAACAGCACGTCGTTGGAAGAGGTCGTGTTGCCGAACCAGTCTTCGCCGTAGCAAATGGAAAGCCCGAGGTCCATGAGGGCAAAGGACTTGCCGCTTTTCGGCGGGGCCGTGAACAGGAAGAATTCTCCGGTGCGCAACATGTTCTCGATGATGCTTGCGTCTTTCTTCGGGGCTTCTTCGCTGTCGCTTGCAAGTTCCACGAGGGGCTTGCCGTCGAGGGAGTATTCCACCCACTCGCGCCATTCCTGGAAGTTCTTCGCGCCTTGTTCGAGGCCGATGAGGTATTGCTGCTTGCCTCCGCGCAACACGCCCGGCATACGGGCCATCATGTTCGGGTTGCGGTTAATCGGGTCGACCTTGAAGCCCTGTTCTTCAAGCGTCTTGAACAGGAAGTCTACGCGGTCGTTGTATTCGTCCAGGTTGCTCGCGCCGATCTTGATCCAGGCCTGTGCGGAGTTTGCACCGAGCGTGTTCACGATGGCGGCACAGGGGAGGTTCAACGCCTTGTAGTAGGCGAGCTGCTTGGCAAGGAGCATCTTCGGGTTGTCGACGACGACATAGCGGTAGCGGAAGCTTTCGTCGGTCGCTTCTTCGCCGCCCTTGGTCGCGTTCACGCAGATCAAGGCGCCTTCGGGACTGTCGAGGCTCTTCATGATCTTGGTGATGTTCGCGTCCTGGTTGACGATGTTCGAAACCAGTTCTGCCGTGCATTTGGGCGTTTCGGAAACCTTGAACTCGATGGTCTCGTCCGGCTGGAATACGGCTTCGAGCAACTTGGCGAGATCCTTGCGCCAGTCGTGGCTCGGCCACGGAATGGAAAGCGCTTCCGGGTCGATCTTGTGGTTCTGCAACAGCGTCAGGGATTGCGTATCGAGGCCCATGGCGAGCATCTGGTCCATGGAGAACATACCGGCGGGCATTGGCGAAATAATCGTCGGCTGGATAGGCGCCGGAGCGGGTTCTTCGTGGATGTCCTTGGGTTTGTCTTCGGTGCGTTCGGCACTGCGCTTTTCGGTCGAGAAGGCGCGACGGAGGATCTGTTCGACTTCTTCCGGTGCAAGCCCGTTGTCGCGTGCGACACCGCCCAGCTGGAAGCTGGCATCCATAAAGGTCCAGCCTTCCTCTTGCGCGGCTTCGCCAGCCTTGAACAGTTCGCTTTTCAGTTCGTTCCCGCTATACTTGCTCTTGAGGAACTGGTTGATAATCTTTCGTGCGCTTTCCATAAATCGTCCTTCTTCGGTTTAGGTTTTGAGAACAAAAGAAACTTATGGCTTGATACGGAGCCTGGAGTATTCGTAAAGTCCAAGGGAAAGGGCTACCGAGGCGTTGTAGGAATGCGCTTCGGGTTTCATCGGGATCCTGAGGACAGCGTCGCATTGCTTCTTGATGAACGGCGGGAGGCCGACGTCTTCGCCACCGACGGCGATGACGGCGTTGTCGGAGAATTTGAAATCGGCGAGGTTCGTCTCGGTGTCCGCGTCGAGGCCGAGAATCTGGTAGCCCGCCATTTTCAGTTCGTTGACGGCGGCTTCGAGGTTGTCGGGCCTGCAGATGCGGAGCTTTTCAAGCGCTCCGGCCGAGGTGCGGGCGACGCACGGCGTGATGCCGCACATTCCCTTTGCCGGGATGAGGAAGATGTCGACACCGAGGGCGAGGCAGCTGCGGATGCAGGCGCCCAGGTTGCGCGGGTCTTCAATGTTGGTCGCAACGGCGACGAGTTTCGGTTCGCCGGCATCCACGGCATTGAACAGCTCTTCGCGGATGTCCATCCAGTTCAGGAGTTCCTTTTCGTTCATCAAGGCGACGACGCCCTGGTTCGGACGGGCGTAGTTGTCGAGGACCTTGGAATCGACCTGCTGCACGTGGACGTGCGCACGCTTGGCCTGCTTCTGGAGTTCGTACAGCTTCGGGTTTCCCGACTGGTGCATAAAGAGGATGCGGTGGACCAACAGCGGGTTCCTGTCGAGGAGTTCCGCGACTTCCTTGATGCCGCCTACGGCGACTTGCGGGGACGATTCCGTATCGCTTGCGGCAGGGGCGGCCGCGTTCATGGGGCGCATGTTGCGTCCGAAGTTTTTCCTGCGGTCTCCGCGGAAGCCCCTCTGGGGGCGGTAGTCGTTATTTTCGTTAAAACTCATTGAAACTCCAATCTAAATGCTAGTAACGTTCCTTGCAGGCGATGACGGTATCCATCTTGATATCCGTCTCTTTCTGCTCTAGCGGAACTTCTGTAATCTGTGCGGGGGTCGCAATACCCGCCTTGTAGGCCTTGGGGAACTTCGCGAGGAAGCGGTCGTAGTAGCCCTTGCCGTGGCCGGTGCGGCTGCCGTCCCAGTTGAACTTCGTGCCGGGGACGAGGAATACGGGGATGTCGCCTTCGAACTTTTCGAGGCCTTCGCGCGGTTCCATGATGCCGAAGTGGCCTTTGACGAGATCCTTGCGCAGGCTTGAAACTTTGTAGAAATTCATGATGCCGTCGCCTTCGCAGCGGGGGAGCAGCAGGCGGCCTTCCAGGGCCAGCTCTTCGATAATGGGCATCAGGTTCGGTTCGCCCTTGAGCGGGTAGAATGCGGCGATGTTCCTGGAATCGCGGTAGCCGGGAATATCGTGGATTTGCTGCCACGGGTCCTGGATAATGTTTTCGCCCTTCTTTTCGCGGCGTTTCTTGAGGACCAATTCAATAATCTGGCTGCTGCCGAATACGAGCATGACCAGGATGAATACGAATATGGACGCGGCGATGCTCATGGCCTAGTCCTCCCCGATGCGTTTTGCCGTGGGCAGGTGTTCCTGGAGGATGTTGTTCCAGATATTCTTCTGCCAGCGCATGAGGTGGGCTTCCTCGTAGCGGGTTTCCCAGGGCATGCTGCCGGGGGCGGCAAGCCAGATGAGCTGCCCCTTGTTGGCGATGAGGGACGGGTCCAGCTTGAGTTTTTCGGCTTCTTCGTCACGCCAGATCTTGAGGGCGATAAGCAGGTCGGAATGCGGGACCACGGGTGGGGGCGGTGCCTTCGGGAGCTTCTCCGGCCATTCGCTTTCCGGGACGGTTACGGCGGTCTTGAACATCTGGATGAAGGAATCGAGTCTCTCTCCCTTGAAGTTCCGCGGCAGCTTGGGCATGCGGTCTTTGTCGACTTCCGGGAATTGCGTGCGCAGGGAGCGGACGATGGCCAACATCAGTTCGGCGGGCATCACCTTGTAGGGCGGGCGGTCCAGCGCTTCGGCTTCTTTTTCGCGCCATTCCCATATATGTTTCAGCAGGTTGAGCGTGCAGGGGTCGAAAAGGCTGGATCCGGGAATCCTCCAGGGGTCCTTCTTGATTAGGGACGGCTGGCGGGAGTGCTCGATCAGGGCGTCGCACTGTTCCGTAAGCCAGGCCAACCGGCCGGCTTTTTGGAGCTTTTCGACCAGAATGGCGCAAAGCTCGTGGAGGTAGAACGTGTCGTGGATGGCGTATTCGCACATGTCCAGGGGGAGCGGGCGGAGCGACCAGTCGGCACGCTGGTTTTCCTTTTTCAGTTCTTCGCCGAAGTATTCGCGGACGAGGTCTGCAAGCCCCAGGTGGGGTTCTCCGAGCATCTTTGCCGCAAGCATCGTGTCAAATATCTTGGCGGGGGAAAATCCGTAGGCTTGCCAGAGTAAGCGGAGGTCGTAATCGGCACCGTGGAAAATGAGCGTCTGCATGGCCTTGGCCTTGAATAAAGGCGAAATGTCCAGGCCGCAGAGCGGGTCGACGATGTAGTGGTGGTCTCCGATGGTAATCTGGATAAGGCAGAGTCGTGCAAGATAATGATGCATCGAATCGGCCTCCGTATCAACGGCGGCCATTTCGTGTTGGTCCAAGTCCTGGAGTAGCCCGGAGAGGGCCTCCTCGTTGTCGACCAGTATGAATTTTTCATTCTGCAACATTGTATTGGAAATTTAACTAAAAAAAGAATTATTATTTTTGTCGCCATGAAAAAGATTTCCCTTACGGGCATTAAGCCCACTGGCACACCTCATTTAGGTAACTACCTGGGCGCTATCCGCCCCGCCCTTGAACTTTCGAAGACCTACGACACGGTCTATTTTATCGCCGACTACCATGCGCTCACCACCGTCCAGAATGGTGCCGAGATGCGTGCGAACATCTACAAGATTGCGGCGACCTGGCTTGCGCTGGGCCTCAACCCCGAAGAAGGCCTGTTCTACAAGCAGAGTGACATTCCCGAAATCTTCGAGCTCAGCTGGGCTTTGAGCTGCTTTACGCCGAAGGGATTCATGAACCGCGCCCATGCCTACAAGGACAAGGTCGCCAAGAACGAAGCCGCCGGCGAGGATCCGGATGCGAACGTGAACATGGGTCTCTACTGCTACCCCTGCCTGATGGACGCCGACATCCTGATGTTCAGCGCCGATATCGTTCCGGTCGGTAAAGACCAGAAGCAGCACGTGGAATTCGCCCGCGACATCGCCATCAAGTTCAACAAGCACTTCGGCGAAGACGTCTTCACCATCCCGGAACCGGTGTTCCAGGAAACGACGGGTATCATCCCCGGCCTCGACGGCCGCAAGATGAGCAAGTCTTACGACAACGTCATCGACATCTTCCTCGAAAGCAAGGCCTTGAAGAAGAAAATTGGCAAGATTGTCACGAACTCCCAGGGCATCGAGGAACCGAAGGATCCCGATACCTGCAACGTGTTTAAGTTGTACAAACTCTTCGCCACTCCTGAACAGGCCGATGCGCTTGCGGCCCGCTACCGCGCTGGTGGTATGGGCTGGGGCCACGCGAAGCAGGAACTCCAGAACGTTCTCGAAGAACACCTGGGTGCGGCTCGCGAAAAGTACTTCTACCTGCTGAACCACACCGAGGAAATTGACAAGATCCTCGCGTACGGCAAGGAGAAGGCCCGCGTGAAGTCCAAGGCCATGATGGAAAAAGTTCGTAGCTTGCTGGGTACTTATTAGACCGCAAAATCCATTCGTCGGTAATGAAACCTCCGGTAAGGATTTTGCTCTCGCAACCACGCCTCGTTA